>DASVNU010000242.1:0-5577 GCA_036383655.1 Sphingomonas sp. | reverse complement strand
CCGATGGACCCGCGCGCGAGGCGACGCAACCCGTCGCCGACACCTAAAGGCTTGATCAGGCGTTACAGCTTTGCGACAGGGGTTTCCGGTCGCGTACGATTTGGCGCACAGCTACAAGGAATCTCATGTCCCAGCCCCGCTTCGCTCTCGACAATGCGGAGACGCGCGCGCGCAAGCTCCCCTCTCCCTGGGCAATGTTCCTCAGCGGGTTCTTCAAACGGCCCGTGATGGTCGGCTCGATCATCGCCTCGTCCAAGGCGCAGATCAACGCGATGCTCAAGGTGCCGGACTGGCCCAACGTCAAATTGTTCGTCGAATATGGCCCGGGCGTTGGCACCTTCACCCAGGCGATCCTCGACCGCCTGCCGGCCGATGCGACCTATATCTCGATCGATACCAACCCCGATTTCATCGACTATCTGCGCATCAAGTTCACCGATTCGCGATTCGTCCCCGTCCATGGCTCGGCCGCCGATGTCGAACAGATCGTCGCCGATCATGGCTTCGAATCGGCCGATTACGTGCTGTCGGGCCTGCCTTTCTCGACCTTGCCCAAGGGCGTCGCCCCCGCCATCGCCGCCGCGACTCACCGCGTGCTCAAGACCGGCGGCGCGTTCCTGGTCTATCAATTCCGCCCCAAGGTGCGTGACTTCCTCGAGCCGCATTGGGACCGGATCGACTATTCGATCGAATGGTGGAACGTCCCGCCGTCGCACAATTTCTTCGCGTGGAAGGACTGAGGAGGGCGATTCGCCCCGCCAATCTTTTCCGTCATCCCCGCGAAAGCGGGGACCCATCTCCTGCCGTTGCCGCCATCGCACCGCCGCGTTTTATCGATCGTGCGGGCGATGGGTCCCCGCTTTCGCGGGGATGACGACGAGTTGCCGGGCGTCTGAACCCTACTTCCGCAACCGCCGCTCGGGCCCGAAATTGAGCCCGCGCGTGACGTTATAGTCGAGCACGGTCATCACGAAGAACGCCGCCGCCTGCTTGATCCGCACCCACCAATTGGTGCGCGAACGATAGAGTTCGGGCGTGATCCGCTCCGACTCGGCGATCTCGCCATCGATATAGGCGCGGACGTGCGCGGCGAACGCCTTGTCCTCGACGCGCAGCATCAGCTCGAGGTTGAGGAACAGGCTGCGGATGTCGTAATTGGCCGAGCCGATATAGACCGTATCGTCGATCAGGAAGAGCTTGGTGTGGAGCTTGGTCGGCTGATATTCGTAGATTTCGACCCCTTTGCGTAGCAACCCCGCATAGGTGAAGCGCGACGCCCAGATCGCCGCGCCGTGATCGTTCTTCGATGCCAGCACGACGCGCGCGACGCCGCGCACCCCGATCCGGTCGAGCCGGCGCAGCATCCCCGGGCTGGGCGCGAAATAGGCGCTGATCAAATCGACCCGCATCGCGCGCTCGAGATCGGCGCGCACCGCCCTGGCCCAGGGCGAGGGCTTGCGCGTCGGGCCGCCGAACAGCCAGCGTGTCGCGCCGCTGGGCTCGCTCCATTTCGACAGCAACGCGCGCAGCGTCCTGAGCGGCGGCTGCTCGCGCTTCGCCCAGCGGTCGAGCGCATCGAAATAGCCGGTCAAATGCGCCGCCGACGGCCCCTCGATATAGAAGCCCAGGTCGCGCCACGCTTGCTCTTCGTTGGTGCCGAAATAGCTGTCCTGGATGTTGAACCCGCCGATGATCATACGCGCCTCGTCGGCGAGCGCTAGCTTCTGGTGGTTGCGCAACAGATAGCGCCGCCCCAGGCGCGGCACGAAGCGGCAGACGTCGATGCCGGCATGCTTGAGTGGATCGAAGAAGCGGTGATTCTCGGCATGTTCGCTGCCCAGGCCGTCGACGATCAGCTTGACCCTGACCCCACGTCGCGCCGCCTCGATCAGCGCCTGGCGCACCTTCGCCCCGGCATCGTCGTCGACATAGATGTAATAGAGGATGCGCAACGACCGCTCGGCGCCCGCGATCAGGTCGAGCAACGCCGTCAGCCGCTCGGGGCCCTCGGTGATGAGCCGGAGCGTGTCGCCGTCGATCGTGAAGCTGGGTTCGCCGGCCATCTTCTCTCTATTGAAGCGCGGCGCGGCGCGGAGCAAGGCGGCGGCGGCATTCGCGGCGACAATGGGCGCAAATCCCGATTTTCTTGACTCTTTGCGCGCCATTGCCCTAAGCGCCCACGCTTCCCATCTTGGTGTTTTGCTGAAGGAAAGCGTTTCATGGCGCGCGTCACAGTCGAAGATTGCGTCGACAAGGTTTCGAACCGTTTCGATCTGGTGTTGTTCGCGGCCCAGCGCGCCCGCCAGATTTCGGGCGGCGCCGAACTCACGATCGATCGCGACCGCGATAAAAACCCGGTCGTTGCGCTGCGCGAGATCGCCGAAGAGACCGTCCGCCCCGATCATCTGCAGGATGCGGTGATCAACGGCATGCAGAAGGTCCAGGTCGACGACGACGACACGCCCGATGAAATCGGCTCGCTGTCGCAGTCGGCCGAGGCGCTCCGCCTCACCGCCGCCGCACCGCCGCGCAACCAGAATCTGGGCGGGGATTACGACGGTTGAGCACGAGGCCCGGATTTAGCGAACGCTAAATCCGGATCAGCCGAGTGCCGGCCGGCGGGCGAAGCCCGTCCGACGTCGCGGCTTTGCCGCGACGGCTTGCTGGAAGAGATAGAAGAAGAGCCCGTGGAGCGATCCGCAGGCCCTTTTTCGTACCCTCAGCGATAGATCGCGCTGACATCCTGCTTGATGCCATGCAGCCGAACGACCTGGCGCCCGACGCAGACAGGCGCGGCGATCAGGCGCATCCATCGCGGCGGCCCATTCACCGGCAAGATTTCGGCATCGAGGGTAAAGCCGCGCCGATGCTTGATGGCATGCGCGCGCAGCCTCTCCATCGCGGCCCGCGACGGTTCGGCATATAAAGCGGTGATCTCGTCGCGCTGGATCGTCACGCCGCGCGGCAGGCCGAACAGGTCGAACACCCCGGGCGTCCAGCTCAGCGCATTGTCTTCGAGATTGCATTCCCAGAGCCCGATGCCGCGCGCCTCGAGCAGCCCGGGACGCCCCGGAGCAACCAGCGCGTCGCTTGGTTCGTCAAGCAGGCACCCGAGGTCAAGACGCTGATGTTGCTCGAACAAAGGCCAGCTGTGGGTCAGTGGCAAAGCATCGCTCAATGTCGTCGGGCTCCATTGCGACAGGTCGACGACCGGCCCTGTCGTCGGTTCTATATGGCGCTGAAAATGTGTCCAAAAGGTTTCGGTGCGCTACCCGAAACGGCAGGTCGAAGGAGCGCCTGCGAAGCGTTACGCGGACTCTCTATGCCTTGGATCGCCGACCATGCCCGCTTTCGACCACCGTCGGCCAGCGGGTTGCCCCCATCCGCCGCCTGCAATCCGCCATGCATAGGCGTAGGCGTTCGTCGCTCATTTCGGGTACGGCCTTGCCTCCACGCTCCGCCAACGGATTGACCGACTTGATGCTTAAAGTTTTCTGCCTGGCTCTCGTAGCGGTAAGCTTGCAGGCCGCTCCATCGGAGGCCCGTACCGACCCGAAGCTGCAAGCTGTTTTGGTCGAACGCGATCACGACGAACATCCGGACCTCAAAGGCGTCGTTGTCCTGCGTGACGGCAGGGTCGTTGCCGAACGGTATTATAATGGTGAAACCGCTGACTCGCTCCATGACATACGATCGGCCGGAAAGAGCATCACGTCGCTGTTGTTTGGAATTGCGATGGATCGTGGCGCGATAAGAAACGTGACTGATCCGGTCGCTGCATATTGGCCGGAAGCGGAGCGCAGCGCGATCGGCAGCGTCCCGCTCAACGACGTGCTGACGATGCGATCGGGCCTCGCGGCTTACGATGACGATCCCGCCTCGCCCGGAAACGAGGACAAGATGGACGCAGCGCGCGATCCGTTATCGTTCGTCTTGGCGGTGCCCACAGCCGATCCGCCGGGTACTGTCTATCGCTATAACTCCGTCACGGCCTACACGGCCGGCGTTGTCGTGGCGAAGGCGACGAACCAGAAGATGGCGAACTTCGCGCGATCCGCCCTGTTCGCCCCGTTAGGCATCACCAAATGGGAATGGGCCGCGGACGCGGCCGGATTCACGAAGGGGCAAGGCAATCTTTCGATCACGGCGCGCGGACTGGCGGCGATCGGAGAACTGGTCCGCAACGATGGCCGCTATCACGGACGCCAGCTGGTCAGCGCGGCCTGGCTGCATAGGGCGCTCGCGGCCAAGGTCAGCATATCGGGCACCGACCCCTATGCCGATGGATATGGTTATTTCTGGTATTCGAAGGTCCAGTCGGTCGGTGAGCAACGGATTCCGGTCTCGTTCGCCTCGGGCAATGGCGGCAACAAGATTTATGTCATCCCGAGCCGACATATGGTGGTCGCAATCACCTCCAGCGCATATGGTCATGGTTATGGTCAGCGCCGATCGGAAAGCATCCTGAAGGACATCCTTTCTGCAGATACCGGCGTTCAATGAAGGACCGTTTGCTGGGCGCGCCGGCGGTTCCACGGCGAAGGCCCGCTTCTGCTGATCGGGTCCCCGAAAGCGGACGGAGCGCTCACCGCCAACTAACGACGACCGGAGTCGGATAGGCATGGCTCGGCACGGCAAAGCCGCGCCGTCGGTCGTCGCTGACGCGACGCCGTCCGGGGATCGGATGATCGCGATTTAGCGTTTGGCTAGATCGCTGCCTCGCCCCTTGAACCCCTGCGCCACCACGAACCATTCGACCGAGCCCTTGCGGCTCGACGGCGGTTTGGCGTGCTTCACCGTGGCGAAATTGCGCTTCATCTCGGCGACCAGCGATGAATCGGCACCGCCGGCGAACACTTTCGACACGAACGTCCCGCCGGGCTTCAATACATCGATCGCGAACGCCAGCGCGGTTTCGACCAACGCCAAGGTCCGCAACGCATCGGTCTGCGGATGTCCGACCGTGTTCGCCGCCATATCCGACATGACGAGATCGGGCGCGCCGCCCAGTTCCTCGATCAGCCGATCGGGCGCGGCATCGTCCATGAAGTCCATTTGCAGGATGGTGACCCCCTCGATCGGGTCGACCGGCAGCAGGTCGATGCCGACGATCGCCGCCTTGGGCACCTGGCGCCGTACCACCTGGGCCCACCCACCCGGCGCCAGCCCCAGATCGACCACGCGCGTCGCGCCCTTGAGGAACCCGAACTTCTCGTCGAGCTCGATCAATTTGTACGCCGCGCGGCTGCGATAGCCCTCCGCCTTGGCGCGCTTGACGTACGGATCGTTCAATTGCCGCTCGAGCCAGCGCGTCGACTGTGGTGTGCGATTGCGCGAAGTCTTCACGCGGGTGTGGCCGCCGCCGCCGCCCCTCATGGCCGTTGCGCTCCCATCAGGCGGCGCAGGATGCCTTCGCGGATGCCGCGGTCGGCGACTCCCAGCCGCTCGGCCGGCCACAGATCGAGGATCGATTCGAGGATCGCGCAGCCCGCCACTACCAGATCGGCGCGCTCGCTGCCGATGCACGGGAAGCGCGACCGCTCGGCGACCGACATGCCCGACAATTCGGCCGAGATG
>DASVNU010000241.1:0-2938 GCA_036383655.1 Sphingomonas sp. | reverse complement strand
CGACCCAGTTGCGCATCGCGAAAACCGGCGGCAGCTGATCCTTTTCGTGCAGAAACCGCCTATCGCCTAACCACCAATAGCGGTCGATGCTGCTATCGCTTAGCACAGCTAAATGACCGACATCTGCAACATCGTCGTCCTGACCGGCGCGGGCATTTCCGCCGAAAGCGGCATCGCCACCTTTCGCGGGCCGGGCGGCCTGTGGGAAGGGCATCGGGTCGAGGATGTGTGCACGCCGCAAGCGCTGGCGCGCAATCCCGAGCTGGTGCATCGCTTCTACGACCTCAGGCGCGCGGCGTTGGCCGGGGTCGAACCCAATGCCGCGCATCATGCGCTGGCGCGGCTCGATGCCGATTGGCCAGGCGAACTCCTGATCGTTACGCAGAATGTCGACGACCTCCACGAGCGCGCCGGGGCGACGCGGTTGCTCCATATGCATGGCGAGTTGAAGTCGGCGCTATGTGCGGTGTGCGAGCATCGGCAGGCATGGGAAAGCGCCATGCCGCCGGGGACTATCTGCGCGGCGTGTGGCGCGCCCGCCATGCGCCCCGACATCGTGTTCTTCGGGGAGATGCCGTACGCAATGGACGTGATCGAGCGCGCCATCTCACGGGCCGATTTGTTCGTGTCGATCGGGACCTCGGGCGCGGTGTATCCGGCGGCGGGGTTTGTCCAGACTGCAAAGTATCACGGTGCGCGGACGCTCGAGCTCAATCTCGATCGGTCGGAGGGGAGCGCCTGGTTCCATGAGAGCCGGTTGAGACCGGCGGGAGTGCTGGTGCCGGAGTGGGTGGATCAGATGCTCGCCTGATCTACTCCGTCATCCCAGCGAAAGCTGGGATCTCAAGCCATATCGCGTACCCGCTAGAGACCCCAGCTTTCGCTGGGGTGACGGAAGACTAAGCTGGGAGACGGGAGAGTTCGCGGGGATGACGGTTATGGCGGTGGCTGAGTCCCAGCCTAATCCACCCAGTCCAGTCCAATATCGCGATAGACCTCGCGGTCCTCGTCCCAGCCCGGCTTCACCTTGACGTGGAGATAGAGATGCACCGGGCGGTCGAGCAATTCGTTCAATTGCGCCCGCGCTCTGGCCCCAATCTCCTTGATCCGGCTGCCGCCCTTGCCCAGCACGATCGCGCGCTGGGTCGGGCGTTCGACCAGGATCTGCTGGCGGATCTCGACCGATCCGTCCTCGCGCTCCTCGAACGCCTCGGTCTCGACCGCGCTGGCATAGGGCAATTCGGCATGCAGCTGCAGGTAGAGCTGCTCGCGCGTTACCTCGGCCGCCATCGCGCGTTCGGTGGCGTCGCTGACCTGGTCCTCGGGGAAATGCCACGGCCCCTCGGGCATGGCATAGCTCAACGCTTTTTTGAGTTCGGGCAGGCCATCGCCGGTCGACGCCGACACGAAGAACGTCTCGTCGAAATGCGTCGCCGCGTTGATCCGCTCGGCATGGACCAGCAGCCGCGCCTTGTCGGCGATGTCGACCTTGTTGAGCACCAGGAACTTGCGTTCCGGCCGCCCGGCGATGCTTTCAACGATCGGCATCACCTTGGGGCCGAGCCCGCCCTTGGCATCGACCACCAACGCGGTGAGATCGGCACCCTCGGTCCCGCCCCAGGCGGCGGCGACCATCGCGCGATCGAACCGGCGCTGCGGCTCGAAAATGCCCGGCGTGTCGACCAGCAGAATCTGCGTCTCGCCCTCGATCGCGACCCCCAGCAGCCGCGTGCGCGTGGTCTGCGCCTTGGGGCTGACGATCGCGACTTTCTGCCCGACCAGGGCATTGACCAGGGTCGACTTGCCCGCATTGGGCGCGCCGAGAACGGCGACCAGACCGCAATGCCGGGTCATGGCTGCACCTGCGCGAGCAACACGCGGGCGGCGGCGGTTTCGGCTTCCTGCTTGCTCGACCCTTCGGCTTGAGCATTGGCGAAGGTGCCGAGCGAAACGCGCACGGTGAAGCGCGGCGCGTGCTGCGGCCCCGACCGTTCGACCACCTCGTAGACCGGGGTCTTGCGATTGTGCGCGGCGGCCCATTCCTGCAGCGCCGACTTGGGATGCTGCGGGGCGCGGGCATCGGCATGGACGCGATCGGCCCAGCGCACGCGGACGAAATCGCGCGCCGGCGCGAACCCGGCCTCGAGGTAGAGCGCGCCGATCAACGCCTCCATCACGTCGCCGAGCACATTGTCGCTGTCGGCGGCGCCGTCGTCGCGCGCCTGCTTGCCCAGCCCGAGGAACGGCCGCACCCCGATCTCGCGCGCGACATCGGCGCAGACCGGTCCGGTGACGAGCGCGTTGAGCCGCTTCGACAAGCTACCCTCGGGTTCGTCGGGGAACAGTTCGTAGAGCCACTCGGCCATGGCGAGCCCGAGCACGCGATCGCCGAGGAATTCGAGCCGCTCGTAATTGGCGCTTGCCTGGCTGCCATGCGTCAGCGCCCGCTCGAACCGCGCGAGGTCGCCGGACATGCGGCCGAACGTCAGGTCGATCCAGCCGGCAAGATCCTTGGTCGTCACGTCGCTGTCCCCCGATCGAGGGGCGCCGTCAAAACCCCTGTCCCAACCGGCTCCAGCGCGCCGCGGAGAACCATGTCCAGGGCAGCAGCCATTGCGCATTGCCGTCGGTCGACCAGAAAGTGACCACCGCCTTGCCCTCGAGATTCTCCAGCGGAACCATGCCGATCGCGCCATTTATCTGCGCGGGGAAGCGGCTGTCGCCCGAATCGTCGCGATTATCGCCCATCAGGAAGACGTGGTCGGCGGGCACATTATAGACGTCGGTATCGTCGCGATCGGGAAATTCGCCGCGGTCGAGCACGTTGTAGCTGACGCCGTTGGGCAGCGTTTCCTTGAACTGCATATAGCGGCAGATCGGCTTGCCCGCGGTGTCGGTCGCCTGGAATTCGGCCGGGCATTCCTTGTCGGCGGGATAA
>DASVNU010000240.1:0-3750 GCA_036383655.1 Sphingomonas sp. | reverse complement strand
GAGCCCGATGCCATCGAGCATGATCGGGTCAGCCGCAGCCGGCTCGCCATCGGGCGTCGCGAAGCGCATTTCATGCCCCAAGGCGGTCAGCACATGCCAGCTTACCGCCACTTCCGACGGATCGAAGTCGCGATGCGGCAGTGGCATGACGACCCGGGCCATCGGCAATCCCTCCCATCGATCGGCGGATCGTGCCGCAGCGACCAGCGCAAGGCAATCCGCCTACGCCGTAAGGTCGCGCAGGCTCGCGATCAGCGTGCGCCGCGCGAGCACGATCTTGAAGTCGTTATGACCATGGCCGCGCGCGTCCTTCAGCAGCGCCTCGGCCGCCGCTTCGAATGCCTCGGTGCCGGCCGGTTTGCCGACCAGCGCCGCCTCAGCCTCGGTGCTGCGCCACGGCATCGGCGCGAGCCCGCCGAACGCCAGCTGCGCCGAGGTGACGACACCATCCTCGACCGCGACCGCCGCCGCGATCGACACCAGGGCAAAGGCATAGGACGCGCGGTCGCGCACCTTGCGGTAGAGTTGCCGCCCCGGCGGCGGCGCGGGAAGCTCGATCGCGATGATCAGTTCGCCTGGCTTGAGGTTGGTCTCGATCTCGGGCGTATCGCCGGGTAGCCGGTAGAGATCGCCGAGCGCGATCCGCCGCCCGCCACCGTCAGGCAAGGCCGTCACCACGGCCGCGTCGAGCGCGCGCAACGCCACCGCCATGTCCGACGGGTGCGTCGCGATGCACGAATCCGACGCGCCGAGCACGGCATGGATGCGGTTGAACCCATGGATCGCCGCGCACCCGCTGCCGGGCTCGCGCTTGTTGCAGGCAGCCGCCGTCTCGTAGAAATAATAGCAGCGTGTGCGCTGGAGCAGGTTGCCGCCGGTCGATGCCTTGTTGCGCAATTGCGCCGACGCCCCCGCCAGCAGCGCCCGGCTCAGCATCGGATAATGCGCGCGGATCAGTTGATGCGCCGCGAGATCGCTGTTGGGCACGAGCGCGCCGATCCGGATGCCGCCGCCATCGACCTCCTCGACCCCATCGAGCGCCAGCCGGCTGATATCGACCAGTTTGGCCGGCGTCTCGACCTGCAATTTCATCAGATCGACCAGATTGGTCCCGCCGGCGATGTAACGCCCGCCACCGGCCCCGGCCGCCAGCGCCTCCTCGACGCTCGCGGCGGGCGCGTAATCGAACGGCTTCATTCCGCGGCCTCCACCAGCGCGCTTTCGGCCTCAGCCACCTCGCGGATCGCGGCGACGATCGTCGGATAGGCCGAACAGCGGCAGATATTACCGCTCATCCGCTCGCGGATCTCCGCATCGTCGAGCACGACATGGTCGAGATCGTCGCTGACGTGGCTCGCCCAGCCTTTCGCCACTTCGTCGAGCATGCCCGTTGCCGAACAGATCTGCCCCGGCGTGCAATAACCGCACTGGAAGCCGTCATGATGGAGAAAGGCGGTCTGCAGCGGATTGAGATGATCGGGCGTCCCCAGCCCCTCGATCGTCACCACCTCGTCGCCCTCGTGCATCACCGCCAGGCTCAGGCAGGCATTGATCCGCCGCCCGTCGACCAGCACCGTACACGCCCCGCACTGGCCGTGATCGCATCCCTTCTTGGCGCCGGTCAGCCCGAGATGCTCGCGCAGCAAGTCGAGCAGGGTGGTGCGGACGTCCGCCTCGACCTCGCGCGCTTCGCCGTTGACGGTGATCCGCATCGCCTTCTCCCGGGGTGTATCGCGCCGCTACCAAATGGCACCGAAACGGCACAATTCTGCGACAATTCGAATGTAGTGGCCTGCGCTGCTCCCGACCAGTAGCGGAAGAGAAATGCGTCGTTCGTTCAGCCTTGCCCTGTTGCTTGCCGGCAGCGCCCCCGTCGCGCTCCACGCCCAGAGCGCGCCTGCGCCCACCCCGAGCCCAGCACCACCGCCGTCGAAGCCCGCACCGGCACCGCAGCCCGGGGACGACATGACGGACGATAGCGACATCGTCGTCACCGGCTCGCGCGCGCTGCCCGGCGCCGTTGTCGGCGACATCCCGCCCGAACAGTCGCTCGGACCAGCCGACGTCCGCTCGTACGGCGTCAACAGCATCAGCGACCTGTTGACCGAACTCGCGCCGCAGATCCGCAGCGATCGCGGGTCGGGCGGCGCCCCGGTAGTGCTGCTCAACGGCCGCCGCATCTCGAGCTTCGCCGAAATCCGCGATTTGCCGACCGAAGCGATCGCGCGCGTCGACATCCTGCCCGAGGAAGTCGCGCTCAAATACGGTTACACGGCCGACCAGAAGGTCGTGAACATCGTGTTGCGCCAGCGCTTCAAGTCGATCACCACCGAACTCGGCGACCAGCTCGCGACCGAGGGCGGGCGCAATACGCCGTCGGTGACCGGCGACATCGTCACGATCCGCCGCGACAACCGCTTCAGCCTGCACGCCGGCTATACCGACAGCTCACCGCTCTATGAGAATGAGCGCGACATCCGGCCACTGACGACCGCGCGGGGAACGATCGATCTCAGCCCCGGTTTCGATCAGCGCCCATATCGCACGCTGCTGTCGTCGAGCCGCAATTTCCAGACGAACCTGGTCTACGCCCGGCCGCTGGGCAAGGTGAGCGCGACGATCAACGGCTCGTTCCAATATACCGATTCGACGGGCGCGCAGGGCCTGCCGACGATCGACCTCGACCTGCCCGCGACCAACCCGTTCTCGACCTCGGCGAGCAATGTCGAGATCGATCGCGTGGTGACCGGCTACGATCCGCTCAAGCAGCGCAATTCGGCGCTGACCTATCATCTCGGTACCGGGTTCAACGGCCAGTTCGGGCCGCAATGGCGCTGGTCGCTGACCGCCAATTACGACCGCGTCGACAGCGAGACGTCCACAGAGACCGGCTTCGACGTAAGCGGATTGCAGGCGCGGCTCAAAGCCGGCGACCCGTCATTCAATCCGTTCAACCCGCTCAACCCGTCCGATTACATCATCGCACCGGCCAATCGTGGCCAGTCGACGTCCAACAGCGGCACCGTCGACGCGCTGGTCAACGGCAAGCTGTTCAAGCTGCCCGCCGGCGACATCTCGACAGCGATCCGCGTCGGCGGGTCGCTGTCGAGCCTCGACGGCCAATCGTATCGCTTCGATACGCAGAGCGGGTTGGTGACATCGACCAGCGGATCGACCACGCGCAACGAGGCCTCGGGCCAGGTCAATCTCGACGTGCCGATCGCGAGCAAGTCGAAACACGTCCTCGCGTTCATCGGTGACCTGTCGCTCAACGGCAATTACGCGGTCCACCAATTGTCGGATTTCGGCACGCTGACCACGCGCGGCTACGGCGCAAATTGGCAGCCGATCAAGGGCGTGCGCTTCATCGCCTCGGTCACCGACCAGGACGATGCGCCGTCCGCCGCGCAACTCGCCAATCCCATCGTGATCACGCCCAATGTCCGCGTGTTCGACTATGTCAAAGGCGAGACGGTCAGCGTCACCACCAAGACCGGGGGCAATTCGTTCCTCGACGCCGACAGCAAGCATACGCTCAAGATCGGGTTGACGCTCAAGCCCTGGGACAAGACCGACTTCACGCTGACCGCCAATTACGTGAAGTCGAGCGTGCGCAACGCGATCGCCGGCTTCCCGTCGGCGACCGCGGCGGTCGAGGCGGCCTTTCCCGACCGCTTCACCCGCGACGCCGACGGCGACTTGACCGCGATCGACACGCGCGCGGTCAATTTCGCGCGCACCGACCGGTCC
>DASVNU010000239.1:0-18655 GCA_036383655.1 Sphingomonas sp. | reverse complement strand
ACCTTGAGGTTGATGCCGAGCAGGTCGTCGCGGCTCATGCCCGGCTTGCGGGCGACGCCGGCGGTGACGATGATGACGTCCGCGCCTGCTATATCCTTGTAATCGTTGGACCCGGTGATCTTGGCGTCGAAGCCCTCGATCGGGCCGCACTGGCTGAGGTCGAGCGCCTTGCCCTGGGGCACGCCCTCGACGACGTCGAACAGGACGATGTCGCCCAATTCCTTCTGGGCGGCGAGATGGGCGAGCGTACCGCCGATGTTGCCGGCGCCGATCAGCGCGATCTTTTTGCGGGCCATGAGCACTCCTAAGCGCGAGCGAGCGCACCCCCAGGGCGCGCGGGACGCGATGGCGCTTAGGCGCTTGGACGTCCCGAAGCAACCGCTAAACGGGACGAATTAACATCCGGTACTGCAATTCATTCGCAAGTGCAATAGAGGTCAATCATCGACATAGCGACGTTCGCCGGTTGCCGTGTTGAACCAGACGGTTACCGGCCGTCCGGTCGCGTCGTCGAGGAAGCGTTCGTTGGTCGGGCGCCAATTGGGGTCGGTCGGATCGCTGGCATTGCCGCGGTAATTGACGCGCTCGAACACGATCCCGGCGACGATGATCGCGGGAACAATCAGCATCGGCCAGCCCGCCGCATCGACCAAAGTGACCCACAGGCCAACCGCCAGCCACGCCAGGCCGAGCGCGAGAACGACATTGCGTAACATGTCAGGGGGCCGGGTCGAGAATGACCGCCGTGCCGTAGGCGACCACCTCGTTCATCGCCTGCGCGATCTCGCCCGAGTCGAAGCGCATCATGACGACCGCATTGGCGCCCATCACGGTCGCGTTCTGGATCATGCGGTCGATCGCGTGGCGCCGCGCATCCTCGACCAGCTTGGTATATTCGGGGATCTCGCCGCCGACGATCGAGCGCAGGCCGGCGGTGATGTTGCCGCCCAGGCCCCGACTCCGGACGACGACGCCGAACACCTGGCCGAGCACGGCCTTCACTTGATGGCCCGGCGCATTCTCGGTGGTGGTGACGAGCATGATATCTGTCTCCAATCGGCGGATGTACTCAACATATCGTCGCTGTCGCGTCGCGGCGAGCAATTACACGCGATCTTAAGCGGCCTGGGGCAAGATATCTCGATGAGGAAGGGGGATCACGGCACCATCATCGCGGTCGACTTGCTGCGCTTTGCCTGCGCATTGCTGGTCCTCGGCTATCATTTCGGCGTCGCCTATTGGACGGCGCCGAGCCCGCACGGCGAAACGATCATGGCAGGCGCCCCCTGGCACTTCGGCGGGACGCCGCTGGCGCGTGTGGGCTGGATCGGGGTCGAATTGTTCCTGGTCGTTTCGGGATTGGTCATCGCTCGTTCCGCCTTGGATTTACGCTGGACCCAGTTTCTATGGAAGCGGACCTTGCGGCTCGTACCGGCGGCGTGGATCTGCGCGACGATCACCCTGGCGGTCTTGGCGGCGAGCGGGCGGTTCGGGCTTCCCATGCTGATCGACGAGTGGTGGCGGTCGATCCGCTTCTGGCCGGACGGAACGCAGATCGACGCTTGCTATTGGACGCTCGGCATCGAGACGAGCTTCTACCTGCTCATGGCGTTCGCGGTCGGGCATTGCGGACACGCGCGGCGGATCGAGGCGATCGCAATGGGCCTGGGCGCGGCGAGCGGCGCGTTTTGGCTGTGGTGGCTATGGGCCGGGGCGAGCCCGAACTTGCCGCTTCGCAATACCACCATGATGCTCTCCCTGCTCCCGCACGGCTGCTTCTTTGCGATTGGCGTAGTGATCGCGGGGCTTGCCCGTGATGGCCTGACGTGGCGGCGCGGTGCCGCGCTGGCGCTGCTGATGCCGGTGGTCGCGATCGAGCTTACCGCGCACGCCACCGAACGGGTCGAAGCCATCCACGTGGCGCCGTCCGTGCCGCTTGCCGGACTCATTTTCCTCTGCGGGATCGCGCTGTTGATCGCCGCGCCGCGATTGCAACCGCTGCTCGCGCGATGGATCGCACCCGGCGTCGCGCGGACGATCGGCCTGATGACCTATCCGCTTTACCTGCTCCATCAGGATGTCGGCGCGGTCCTGCTGACTGCTTCTGCCAGAGCAGGCGTTCCGCCGCGACTGGCCGCCGGCCTGTCGGCGGCAACGATCATGACGACGGCCTGGCTCATCGCTTTATGGCTCGAACCGGCGCTGCGTGGGCTCCTGGTGGCCGCGCCGGAAAGACTCAGCCGATTCCGTGCCCCTGGTCGAGATATTCTGCCGAGCGCATCTCCTCCAGTCGGCTGACGGTCCGCTCGAACTCGAAGCGACCATCGCCTTTCTCGTAGAGTTGCGCGGGTTCGGCATCGGCGGCGGCGAGCAGCTTGACCTTGTGCTCGTACAGCGCGTCGATCAGCGAGACGAAGCGCGCCGCTTCGTTGCGGTTGTCTGGCCCGAGCTTGGGGATGCCGACCAGGATCACCGTATGATAGCGCCGCGCGATCGCGAGATAGTCCGCCGTGCCGCGCGCCTCGGCGCACAGCCGCTTGAAGCTGAACACCGCGACACCCTTGAGCGATTTGGGGACGTGCAGCGTGCGCCCGCCCTGGACCGGGATATCCTCGCTCGGCACGTGCGCGGCATCTTCGGGCGGATAATCGGTCAGGCGGAAAAAGGCGGCGGACAATTCCCTGGTCACTTCCGGCCCGTTGGGCACCAGCCAGGTTTCCTGCTGGCCGAGCCGGTCGCGGCGATAATCGACCGGGCCGTTCAAGGGCAGGACGTCGAGGCGTTGTTCGATCAGGTCAATGAAGGGCAGGAAATGCTCGCGATTGAGGCCGTTCTTGTAGAGGTCGCGGGGCGGGCGGTTGGAGGTCGTGACGATGGTGACGCCGGCTTCGATCAGCGCGGTGAACAGCCGCGACAGAATCATCGCGTCGGGCGAGTTGGTCACCATCATCTCGTCGAACGCGAGCAGGCGCGCTTCCTCGGCCAGCGCGGTGGCGACCGGGGCGATCGGGTCGCCCACCTCCTTCTTGCGCTCCGCGGCGATGCGCTGGTGCACTTCGAGCATGAATTCGGCGAAATGGACGCGGCGTTTGCGGTTGATCGCCAGGCAGCCGAAGAACAGGTCCATCAGCATCGATTTGCCGCGCCCGACATCGCCCCACATATAGATGCCGAGCGGGGACACGGGCTTGCGGCCGAGTGTGCGCCACAGCACCGAGCCGCGTCTGGGCTGGGCTTCCAGTTCCTCCTGCAGCTTGTCGAGTCGCCGAGCGGCGGCCTCCTGATCGGGGTCGGCGCGCAATTCGCCGGCGGCGATCAGCGCGTGATATTGGTCGATGACCTTCATGATCTCCCTCTCCCCTCTGGGGAGAGGGCAGGGGAGAGGGGCAGTGCGGCAAGCGCATCGCCCGTGACTCCCCCTCTCCCCGACCCTCTCCCCGGTGGGGAGAGGGAGAAGGAGCGCCTCATTGGGTGCCGCTCGGAGGCGACGACTTGCGCAAGGTGCCGGTGAAGCTGGCGATGGTCGGCAATCCTTCCTGGACGATCAGCCCGCGCAGGAACAGCATGCGGCTGGTCTCGCGCAGCAATTCGATATGCGCTTCGAGCGGCTCGCCGATCACGCCGCCGCCGATGAATTGAGCTGACAGATCGAGCGTTACCGCGCCCCCGGCGCTCAGGCAGCCGAACGCGCGACCGGCGGCGAACAGCGATACGTCCATGAAGCCGAGCAACGCGCCGCCATGGACGTTGTCGCGCATGTTCGCATGCTGGTGGCGCGGCATCATGCGGACCCGCGCCTTGCCGTCCTCCAGTTTCACCTGGAGCGGCTCGAGAAAGGAATTGAACCGCGTCGGGTCGCGAAACTGCCAGCGTTTCCAGCCCGGCAGGTCGGGATCGTCGTCGTAGGAAAAGAGCGGGGTCGGCGCGTCGGTCACGAGTGCGTCAAACGATCCGCTCGGCTTCCATCTTCTTGATCTCGGCGATCGCCTTGGCCGGGTTGAGGCCCTTGGGGCAGGCGTTCGCGCAATTCATGATCGTATGGCAGCGATAGAGGCGGAACGGATCCTCGAGCTGGTCGAGCCGCTCGCCGGTCATTTCGTCGCGGCTGTCGGCGAGCCAGCGATACGCCTGGAGCAGGATCGCCGGGCCGAGGAACTTGTCGCTGTTCCACCAATAGCTCGGGCAGCTGGTCGAGCAGCAAGCGCACAAGATGCATTCGTACAGACCGTCGAGCTTCTCGCGATCCTGCGGGCTCTGCAGCCGCTCCTTGCCGGCGGGCGCCGCGGTGACGGTCTGCAGCCAGGGCTTGATCGAGGCATATTGCGCATAGAAATGGGTGAAGTCGGGAACCAGGTCCTTGATCACTTCCATGTGCGGCAGCGGCGTGATCGTCACCTCGGACTTGCAGTCCTCGATCGCGGTCGTGCACGCTAGGCCGTTCTTGCCGTCCATGTTCATCGAGCACGATCCGCAAATGCCTTCGCGGCACGAGCGGCGGAAGGTCAGCGACGAATCCTGCTCGGACTTCATCTTGATGAGGGCGTCGAGCACCATCGGGCCGCAGGTGTCGAGGTCGACTTCGAACGTGTCGTAGCGCGGGTTCTCGCCGCTATCGGGATCATAACGATAGATTTTGAAGCGCCGGATATTGGTCGCCTCGGGTGGTGCCTTGTGGACGGTGCCTTGCTTACGGATCTTGCTGTTCTTCGGCAGGCTGAACTCGGCCATTGCGTGTCCCTATCGCGGTGCTGCGGTGCGGCTATGCCTTTCGGCCGCCGAGCGCAACCCCGTCAAACCGCGTTGTTCGCCAGTACCGCGTCGAGCAGGCCGGGAAATCGCGCATCGAACTCGGCACGGCGCAGCACGTTGATCATCTCGCGGCCCGATTGCGTGGTTTCGACCAACCCCGCCGCGCGCAGCGTCTTCAGATGGTTGGACAGGGTACTTTTGGGCACTGGCGCGTCGCACGGCCCCGAATTCGAACAGCTCAGCCCCGCCGCCACGGCCAACCGTGCGACGATCGCCAGCCGATTGGAATCCGCCAGCGCGTGGAGCGCCATGTCGAGCGGCACGTCTTCCAGCCGGGGATGGGTAAAGTGGGGCATGCGACGAATATAGGAAAGGTTCGTGATTTTCATAGTTCGGGATTATTGAACTATCGGGCCGAGCTTCCCAGATCTTGGTCCGCCGGCAGCGCACGACATCGTGATCGCGGGCAGATTTTCGGAGAAGACACATGTCCCGCAGCAATATTCTCGACGGCAAGAAGGCGTTGGTGACGGGCGGATCGCGCGGCATCGGATCGGCGATCGCCAAGCGACTGGCCGCAGACGGCGCCGAGGTCGCGATCACTTATGCCGGCAACAAGGCGGCGGCCGATGCCACCGTCGCGAGCATCGAACAGGCGGGCGGCAAGGCGGTGGCGATCCAGGCCGATGCCGCGGACGACGCGTCGCAGCGCGCCGGGATCGACGCGGCGGCCAAGGCACTGGGCGGGATCGATATCCTGGTCCACAATGCCGGCGTCGCCGAATTCTTCGAGGTTGATCAGGATACCGACGAGTCGTTCGCGCACCAATTCGGCGTGAACGTCCGCGGCTTGCACGTAGGAACGCGCGCGGCGCTGCCGCATATCCCCGACGGCGGACGGATCATCCTGATCGGGTCGATCGCCGGCGAGACCGCGGCATTCCCGGGTATCGCGACCTATGGCGCGACCAAGGCGGCGGTGGCCGGGCTGGGGCGCGGTTGGGCGAGGGATCTCGCGGCGCGCAAGATCCTGGTCAATGTGATCCAGCCGGGGCCGATCGCCACCGACCTCGCGCCTAGCGAGGGGCCGGTCTACGATCTGCTGATCTCCAAGGTACCGCTCGGCCGCTTCGGCGAGGTCGAGGAAATCGCTGGAGCCGCCGCATTCCTGGCGGGGCCGGACGCATCGTACATCACTGGCACCACGCTGACGATCGACGGCGGTACGACGGTCTAGAGTGGAGAACAGGAAAAGTCCCTCCCCGGATGGGGAGGGGCTTTTATGCGGTTCGGGCTTACACCGGGACCGGCGGCGTGATCCGGCCCCAGTCGATGTTGCGGGTGAGGAACATCACCGCCGCTAGCGCCGCGAACAGCAGCAGCGAGCCGATCAGTAGCGAATAGGCCTCCAGGCTCAGCAGGATGTAGAGCACCGCGTACAGCGCGGCGAGCAGGCCGAGGATGAACCCGGCGCGCCGGCGGCTCTTGAGCACCGCCGCCGAATAAGCGGTGAGCAGGCCGACGATCGCGCCCGCCGCGATCAGATAGGCAAGCGTGAAGCCGACCACTTCGGCGAACGCCAGCAGCATGACGAAGAACAGGATCAGCCCGACGCCGACCAGCAGATATTCGACCGTCGCGACGCGCACGCCGCCGACTACATCGAACATCAGGAACGCCATGAAGGTGAAACCGATGAACAGGAAGCCGTATTTCACCGAGCGGTTGACCTGGTCGTAAAGATCGACCGGGGTGACCAGGTCGACCTGGGCGATCATCGCCGGCGGCGTGTTCGCGTTGCGCCCTACCGGCGCCGGGTCGGGCGAGGCGGTCGTGATCGGGGTGGCCGCCGATGCATCATTGGTGTCGACCAAGGTACGGCCGAGCGCGAGATTGCCGATGCGATAGGCGGCGGTGAAACCGGTCGCCACGACATGACGGTCGGTCGGCAGGAAGCCGCCCTGAAAACTCGGGTTGGGCCAGGGCGAGGTGATCGCCCAGTGCGTGTCGCCGGCGCGTGGGACCAAAGCGAGCGACTCGTTGCCGCGCAGGTCGAACGCGAAATCGGCGATCATCGGCCTGGTCCTGAGCGCGGAGGCGTCGAGCCAGGTGTAGAAGCCGGCGCCATTGGTCTCGCCGGGCCCCTTGCCGGGCCGGAGCGCGCGGTCGGCGCCGTCCACCGTCACCTTGGGCGGAGCGCCGTACAGCCCGCGCGGGTCGGATACGCCGAACCGCAATTCGGCGCGATCGAGCTGCAATTTGTCGGGCGGGACGCCGTAACGCTGCAGGTCGGCGGGCAGCACGAACCGCGTGCGGCCGGCGACATGCGCGCCATAGACCACCGCCTGGTAGATCGATCGCTTGCGGACGTCGGGCGCGATCTTGGTGGTGATGTCGGCGGTTTCGGGCGACAGCACGAGTTCGCGCGTCACCATGCCGGTCTTGGTGACCTGCTTGCCATCGACCGTTTCGGTGGTCGTCGTCTCGGTCTGATAGGGGATGGCGAGCAATGGCCCGATCAGCGTCTGCGCGCCCCCCCATCCTTGGGCGATCGAGCTGCGCGCGGTCTCGGATTGATGCTGGCGATCATAGACCAGCAGATAGACCGCGAACAGCGGCACAGTGAGCATGGCGGCGACGACAATCGCCAGAATCATCTTGAGGCCGGGGGATCGTTGGGGGTCGGTATCGGACTGCATTGGCTTGCTCCGTCGATGAACCGTGCTTTTTCATAGACGAATCGAGTGGGGCGTCAAGCTTGGTGCGATGGAGCGAGGTTCTGCTTGGTCATCCAGCGAACTCTGCGTCGCCCAACAACCAATCCGTCACCCCAGCGAAAGCTGGGGTCTCATGCGGTGTCGCGATGCTGCTTGAGATCCCAGCTTTCGCTGGGATGACGAAAGGGCTGGGGTGACGAATAGGCTGGGATGACGAACAGGCCGGAATGGCCGCGGATCAGCCGATCACCGCCTTCAGGTTCATGAATTCGTGCAAGCCCCAGGGTCCGAGTTCGCGGCCATGGCCCGAACGTTTGATCCCGCCGAACGGCGCTTCGGGAGTCGAGGCGAGCAGGCGGTTGACCGCGGTCATGCCGGCCGCGATGTCGCGGGCGAAGCGCTCCTTTTCGCCATCGTCATTGGTCCAGACCGACGACCCCAGCCCGAACGGCACATCGTTGGCGAGCGCGATCGCCTCGCCGATATCCTTCACCTTGAACACCATCGCCACGGGACCGAAGACTTCCTCCTTGGCGACCTCGCTGTCGGGATCGACATCGACCAGCACGCCGGGCGTCAGATAGGCGCCGGGCAAATCGGGTTTCTCGGCGCCGAACAGCACGGTCGCGCCGGCGTCGCGGAATTTCGCGATCTGACCGAGCACGGTGGCGCGCTGTTCCTCCGACGACAGCGGGCCCATCTCGGTCGCGGGGTCCATCGGGTCTCCGGTCTTCACCGCCTTCATCCCCGCCGAGAATGTCCCCATGAAATCATCATAGACGTCGGCATGGACGATCATCCGCTTGGCGCAGATGCACGACTGGCCGCTATTCTGGGTGCGCGCGGTGACCGCGGTCTTGGCGGCGAGCTTCACATCGGCCGAGGGCATGACGACGAAAGGGTCCGATCCGCCAAGTTCGAGCACGACCTTCTTGAGTGCCCGTCCGGCGGCTTCCGCCACCTGAGCGCCGGCGCCTTCGCTGCCGGTCAGCGTCACCGCGACGATGCGATCGTCGGCGATCAGCGCGGCGACCTTGCCCGATTTGATCGCCAGATTCTGGAACAGGCCTTCGGATGCGCCCGCCGACCGGATCGTTTCCTCGATCGCCGCGGCGCAGCCCTGCACCGACGAGGCATGTTTCAACAGGCCGACATTACCCGCCATGATCGCCGGCGCGGCGAAGCGGATGACCTGCCAATAAGGGAAGTTCCACGGCATCACCGCGAGCACCGGCCCCATCGGCAGCCAGCGCGCGACGGCATGGCCGACCGGCGTATCGACCTCGACCGGTTTCAGCAGCTGCGCGCCGTGCCGGGCGTAATAGCGAAACGCCGACGCGCATTTCTCGACCTCGGCCACCGCCGACTTGAGCGTCTTGCCCATTTCCTCGGTGGCGATGCGCGCCAGCCGATCCTTGTCGTCCTCGAATCGCTCGGCGATGCGGCGGAGCAAGGTCATGCGGTCGTCGAGGTTGCTGTCGCGCCAGGTCAGGAAGGTCGCGTGCGCCTTGGCCAGCCGCGCCTCGATCTGGGCGTCCGTCAGTTCGGCATGGCTCTGGCCAGGCTTTCCGGTGGCGGGATTGATGCTCCTGAACATGGCGCTCCTTCCGGTTCGGCCTCGCCCGAACGCTTTGCGCGCGCGGCGGATCCCAACCTGCGAACGACTCATTGTGCAAGCGGAATGGCCGTGCAATCCTGCCCTCGCCACATGACGTGGGGAGAAGAGAGAATGATGGGTATAATCCGCATGGCGATCGTCGGCCTTATCGTCGGCATCCTCGCCCGATTCTTTTATCCGGGCGCAGTCCATCTCAATTGGCTCTGGAGCATCGCGCTCGGCATCGCCGGGTCGTTCCTGGCCGGGTTCGTCGGCCAGATGATCCAGCCCAAACAAGGCCAGCAAGCGTTGCACCCGGGGGGCTTTCTCGCCTCGGTCCTGGGCGCGATGGTGCTGATCTTCGTTTGTCGGACCTTGCTCCACATCGTCTGAACCAGCCGTGGCGGATCGGCGGGTTGCCCCCGTCGATCCGCTGCCGCATAGCGTGGCGCATGGACACGCCGATCGATGACTTGTCGTTCGAGGACGCGCTCAAGCGCCTCGAGGAAATCGTCCGCCAGCTCGAAAGCGGCGAAGCGAAACTGGACGACGCCATCCGCCTCTACGAAGAAGGCACTCGCCTCCGTCAGAAATGCACCGAACGGCTCGACGCGGCGCAGGCGCGGATCGAGGCGATCCGGCTCGATTCGGATGGCCGTCCCGCGGGCGTCGCGCCCTTCAACGCCGGATGAGCCCCGGCGCAGTGGCTGGCTCCCCGTCGCTCAAGGCCGCGCTGACCCAGGTAGGCGCGGAGGTCGATCGTCGCTTCGACGTTCTGCTCGCGGTGCCGGCGGACCCGCGTGCCGAACTGTTCCAGGCGATGCGCCACGCCGCGATCGGCGGCGGCAAACGGCTGAGGCCGTTGCTGGTGTTCGCGACCGCCGGCCTGTTCGGGGTCGACCGCGAATGCGTCGCGCGCACCGCCTGCGCGATCGAGGCGATCCACGTCTATTCGCTGATCCATGACGATCTGCCGGCGATGGATGATGACGACATGCGCCGCGGCAAGCCGACGGTGCATCGCGCTTTCGACGAGGCGACGGCGATATTGGCCGGCGACAGCCTGCACGCACTCGCGTTCGAATGGCTGGCCGACCCCGCGACGCACCCCGATCCCTTCGTCCGTGCCGAACTGGTGCTCGAACTCGCGCGGGCAGCGGGCCCCGGCGGCATGGCCGGCGGGCAGGCGATGGACCTGAAGGCGGAGACCGCGACGTTCGACCTCCAGACCGTGACGCGGCTCCAGGCGCTCAAGACCGGCGCGCTGATCGGCTGGTCGGTGGAGGCCGGCGCGATCCTCGGCCGCGTCGCGCCGGAGGGAAGGACGGGGCTGCGCGGCTATGCCCGCGACGTGGGGCTCGCCTTCCAGATCGCCGACGATCTGCTCGACATCGAGGGCGACGAGGACAAAGCGGGTAAGAAGCTGAGGAAGGACGAAGGCGCGGGCAAGGAGACATTCGTCTCGCTGCTCGGCGTCGATCGCGCGCGCGGCCAGGCGCGGATGCTGGTCGACCAGGCGATCGACCATCTGCGCGGCTATGGCGGCGAGGCCGACTTGCTGCGCAGCATCGCGCGCTACGTGTTGGAGCGCGACCGTTAGTTCATGGGGAGGGATTCATGACCATTCGCACCGGGGTCTATCCCGGAACGTTCGATCCGATCACGCTCGGTCACATGGACATCATCCGGCGAAGCGCGAAGCTGGTCGACCGGCTGGTGATCGGGGTCACCACCAATATCGCCAAGTCGCCCTTGTTCACTGACGACGAGCGAATCGCGATCGTCCGCCGCGAGGTCGGCGCGATCGGCATCGACAATGTCGAGGTGGTCGGGTTCAGCTCGCTGCTGATGGACTTCGCCGACAGCCAGGGCGCGTCGATCGTCATCCGCGGCATTCGCGGTGTCACCGACTTCGAATATGAATATCAGCTCACGGGGATGAACCGCCAGCTCAATCACCGCGTCGAAACGGTGTTCTTGATGGCCGACGTGTCGCTCCAGCCGATCGCCAGCCGGCTGGTCAAGGAAATCGCGGTGTTCGGCGGCGACATCTCCAAATTCGTCACCCCCAGCATCCGCGACGAGGTGATCGCTAGAATCGACCGCGACGGCCTGCGGCGGGTTTAGGCAGGCGAGTGATTTTGCTCGCACAAAGACGCGAAGGCGCAAAGTAGGGAAGGATTGGCTCGCGCAGAGGTTTGTTGAGCCTCGCGATGCGAGGCTCCCTTTTGGGCGACGGATTGCCCCACGGCCGCCACTGCCCGGCACCCGCGCCCCTATGTGGACCAATCTTCGCGTCTTCGTGTCTTTGTGCGAGTCATTCTTCGAGCCGCGTTGCCGACGGCAGCACCAAAACCTGCCTCAAAAAAGCCGCACGCACTGCGCATTGGCGCTTGGCGATAATTGCTCTAAGCCCCCTCACCGATTGACCGTCTTTTCCGGAGTGCCCATGCGTTTCTTTCTCGGCCTGATTGCGATGATGAGTGTCGCAATCGCCGGCAGTCCTTCGATCGCTGCGAAGAAGCAGAAGGCGCCTCCGACTCCGCCGGCCACGCCGCGGCTCACGCCGCCGCCGATGACCGACAAAGAAAATCTGCTCTATCTCGACCTGTCGACCGGTGGCCGCGTGGTGATCTGGCTGCGTCCCGACGTCGCGCCCAAGATGGTCGAGCGGGTGAAGATCCTGACTCGTCAGCATTTCTATGACGGCCTCAAATTCCACCGCGTGATCGAAGGCTTCATGGCGCAGACCGGCGACCCCAAGGGCGACGGTACCGGCGGCTCGACGCTCCCCGACCTGCCCGCCGAGTTCAACTATCTGCCGCACGTGCGCGGCGCGGTGGCGGCGGCGCGCGAGGGTGCGGCGGCCGATGCCTCGGCCGAGGACAAGACCAAGGCGGAAAACAGCGCCAACAGCCAGTTCTTCATCGTCTTCCTGCCCAAGCTGGCGCTCGACAAGAAGTACACCGTATTCGGCCGCGTCATCTCCGGCATGGAATATGTCGATGCGGTAGAGCGCGGCGAGCCGCCGGCCAACCCGTCGACGATCTTCCACGCCTATATCGCCGCGGACAACCCGCCGGGCTATACCGCGCCGCCGCCCCCTCCGCCGCCGCCGGCCCCCGTGCTGGCGCCCACACCGACGCTGACCACGCCGTCTCTGGCGCCGGGCAAGACGACGCCGGCTGCCAAGGCACCGGCGGCGAAGGCGCCAACCGCCAAGACGCCGGCTGCGACGACACCGGCTCCGGCGACGACCAAGAAATAATCACGATCAGCTGAGGCGAGGGCGGCGTGGACGTCGACCTGTTCGACTTCGATCTGCCGCCCGAGCGGATCGCGCTGCGCCCGGCCAGCCCGCGTGACGCGGCGCGGATGCTCGTGCTCGATGGCGCGGGCGCCGACGGGGCGACGCGCGACCGGTTGGTCGGCGATCTTCCCAGCGAACTCCGGCGCGGTGACCTGCTGGTATTCAACGACACAAGGGTGATCCCGGCGCAGCTCGAGGGCGTGCGCGGAAGTCGTTCGAGTGACGGCGCGCAAAGCGCGCCTAGGGCCCGGATCGGCGCGACGCTCCACAAGCGCGAAGGGCCGCGGCGCTGGCGCGCCTTCATCCGCAACGCCAAGCGGTTGCGCGACGGCGAGACGATCGATTTCGGTGCGGGCGTCACCGCGACCGCCGCCGATCGCACCGAGGACGGCAGCTTCGCGCTCGATTTCGCCGGTGACGAGCCGGTCGAATTGCTGCTGGAGCGCGCCGGCCGCATGCCGCTCCCGCCCTATATTGCCGCGCGCCGCCCGACCGACGCGCGCGACGCCGACGATTATCAGACGATGTTCGCCAACGAACCCGGTGCGGTCGCCGCGCCGACCGCGGCGCTGCATTTCACGCCCGATCTAATGTTGGCACTGGAAGCGGCCGGGGTGGGGCATGTGACACTGACCTTGCATGTCGGCGCGGGCACTTTCCTGCCGGTCAAGGCCGAGGACACCGACGAGCACAAGATGCACGCCGAATGGGGCCGTATCGACGCGGCCACCGCCGACCGGATCAACGCGACCCGTGTCGCGGGCGGGCGAGTGGTCGCGGTCGGCACCACCAGCCTGCGCCTGATCGAGAGCGCGGCGGATGGTGAGGGGCGGGTTCATCCGTTCGAAGGCGACACCGCGATCTTCATCACCCCGGGGGTGAAGATTCGTGCCATCGACGGGCTGATGACCAACTTCCACCTGCCGAAGTCGACCTTGTTCATGCTGGTCTCGGCGCTGATGGGGCTGGACCGGATGCAGGCGGCGTACGCTTATGCCATTGAGAATGGCTATCGTTTCTATTCCTACGGGGACGCGTCGCTGCTCCTGCCGTAAGTGTCTTGCCGAGGGGCAAGCGCGACTTGCGTTGCGCTTGCCCCTCGCAAGGCCGGTCGGAAACCGGAACCGGTTGAAAGGCAATGAATATAATGTGCCCGCAATCCGGCAATCCCGACGGGGCCGGACGGCGCCGGCCCCGCGATCGATCGGTTAGTGCTGGGCCACGGTCATAGTCGGAAGGCCCGCATTGCCCGCATCAGGGCCAATCGTGTTGTTCCCGAACGAGATGATCGCCCCATTCCCCGTCGCCTTCAGGCCCACGCTATTGGCATAGACGCTGACATTCGAGAGACGGACGGTGGTGCCGGGCGTGGCGACGATGCCGCCATTGGCGTTGCCGGCAATGGTCGAGCGATCGAGATTGACCACGGTCGGACCGCCCGCGGATCCGGCGAGGACGCCGCGTGCCGCATTGTTCGAGATATTGCTGTTGGTGACCGTGGCGGTGCCACTATCGAGCACTTGAAGTCCGACCTGGGTGTCGGTGATCGTTACATGGTCAAGCACGGCGCTCACGGCGACGCCGCCATTCGGGATGACGTCCACGCCATTGCCCATCGTGTTGCTGATCGTGACATCGGTCATGAAAAGTTTGGCCCCGACGCTCGCGGCGGACGGTTCGAAGCTCACGGCGCCCACGCCGCCGGTACCCTGATTATTGATGAGTACATTTTGCATCGTCAGCGATTTGCCGCTGAGGAATCGCACGGCATAGGTGCCGACGGTGACGCCGGCGCCGTCGATCGACAGGTTGCGCAGATACACCTTGATGGTGGGTGCCGTGGCCCCGTTCGGATCGTTGATGACGATGCCCGGAACACCCGAATTCAGGATGCCGCCCGGGTTTCCACCTTCGCCCTCACCGCAATCGAGCGTGATCGATTTGGTGATGGTAACCGAGCCGAACCCGCCCGGATCGAGGCAGTCGATCTCGCCGCCGGCGGCCGTCTTGGAGATCGCGCCCGCCCAGGTCTTGCAGGGCGCGGTGCGGCTGCACGGGTTGACGTCGTCGCCGACGCCCGAAATCCACGTACGGGTCGCCTGGGCGCTCGCCGGCGTGGCGAAGCACAGGCCAAAGAGCATCGCCGATATTGCGAGCCCAAGCATTTTGATCATACGATTCATGGCAGTCAAACCCCCCCGGTTCGTGCGCGATCATGTGCGCAATCGGTCAAGGACGGCGGCACACCATCCACCAGAAGGCGGGCAGCGTTTCGAGTCCGTACTGATCACCTTATCAGTTCTTATCTCATCCTGTACATTGAAAGAAGCGTGTCGAGACGATTTTGTTGTCTCCACGCTTGGGGTCGGCGTTGCTCGCAACATATTGTAAAAGGATGGCGCCATCAATTATTTATCTACTTATTTTTGCACGGAAAAATCGGCTATCTTCAGTATATCTTCATGCTGGTGTCGACGCTGATGGGGCTGGACCGGATACAAGCGGCGCACGCGCATGTCTTTGAAAACGGCTATTGTTTCTATTCTTATGGGGGATGCTTCGCTATTGCTGCCGTAGCCCGATCGATAGGCCGGCGCAGGAGCGGTTTTCCCGTGGCCAGCCAATAACAAAGCTCAGCGGAACAAGAGTATCGCAATCCCGCTGATCAGCAGGGCGAAAGCGCTCGCCTTGCACAGCAGGCCGAAGTCGCAAAGCCCAAGCGACGGGTCGTAGCGTTCCATGCCTCTCCTCCGGCGATGAGGTAATCACGACCAACTGACGCGGGGGCAGCGCGGGCATCGACCAGCCGTCCCGCCGGATCGGGGCCGAGCAGGATGTGGTCGATCCGCAGCCCGGCGTCGCGCTTGGAGGCGGGCGTGGTTTGACAATGGATTAGCCGTCTGGGATTCCTTCGCGCAACCGGGAGTCGGGCCGACGGCATGGACGTTGAAGCGTTATTCAGGGCGGGTCGCGATGCGATGATCGCCGCCGGCGTGTCGCGCACGCCCGATTTCGTCACGCGCGAAGAGCAAGCCGCGTTGATCGCCTGGGCCGAGACGATGGAGCCTCAGCTCAAGCCGAACCGCATGTACCGCGCCTATCGCGACGTGCGCACCTTGCCTTCGGTCGATCCAATATGGGAGCGCGTCCGGCAGCGGGTCGAGGCGTTGATGGCGCTCGGCGACCAGCCGCTGGTCGAACCGAAGTTCGGCCTGTTTCTCAGCATTATCCGCAGCGGGGGCGCGGTGCACGATCATTGCGATTTTTCGCCGCCCGGGACGCGCCACCTGCGCTGCAATCTGTTCCTCGACCTGCCCGAGCAAGGCGGCCGCCCTATCATCCTGGAGGAGCCGATCCATGTCGCGCCGCGGATGCTGCTGGCCTTCTACGCCAATGAGATGCGGCACTCATCCGAACCGTTCGACGGCGATCGGCGCATCATCCTGTCGTTCGGCTACACCGTGCCCTCATCGCACGTCCTGCCCGTCGGCATTTGAGCGGCCAATCTGCGCTCGGTGGTGGCGATCCTGTCCCTCTGGTCGTTCGCGCCCGGCCGGCATAGAAACCGAGCGTGATCCTCTCTTACGCCCCGACGTCGCTTGCCGATTCCCCCGCGGGCTCCAGCGCGCTGGTCGCGGCGATATCCTGGCTGCAGGACGTGCTGCTCGGCACGGTCGCGACCTCGATCGCGGTGATCGCGATCGCGGCGATCGGGTTCGGCATGCTCACCGGGCGGGTCAATATCCGCCATGGCGCGACCGTCATCCTGGGCTGTTTCATCCTGTTCGGCGCATCGACCATCGTCAGCGGGCTGCGCTATGCGGCCAGCGGAGTCGGAGACTATGCACCGCCGCCCGTGGTCGTCGTCGCGCCGCCGCCGCCTCAGCCGCGCCCTCAGCCGACGGGGGCGCCGGCTCCCTATGATCCCTATGCCGGGGCGTCGGTTCCGATCCGTTAGCGCGTATCGCCGTCCGGCGGCTGTTGCCGAGCCCGGCGCGCTGGGGCACAGCCTGTCGCCATGCCGCCGAATCGCTTCACGCCAGCCATCCGTCGCGGCGCCGCCCTGATCTCCGGAACACTGGCGCTTGCGTTGGGTGCTCCGCCCGCCACCGCGCAGAATGACAATCGCGTTCCCGTTCCGCTCGGCAGCAAGAAGAACGCGCCGGTGTCGATCGCCGCGCCGCCGATCCTGGTGGTCGAGCCGGTGGCGATGATGATCGCGACGTTCGACACCGACGGCGACGGCCGCGTGACGCGCGATGAAATGCACAAGGGCGTGGCGAAGAGCTTCGCCGCGATCGACACCGGCAACACCGGAAAGCTCGGGTATATCGCCTTTTCCGACTGGGCGCAGAAATGGCTGGGCGATCCCAATGCGCTGCCGGGCGCGTACGAGACCGACAGCGATAGCGACAACCAGATCACGCTCGCCGAACTCGAGGCGAAGTTCGACCAGATCTTCACCCGGCTCGACAAGGACAAGGACGGCGTGTTGACGCGCGCCGAACTGCTGACGATCCGCGCCTTCCCGATGGGCGATGGCGGGCGCGGCAAACGGGGACGCGCGCCGTGACCGACGCGGTTGCCTCGCAGCCATATCAGCTCGTCATCTTCGACTTCGACGGGACGCTCAGCGACAGCGGTCACTGGTTCCTGTCGATCGTCGACGATCTCGCCGAGCGCTTCCGCTTCCGCAGCGTCCATCCCGACGAGGTGGAGGGACTGCGCAAGCGCACGACGCGCGAAGTGATCGACCATCTCGGCATCTCGCGCTGGAAATTGCCGCTGATCGCGCGCCACGTCCGCGCGCGGTTCGGGCGGCACACCGACGAGATTCATTTGTTCGACGGTGTCCGCGACATGCTGCGAACGATCGACGAGGCCAAGGTCAGGATGTTCGTCTGTTCGTCCAACGCCGAAGCCAATGTCCGCGCGATCCTGGGGCCCGAGGAGTCGGCGCGGATCGAGCGCTTCTTCTGCGGCTCGGGCCTGTTCGGCAAGGTGCGCAAATTCCGTCAGGCGGTAAAGGCGAGCGGACTCCCGCCCAGCGCGATCCTGTCGATCGGCGACGAAACGCGCGACATCGACGCCGCGCGCGCGGTGGGGATCGGCACCGGCGCGGTATTATGGGGCTATGCCAATCCCGAGATGCTGGTGGCGATGGAGCCCGACAGGACGTTCGCGACGCCGCAAGAGGTCGTCGACTATCTGACCTGAGGTCGACAAACCGCCGACCCCGCCGCTAGAGCGGCCCGCATGAATCCCCGTTTCGACTTCACCATCCACGCCACCGACGGCAAGGCGCGCACCGGCGAGATCGCGATGCGGCGGGGGACGATCCGCACGCCCGCCTTCATGCCGGTCGGCACCGCCGCCACGGTCAAGGCGATGAAGCCAGGCGACGTGCGCGCGGCCGGCGCCGATATCATCCTCGGCAATACCTATCACCTGATGCTGCGGCCGACCGCCGAGCGCGTCGCGCGGCTGGGGGGCTTGCACCATTTCATGGGTTGGGATCGGCCGATCCTGACCGACAGCGGCGGCTATCAGGTGATGAGCCTGTCCGAACTGACCAAGCGCGACGAGAATGGGGTCGAGTTCAAGAGCCATCTCGACGGCACGCGGCATCTGATGAGCCCCGAGCGCTCGATGGAGATCCAGCGCCTGCTCGGCTCGGACATCGTCATGGCGTTCGACGAACTTGTCCCGACCACCTCGACGCCCGACGTGCAGGCTGCGGCGATGGCGCGGTCTATGCGCTGGGCGCGGCGCTCGCGCGAGGCGTTCCTGGCTGGCGGCGAGCATGCTGACAATGCCGCGCAATTCGGCATTCAGCAGGGCGCGCTGAACGAGCAATTGCGCGGGGAGAGCGCAGCAGCGCTGACCGAGATCGGGTTCGACGGCTATGCTATCGGCGGGCTCGCGGTGGGCGAGGGGCAGGCGGCGATGTTCGGCTGCCTCGATTTCGCGCCCGGCCAGCTTCCCGCCGACAAGCCGCGTTATCTGATGGGAGTCGGCAAGCCCGACGACATCGTCGGCGCAGTCGAGCGCGGGGTCGACATGTTCGACTGCGTCTTGCCGACGCGCTCGGGCCGTACCGGCCAGGCTTTCACGCGGAGCGGGCCGATCAACATCCGCAACGCGAAGTTCGGCGAGGATCAGGGGCCGCTCGATCCCGAGTGCGGCTGCCCGGTCTGCGCGACCTGGGAACGCGCCTATCTCCATCATCTCGTGCGTGCCGGCGAGATTCTTGGCGCTATGTTGATGACCGAGCACAACATC
>DASVNU010000238.1:0-3013 GCA_036383655.1 Sphingomonas sp. | reverse complement strand
GGCTCGGCCAGCTGCACGTCGACCGCCGCACGCTCGGCTTCGCGCGCACGGACATGACGCAGCCGCTCCTCGCCGAGCAGGCCCGCCGCCTCGGCAACCGCGCTCAACCGCGTTTCGGCATTGTCGGCGCGCAATCGCAAGCGGAACTCGGCACGTGCGGTGAGCATGCGATAGGGCTCGGTCACGCCCTGCAGGACCAGATCGTCGATCATCACGCCGAGATAGGATTGCGCACGGTCCGGCACGAAATCGGCGACGCCCAGCGCAATAGCTGCCGCATTGGCGCCCGCGACCAGGCCTTGCGCCGCGGCTTCCTCATAGCCCGTCGTGCCGTTGATCTGGCCGGCGCAGAACAATCCCGGCAACGCCGCGACCGCCAGCCGGTGATCGAGCGCGCGCGGATCGATATGGTCGTACTCGACCGCATAGCCGAACGCGGTGATCCGCGTCCGCTCGAGCCCGGGGATCGAGGCGATCAATGCCTGCTGGACATCGGCGGGCAGCGAGGTCGAGATGCCATTGGGATAGACAATGGCGTCATCCAGCCCCTCGGGCTCCAAGAAGATCTGGTGTCCGTCGCGATCGCCGAAGCGATGGACCTTGTCCTCGATCGACGGGCAGTAGCGTGGCCCCACGCCCTCGATATCGCCCGAGAACAGCGGCGAGCGGTCGAGCCCGGCGCGGATGATCGCGTGCGTCGCCTCGGTGGTCCGCGTGATCGCGCACCACAATTGGGGGAGGGGACGGCCCGGCGACATGGCCGACATCGTCCAGCTATCCGCCTCGGAAGGCTGCACTTCGGTCCGCGCCCAGTCGATCGTCCGTCCGTCGAGGCGCGGCGGCGTACCGGTCTTGAGCCGCATCATCGGCAGGGCGAGATCGCGCAATTGCGCGGCCATCACCGTTGCCGCGCGCTCGCCCAGGCGACCGCCCGTGTCGCGCTCATCGCCGCGGAACATGCGGGCGCCCAGGAAGGTCCCGGTCGCCAGCACCACCGTCTGCGCGGCTAGGCGCGCGCCATCGGCCATCTCCACGCCGGCGATCTTGCCGCCGTCGATCACCAGCGCGGTCGCCTCGTTCGCGACGATCCGCACGCCTTCATGCTGCGCGAGCAGCTGCCGCACCGCCGCGCCGAACCGCTTGCGATCGGCCTGGACGCGGGGACCTCGGACGGCAGCGCCCTTGGAGCGATTGAGCAAGCGATAATGGATCGCGCCCGCATCGGCCGCACGCGCGATGATCCCGTCGCAGGCATCGACCTCGCGGACGAGATGGCCTTTGCCGAGCCCGCCGATGCTCGGGTTGCACGACATCGTGCCGATATTGCGCGCATCGAACGTCACCAGCGCGACCGAGGCGCCGCGTCGCGCGGCTGCCGCGGCAGCCTCGACACCGGCATGGCCGCCGCCGATCACGATGACGTCGAAGCAATTCATGGCGCGCGATTAGCAGGGATGTTCCACGTGGAACACTCACTTTCCGATGCAGAATCTCGCGAACAGGGCATCGAGCATCGCTTCGATGCCCGTATCTCCGGTGATCCGCGCGAGTGCGACATTGGCGCGTCGCAGGGCATCGGCAACCACGAGCTCATCGGGCTCGCCCAGGTCATGAAGCGCCTCCAGCGCTTCCTGGCAGTGACCGCGCTGGCGCCGGTTGAGCGCCAGATCGGTAGCCCCCGGAATCAGCGTCGCGGAACGGCTGACCAGCATCTCCCATAGCGACTCGACACCGTCGCCCGTTTCGGCCGACACGGCGAGCACTGTATCTCCCGGTGCTTTCTCCCGCCCACTCACATCGGCACGGGCATGGAGCCACAGCATGCGATCCGTGGGCGGGGCGTCGTCGCCGAGCCAGAGCACGAGGTCGGCCCCCGCGATCGCCTGGCTGGCGCGATCGATGCCGATGGCCTCGATCGCATCCCCCGCCGAATCGCGCAGCCCGGCAGTATCCGTCAGCACGAACGGAATCCCCGCGCGCGACACCGGCACCTCGATCCGATCGCGCGTCGTTCCCGCGATCGGCGAGACGATCGCCGCCTCGCGCCGGGCCAGCGCATTGAGCAAGGTCGACTTGCCGCTATTGGGCGGCCCCGCCAGCACCACGCGGATGCCGTCGCGCAGGCGATCGACCGGGGGAGCGCCCAGCGCGCTCCCGATCGCCGCCACCACCGTGCGCGCTTCGGCCCGGATGCCATCGAGCAGCACCGGATCGACATCGGCTTCGTCCGAAAAATCGAGCCATGCCTCGAGCCGTGCCGCCAGCCCGAGCAACGCCGCACGCCAGGCCGCGATCTGCCGCGACAATGTCCCATCGGCCATCGCCAGCGCCGCGCGCCGCTGCAACTCGGTCTCGGCCGACAACAGGTCGCCGAGGCCCTCGGCTTCGGCGAGGTCGATGCGGCCATTGGTCAGCGCCCGCCGCGTAAACTCGCCGGGCTCGGCGCGGCGCAAGCCGGGCTGCTGCCCCAACGCCGCCTCGACCGCGGCGACCACGGCACGGCCGCCATGGACGTGCAGCTCGACCAGATCCTCGCCCGTCGCCGTCTTGGGCGCGGGGAAGACAAGCACCAGCGCACTATCGAGATGATCGCCGCTCGCCGGATCGCGCAGGGTCCGCAATCGTGCTTCACGTGGAACAGGCAAGTCGCCGGCCAGCGCCCGCGCCGCCGCGAACGCCCGCGGCCCGCTGATCCGGATGACCGCGATCGCCGCCGGCGGCAGGCCGGACGAAGGGGCAAAGATCGTGCTCATGAAGATACCGGTCGAGCGGCGATTACTCGCTCTTGCCGCCCTCGAACATCTTGCGCCAGAATTGCATGCTGGCGTCGCCCATCGGCATCCAGCTCTTCATCATCGTCTCGAGCAGTTCTGGCTTGACCATATTGCCGTCCATCGCGCCCATCAGCGCCTGGACATATTTCTCATGGATCGGCGTCAGATCGGGCAGGCCGACCGCGCGGCGCGCCTCTTCGGGGGTGCAATCCACCTCGACATTGATCTTCATCGCCGAA
>DASVNU010000237.1:0-6788 GCA_036383655.1 Sphingomonas sp. | reverse complement strand
CAGCAACCGCGCCTGAAATTCGATCAGCGTCACGCCCCCGACCGGCAGCGTCGCCGCCAGCGTATCGTGGCGATCAGACGCGTCGGCTGTGGCAAACAGGAGCCCGGCAAGCATCCGGGGCTGTTAGGCCCCGCACTCGGCTATCGCACGGATCGTGATAGCACGCCGGAACCCTCCGGCGCGGCGTATGGCTAGAGCCGCGCCACCGTGCGCCGCAAGGTTCGCACGACATCGGCATTGCCGGGCGCGCTCGCCGCTTCGGACGCCAGGCCCATCAGGCGTACCGCGCCGAAACTCGCCGCCAATCCCTTGAGACGCGCCGTCGCGAGACGCCAGGCGTCGTCGCTTCCGGCCGTCTCGATCGCATCGATCGCCTTTTCCGCGCTCTCGACGAAGGCAGCGCGCAACTCGGCGATCAGCCCTGGTTCGTCACCGACTGCCGCAGCAAGGGTCGCATCGATTGCACCGGGATCATAGGCCATGACCCAAGCTTAGCCCCAAGGGCTTTAACGGAACGTTGCGCAATCGCTTTGAAATGGTCGGTTTTATGGTAAGCAAAGCGTCATGAACGGGGGATCCAAGATCATCGACTTTCAAGTCAGCGACGTTCCGTACAACGCTCCGCACGCCGTTGCGGACGAGCCGTCGCAGCCGACCGAGCCTTATGAAGGCGAGGTTCTGGAGGAACCCGAGGAACGATCGGGCGCGCGGAAATGGCGCATTTTCGCCGCTATCGCCTTCATCGCCGCTTTGGCCTGGGTCGGCTTCTTCGCCTGGTATGCGTGGCCCGCCATGCAGGCCGCGCCCGCACCGACCGTGCTGGCCGAACTCGCCACCGGGCTGACCGCCCCCTTGGCCCTGATCGCCGTCCTCTGGCTGGTGGCACGGCGATCGAGCCGCATCGAGGCGCGCCGATTCAACGACACCGCGCGCTCGATGCGCGCCGAGGCCGAGCATCTGCAGGGCGTCATCGACGTCATGGCGCAGACGATCGACACCAATCGCGAAAAGCTGGCCGATCAGGTCACCGTGATGATGGCGACAGCCAGCGCCGCGTCGGATCGGCTGAGCGAGGCATCGTCGCTGCTCAACACCCACTTTTCCCAAGCCGAGGCCGATGCCGGCCGGATCGACAAGGCAGCCGGCAATCTGGAAGCCAATCTCCAGATCATGCTGGCGACGCTGCCGCATGCGCATGACAAGACGGTCACGCTGGCCGATCAGGTCGAGACGATCGGCCTGACGGCAAGCGAGCGTGCGGCCGCGCTCGACGCCCAGGTCGTCGCGCTCGGCGAACGCGCGCGTGAGGTCGATTCCCACACCAGCGGTGCCGCCGAACGCCTGTCCGCGCATATCGCGCGGATGGAGGCGACCAGCGAAACCGCGGGAACGCGGCTCGAACGGGTCACCAGTGCGATGTCGGAAGCGGTCGACGGCCTGCTCGATCGCACCGCCAGCGCGGTGGATGAAGCACGCAAGGGCATCGCCGCACAAGGCGACGCCATGCTCGCGATGCTGTCGACCAATCAGGCCGCGCTCGATCGTACCGCGACCGACAGCACGATGGCGCTGGCCGACCGCATCGCCGGCATCGAGGCGGTGGCGAACCACGTCTCCGCGACGCTCGCCGCCGGACAGGAACAGGTCGACGCGCTGACCCGCTCGATCGACGATACCAGCAGCGCGGCGCATCGCTTCGCCGGCGAGGCGGCCCCGCAATTGCTCGAAATGCTGATGCGCATTCGCGACACCGCCAATGCCGCCGCCGAACATGCGCGTGAGGCGATGGCGCGGATCGCTCCCGACGCCGCCGATGCGCTGGAGGCCGCGGCATCGGGGGCGGTGGAGCGCAGCCTGGCGACGATCGCGCAGGCGACCGAAACCGCCGCGGCATCGGCGACCGGCGCGTCGGACAAGCTCAATCGTCAGATGCTGGCGATCGCCGAGGCGTCGGGCCAGATCGAGGCGCGGCTTGCCGATACCGAGGAATCGAACGGCTTCGCGCGGCGCGTGTCGCTGTTGATCGAATCGCTCCACTCGGCGGCGATCGACCTCACCAGCATCTATTCGACGGAAGTCCCCGATTCGTCGTGGCTGGCCTATCTGAAGGGCAATCGCGGTGCGTTCGCGCGGCGCGCGGTCAAGCTGCTCGACGCCGGTGAGATGCGCGCGGTACTCGCGGCCTATGACAGCGACGACAATGTTCGCGAGCAAGTCAATCGCTACATCCACGATTTCGAAGCGATGCTGCGCGGCATCCTGGCGCAACGCGAAGGCGCGACGATCGGCGTGACCTTGCTGTCGTCGGACATGGGCAAGCTCTATGTCGCGCTGGCCCAGGCGATCGAGCGGTTGCGGACCTGAGCGACAGAGCGTCGAATTCACAATCGTCGTGACGAGAGACCAGCACGAGCCGTTCCTCCCTGGAAGTGTCCGTGCTTTGTAGATGGCCTCATGGGACGAGAAGCCCTTGAGGATTCGAGTCCGCCGGCGACGACTAGGGCGGATCGACATTCAAACCAATCCTCCCCCGCCAGGGGGAGGTGGCGCCGAAGGCGACGGAGGGGGAGTATAGCGACCCACTCACCGTCGTGCTTCCGCCCCCTCCGACAGGCTGCGCCTGCCACCTCCCCCTGGCGGGGGAGGATTGTAAGGCAGCCGTCACGCTCAGGCCTGAATGTCGATCCGTCCTAGTGCGGCTCAAAGGGCACATGTTCGGCTAAAGTGCCGGTAAACCGCCTGAACCGAACAGCGATACGATGCTTTTGCGCTTGCAGTTCATTCCGACTTGGCCCCTTTTGTAAAAGAAAAGGGGAGCGATGCTCGGAGGCCGTAAATGGGGAGACGGCTCATGAACAGCATTCGCATCTCGCATCGTACCGGTGTTGCCGCCCTGGCGTTGGCAGCCAGCCTTTCGGCTATGCCGGCATTTGCCCAGGATACACCGAACACCGACAATGTCGCGGCGTCGACGGTCAGTGACGACATTGTCGTTACCGGATCGCGCATTCGCCGGAACCCGCTGGACACCGACAAGCCGGTCGTCACCGTCGATGAGGCCGCGATGGCCAAGACCGGCCTCAGTTCGGTCGCCGACGTGCTGCAGCGCCTGCCCAGTGCGGGCGGCGGCCTGAACACCAAGGTCAACAACGCCGGCAATATCGGCGGCCCACCCGATGGCACCGGCGTCAGTTCCGGCTCGGCGGAAATCGATCTGCGCTATCTCGGCGCCAAACGCACGCTGGTGCTCGTCGATGGGTTGCGGTTCGTGAACGGATCCGCCGCGGGCGGCATTCCCGCCTCGGTCGATCTCAACGAAATCCCGACCAATATGATCGAGCGCGTCGAAGTGCTCCAGTCGGGCGCGTCGCCGCTCTATGGGTCGGACGCGGTCGCCGGGGTGGTGAACATCATCACGCGCCAGGCGCAAAAGGGGCTCAAGGCGTCGGCGCAATTCGGCACCTATCGGCAGGGCGATGGCCATACTACCGACCTCCAGCTGAGCTACGGCATTCAGTCACCGTCGACCGGCACGTCGCTGGTGTTCGGCGGAACCTATACCAAGCAGGAAGCGGTGAGCACCGCCAACCGCGCGATCTCACTGTTTCCGACCGCGGGCATCACCTCCTGCGCGGTAGCGACCAGCGGGTGCAGCAGTGCTATCCCCAATGGCCGGTTCAGAGTGTTCGGCCAAGACCTGACGCTGGTCGCGCCGGTCGTCGGGCGCAAGCCGGTCTATCCGGCCGATTTCCGGGACTATACGCTTGCCGACCGGTTCAATTTCGCGCCGTATAACTATCTGATCACGCCGAACGAGCGGATCGGCGGCTTCTTCAATTTCAAGCAGGAACTGTCGAGTTCGGTCAATCTGCGGGTCAAATTGGTCTATAATCATCGCCATTCGACCACCGAGGCGGCGTTCCTGCCGCTATCCATCGGGCCCTCTGCCGGGAACGGCAATCTGCTCGACACGATCTCGATCGATGCCACCAACCCGTACAATCCGTTCGGCGTGACCCTGTCCTCGGGCGCCGACGGGACGCCGGCCAATTATTCGCAGATCCGGCGGCGCTTCGTCGAAGGCGGCCAACGCGTCTTTACGCAAGACGTCAATACTTTCTCCGGCACCGTCACGCTCGACGGCTCGTTCCTTCTCGGCAGCAAGAAATGGTATTGGGACGCCAATGCCGTGGTCGGGCTGAACGACGCCCATCAGCTGTTCACCGGCAATGTCAACGCCGCAAAGCTCGCCCGGGCGCTGGGACCCGTCGCGAATTGCACCGGGGACTGCGTGCCGTTCAACATTTTCGGTGGCGCCGGTTCGATCACCCCGGCGATGCTGAATTATGTGGCGTTCGATGAACGCGACAAGAGTCTGCAACGGCTGTACGATTACACCGCGAATCTGTCGGGCGAGCTGTTCGACCTGCCGGCCGGCCCGGTCGGCGTCGCCATCGGCTACGAACATCGCGTTCAGAAAGCGAGCTACGATCCCGATCCGGTGATCGTGGCCGGGCTCGGCGCCGACGTTCCGACAAGCCCGGCGCGGGGCGGCTTCCATGTCGACGAATTCTATGGCGAACTGCGCGTGCCGATCCTCGCCAATACGCCGTTCTTCTATCGCCTCGAACTCGATGGCGCGGTCCGCCATTCGGACTATTCGTCGTTTGGCAGCAGCACCACATTCACCGCGTCCGGCCTGTGGAAGCCGGTGGCGGACCTGCTGTTCCGCGGCGGCTATGCCGAAAGTCTTCGCGCACCGAGCATCGGCGAACTCTATGCCGGGCTGTCGCGCAGCGACGCGACGATCAATGACCCCTGCACCAGCGGCGCCGGCGGCCTGTTCCCGACCAACGCGACCGTCAGGGCGAATTGCATCGCCAATGGTGTGCCGGCCAACGGCAGCTATAACGATCCGACCGGCGGGCAGCTCGGCGTGTTTTCAAAGGGCAATTCGGCATTGAAGCCGGAAACCGCCAAGACCTTCACCGCGGGCGGGGTGTACAGCCCGAGCTGGGCGAAGGGATGGGCGTCGGCGCTCAGCCTGGAGGTCAATTACTACAATATCAGCCTGAAGAACGCGATCGACTCGGTGCCGGCGTCGCTCACGCTGGCGCGGTGCGCGTTCAACGCCGACCCGGTCAGCTGCGGCGCGATCAAGCGCACGCCCAGCGGCACGATCGCGGGCATCAGTGCCGGGCTGCTCAACCTCAATGCGATCAAGACCGACGGGCTCGACGCCACGTTCATCTATCGCTCGCCCAAGATCCGCGGCGGGACGATCGGGCTGACGGCCAACGCCGCCTATCTCCTGAAGTACAATGTCGCGCCGCCGTCGGCGCCGGTCCAGGTCTGCGCCGGGACCGAGCGCTGTCTGGCGACCGATCAGGCGTTCCCGCGCTTCAAGCTGAACAGCACGATCGACTGGTCGATGCCCGCCTTCGGCGCATCGTTCACCGCGCGCTACATCAGCAAGGTGACCGAAGGCGACGGCCACATCATGTCCGCGACCTTCTACGGCGACGTGCAACTTTACTATTCACCGCCCTGGATGAACCATGACATGCGCCTGACGATCGGCGTGAACAATGTGTTCAACAAGACGCCGCCAGTCTGCGGCACGTGCGACAGCGCGAACTTCGATCCGACCACTTACGATATCCCCGGTCAGTTCGGCTATGCGCGCCTGTCCTACGGCTTTTGATCGCAGCGACTTTGGGTGTGAGCGCATGTAGCGCTCACACCCGCCTAGGCGCTGTTCGACGGATTGACGAAATCGAACGTCTCGGGCGTCACCCAGCCGTAAATGTAATTGAGCACGAACAGACCCCATAGGATCGTCGCCACGATCGTCACGCGCAGCGCGGTACGCTTGACGCTGAACTCGTGCGGCGCGCTTTCGGCCTGGCCGGGCACGTAGTCGCCCCCAACCTCCTGCGTTGTGCGCACGCCGAACGGCAGGACGAGGAACACCGAAAACGCCCAGAACAGGAAATAGATCGCCAATAACGACGTCCAACGCATATCACTCAGGCCTCAATCACCAGTACATCGACCACCGGCTTCTTGCCGGTCCAGCGCGTCGCCACCCGACGCACACCGAGACGCAGGCTTTCGCGCAGTGCCTGCAAATCGCCACGGTGCTTCTTCACCACCTCCGCGGCGGCATCGATCGCCTCATCGATGAACGCCTCGCGATCCTCTTCGACCGGAATGCCCTGAAGCCCGACCCGCGGCATGCCGACCATCCGGTTGTTGCGATCGACCGCGACCGCGACCGACATCTGGCCGTAGGTCGCGACACGACGGCGTTCGTTCATCGTCGCGCCGTCGGCGGGCAGGATGACGTCGCCGTCGAGCATCAGCCGACCGACCGTGGCATGGCCCAGCTTTTCGGGTTTGCCGGGCGCGAGACGGACGATGTCGCCGTCGCTCTGGACCAGCGCTGCGGGGATGCCCTTGGACAGGCCGAACCGCGCCTGCTCCATCATGTGGCGCATCTCGCCATGGACGGGTACGAGCAATTGCGGACGGATCCAGCCATACATTGCCTCGAGTTCAGGGCGTCCCGGATGGCCGGAGACGTGGACATGCTCCTGCCGCTCGGTGACCATTTCCACGCCGGCGGCGGCCAGCTGGTTCTGGATGCGACCGATCGCCAGTTCGTTGCCCGGTATCTGCTTCGACGAGAAGACGACGGTATCGCCCGCGACGAGCTTGATCGGGTGATTGCCGTCGGCGATCCGCCCGAGCGCCGCGCGCGGTTCGCCTTGCCCACCGGTCGCCAC
>DASVNU010000236.1:0-2832 GCA_036383655.1 Sphingomonas sp. | reverse complement strand
CGAGCGCGACGCGCGCCGCGCCGGTCAGCGTGGCATAATCGATCACCAGCTCAGGCTTGCCTTCGCCCGCCTTGGTCAGCGCATCGCCGAGCACCAGCCGTCCTTCGGCATCGGTATTGGTGTTCTCGACCGTCAGGCCCTTACGCGACTTGAGCACGTCGCCGGGGCGGAAGGCGTCGGCCGAAATCGCATTCTCTACCGCGGGGATCAGCACGTGCAGCCGGATCGGCAGGCGTGCCCCCATGATCAGTTGGGCGAGCGCGAGTGCGTGCGCGGCGCCACCCATATCCTTCTTCATCAACCGCATGCCGCTCGCCGGCTTGATGTCGAGCCCGCCCGAATCGAAGCACACACCCTTGCCCAGCAATGCGACGCGCGGATGCTTGGGGTTGCCCCATTCGAGCTCGATCAGCCGCGGCGCGCGATGCTTGGCGGCGGCGCGGCCGACCGCGTCGATCATCGGATAGCCCGTGGTCAGCGCATCGCCGCGCGTCACGGTGAGCGTCGCGTCGAACTTCTTGGCGAGTTGCCCGGCCTCCGCCTCGAGCTCGGCGGGCCCCATGTCGGACGAGCCGAGGTTGACCAGGTCGCGGACCAAAGCGGTCGCTTGCGCCAGCCTGACGGTCTCGTCGATTCCGGCCGGATCGCTGGTCAGCAGGACACGCGGCCCGCCATCCTTGTCGGGCTTGGTATATTTGTCGAAGCGATGCTGCGCGAGCAGCCAGCCGAGGCCGGCCACGCCGAGGTCGCCGCTCTTCAGCCGATAACTTCCCTGGGGCAGGAAATCGGGCTGCGACGCGATGCGCCATGGCGAGGTGGCGGCTTCATCGCAAACATGGAGCACCGACCAGTCCTCGGCGCCCTCGCCGGGAAGGATCGCCTTGTTGCCGGCCTTGCCGGTCACGCGCGCGACGGTCAGCATCGCGCGGACGCGCGGCGGTTGCCCGGCCAGCCAGTCGGCGTAGCCGTCGGGGTGGACGACCTCGATCGTTCGCGCGGACTGGCCGCGGTCGGGCTGGAGGAGGGCGGCGAAGTCGGTCATGCTGATGTCTCGTCGGGCAGGCGGGTGGGCAGGCGGATGGCGCCGGTCAATCGGCTGGCATCACGATGAATTGCTCATAGCGTCCGGCGCCATCGGGCTCGGCATAGGTCACCACCGCCAGCTTGGTGCCGTTCGCATAAGTGACGGTGTAATTGCGATTGACGAACCCCCCGCGCAACCGCGCGGGCCGCACCAGCGCGAATGACGCGGGGTCGCCGAGCTTGGCCAGGCTGTCGCGATAGTCGCCGATCGCGGTGGCGTCGAAATAGTAATTGGCGTCCTCGGTCATCGTCGCGCGATCGAGCTTGCCCGCGCGCAGCTGGTCGAAGATCGCGCGGGCCCGCGCGGTCTTCGCCGTTTCGGCGTCGCCGGGAGCAGCGGCTCCGGTGGCGGGCGGCAGGATCAGCTCGGAAATCTGTCCGGCAATGCCGGTAAAGGCATCCGAGAAGTCCGAATTGACCAGCACCACGACCGCTGCCTTGTCGTCCGGAAAGACGATGTTCTCGGACAAAAAGCCGACCGCCTCACCGGTATGTTCGACGTATCGATGCCCCTTGGCGGTGCCGGCGAAGACGCCGAGGCCGTAATTGGTCGACTTGCCGTTGGTCAGCAGGATGGGCGTTTCCTGCGTCTGCCAATCGTTGGCAGACAACACGCTGCGGTTGAGCCGCGCGATATCCCATTTGGCGAGATCGCCGGCCGACATGGCGAGTTCGCCCGCCGCGAACAGCCAGCCGCGCGCCGCCGGCTTCTCGACCCGCACGGGGCCGAGCGCGAAGCGGTGATAGCCTTGCGGATAGCCCTTGCCGACCGCCAGATCCTGGTCGATCGCCTTCATCCCCAGCGGCTTGAACACCTTGTCCTGCAGATAGGCGAGCAACGGCTTGCCCGCGGCCTTTTCGACGATCATCCCGGCGACGACATAGCCGGTGTTCGAATATTGCCATTGCGTACCCGGCGCGAAATCGAGCGGCTTCTTCGCCCAGCGATCGACGATCTGCTGCGGCGTGACCGGCTTTTCCATCGCCGCGAAACTGTAATCCTGCGGCCAGTAATCTTGCAGCCCCGACGTATGGCTGAGCAACTGGCGGACGGTGATCTTGTCGCCGTCGGTGATGCCGGGCGCCCATTTGGCGACGGTATCGTCGAGGCTCAACTTGCCCTCGTCCTGCAGCAGCAGGATGGCGGCGGCGGTGAATTGCTTGGAGATCGAGGCGATCTGGTACGGCGCGTCGGCGCGCGGAGTCGCGATCGTCTCGGACTGTTTGCCATAGGCCTTGGCGAAGACGATCCGTCCGCCGCGGACGATCGCGATCGACGCCGACGGCACGCCGTTGCGCGCCAAGGTGTCGGTGACGATCGAATCGACCTTGGTGGTTTCGGCGGGAGTCAGATCCTGCGCGACGGCGGGCGCGGCAACGAGAAGCAGGGCAAGCGGCAGAAAGCGCATCGGCGGGGTCGCTCCGAAAGAATGGCCCGCTTGCTATAAGCTGACCGACGCGGCGCGCAATCAGGGCGTCTAGCGGCGCTTCCTGCGCTTGGGCGGCGGCGACTCGCTGTGCACGGGCGGTGGCGGCGGACGGAGCGCGAGCCCCTCGATCGGGGCGCATCGCGCCATCACGGTGCCGATCATCGCCAGCAACCGTCCGCGCGCATTGGCGAGCCCGGCCGGGTCGATGCCGCGATCCTGCGTTTCGAGGTTCACGTAAGGCAGTCCACGGAACAATGCGTAATTGGACAGCGATCCGTCGCTGGTCACGACATGTTCGAACATGATGTTCATGTCGGCA
>DASVNU010000235.1:0-14697 GCA_036383655.1 Sphingomonas sp. | reverse complement strand
CCGGAGGCCGAATTTCACGCCCGCCGCCATTTCGTAGCGAGTGCGGATCTGATCGAGCGGCGCGCCGGCGTCGCCGTCGTCGAGTTCCTGCTGGTCCAGGAACAATAGCGCTCCTTCGCGCAGGTCCAGCAAGATCACGATCGTCGAATAGGCGGCGATCGCCAATCCCGAAGGGGGCACCCCACCATGATCACCCGTATTTTGCTGGCCTTCGTGGCCCGCAGCGCCGATTCGATCGTCACGTTCGTCCAGCACCTCGATCAGAAGCTCGAGACGTTCCTCGCCCAGCACGACGAGGAGGTGCTCGCGCTCGAGGCGGACATCGTCACCATCCGCGAGCACGCGGACGCCGATATTGCCGACATCCGCGCGGAGATCGCCGATCGCCAGGGCAAGGCGGCGATCGTCGCCGCGCTGAAGACGTCCCTGCCTGGCAGCACGGCGCCAGCGCCTGTCGAAACGCCGGCGGCGCCGGCCGACAACGGCAATACTGGTGTCTAGCTCTCGGTGCTGATCGCCCTTTCGATGCAGGGCGACATCCGCCAGGTCCACCGTGGCCTGTCGGATCTGCAGCGCCGGCAAATCCCCTTCGCCAATTCGCTCGCCTTGAACGAGCTGGCGAAGGGCGTGCGCGATGTCGAGCGAGATCTGCTCGACGACACATTCGACAATCCGACGCCGTTCACCGAGAACGCCTATCGGATCGAGGTCGCGACCAAGGCCAAGCCGGTGGCGATTGTCTGGGCGAAGGATATCCAGGCCCAGTATCTCGAGCCGTACGTCACCGGAGGCGATCGCTTCCTCGGTACCAAGCGCGGCATGCTCGTGCCGCGCGCCGTGGGCGTCAACAAGTACGGCAACCTGACGCGCGGCAAGCTTGCCGCGCTCAAGGCAAAGCCGAACGTCTTCATCGGCCCGGTGACCTTCAAGAACGGTCGCACCGTCAACGGCGTGTGGCAGCGCAGCGCCGTGAAGCGTGGTGCGCGCCGCTACGGCGACTACGGCACCAAGGGCGAACACAACATTGTCGGCGGGGCGCGCACGACGCTGCACCTGCTCATTCAATTCGAGGACACGACGCCGGCGCCGAAGCGGCTGCCGTTCGAAGCGCGTGCCCGCCAGTATCTCGATCGCAACGCACGTGCCGTTTTCGAGGCAGCACTGCAGCGCGCGATCGCCAGCGCGAGGAAGTGACGATGCACATGACATTGCGCCGATTGGCGCCGCTGATGCTGGCCGCCCAGGCGCCAATGGCCACGCAGGCCGATATCGCGCGCGCCCTCAACGCGATCGATCGGCGCGCCAAGGAGCGTGGCCCGTCGAAGCTACGCCGGCGCACGGTGCGCAAGGTCGAGCTCGGCCGCAACGGCGCGTTCTAGTCGTGGGCACATACCTGCCCGACCGGCCGGCGATATCGACCTCGGTCGAGATCCGCGCCGAACTGCTCCTGGTCGTGTCGCGCGCCGACATCGCCAAGGGCCCGGACGGTGAGCCGCGCGCGCTGACCGTACGCGAACCGCTGTCACCGTTCCGCCCGATCAACAGCAAGCCGAGCCAGATCATCCCGGTCAGCATGGATAAGCGCCTGGCGATTATCTACGCGCAGATCGTCGAAGAGCAGGTCCGAGCGATCACGCGATCGTTGGACTTCATCGACGAGCACGGCTTCCTCGCCTTCGACATGGCGACTGGGCGCGTGACAGCATGACGCCCGAGCCGACGATCCGCCGCGCCATCGCGCTGCTCGTGCTCGCGTGCGCCTGGCGCATCATGCACCCGCTACGGAAGGTCAGCCAATGATCCCGTGGTTCATCGTCAACGCGATCGACGCGATCACGTCCCGCGTCGGCTACGACATGACCGTTGAATGGCGATCCGATCGTCGCTGGACGGTCGAACGGTTCTGGCTTCACCGGCGCCCTGCGGGCATGCCACGCCCCGCCAAGCTGGGCCCGTATCGCGGCGGCCCGCTCGTCGCGGCCGACAACGTCGGACCGATGTGCATCGGCATGGACGTCGTGACCGATGGCATCGGGATCTATGTTCCCGGCCGGCCTAGCTGCCGCGAGCTCACCCGCGCCGACCCCTTCACCACCTGCCAATAGGAAATGGGTCCTTCCGGGCCCCTTTTTGCACGTGGGTAATTGCGCGCCGCGTTGTCGCTCCAGCTGCGATTCGAAAAAGTTGGTTGCCGGTTGCGGTTGCCGGTTGCGGGGTAGGGGAGGGCCCCGATGACGCTCCTCTCGCTCGGCGCCTACGGGAAGTCGCACGATGCCTCGAGGCAGGCCGCGGCGAAGTGGCGCGACCGAGGCGTGCTCGTGCTCGAGGGCGACAAGGTCGATGTCGAGCTGTCCGACGCGAGGATGCGCGACGCTGGTCTCGGCCGGTTCAAGATCGAAGCCCTCGAGGCGCAACCGCGCCCGGCAACCGCAACCCGCAACCGCGGCCGTATCGCGCCGGAGGTTGCCACCGCCGTCGACGAGGTCGTCGCAGATCTTCGCGCGTCGATCGAAGACGACGAGATCGATCAGATCATCGCCGGCGGCTTCATCGAGCAGCTGCTTGACGGGCAATTCCGGAGCAAGGCCGAGGCGTCGGCGATCAAGGAAAACGCCCTCGCCCTGAAGCACCTGCTCGCTGCGCAACGGGAGGCTGGGCGACTGGTGGAGATGGAGATCGCCGAGCAGGCGATCTTCGACGATCGCCGATCGGCGCGCGACGCATGGATGGCTTGGCCTGGTCGCGTCGCCCCCTTGCTGGCGTCCGACCTCGATATCGACCCTGCCAAATTGGCGGAGGCGCTCAAGCCCTATGTCCACCAGCAGCTCGACGAGCTCGGCGAGCCTGATCTCGACTGGACCCGCGCCGACGAAGATTGAGCGGCTGCGCCGGGCGGCGCGGCGCGGCTGGACGCCGCCCCCGCGCATAAGCCTGCCAGAATGGGCCGATCACTGCCGCGTGATGGCGAAGGAGGCCGGGAGCACCTCCGGGAAGTATCGCACCGGCCGGGTGGAGATCGCCCGCGGCCCGATGTTGGCAGTGACCGAGCCGGGCGTGCGCAAGATCACGGCGATGGTCGCGACGCAGCTGCTGAAGACCACGCTGATCGAGAACATCGTCGGCTTCCACATTCACCTCGATCCCTGCCCGATGTTGATCGTGCAGCCAAAGGATGCGGCGGCGCTACAGTTTTCGAAGGAGCGCGTGGCGCCCTTCATCAAGGCAACGCCGGCGCTGAAGCGCTTGGTCGGCACGTCGAAAAGGCGAAAGGCCGGCGGATCGAAAACCCGCGATGCCGGCAATACGGTCGACTACAAGTCTTTCCCGGGCGGGTTCCTGGGCATCGTCGGTGCGGGCAGCCCGGACAATCTCGCCCGCCGGCCGATCCGGATCATCCTGTTCGACGAGGTCGACAAGTACCTCCCGATAAAGGAGGGCAACCCGATCGTCATCGGCGAGGAACGCCTCGCCACCTTCGATTCCAATTCGCTCAGCGTCGCCGTCTGCTCGCCGACAATAACCGGCGAGAGCAAGATCGAAGCGCGGTTCATTCAGTCCGACAAGCGGTGGGCATCGGTTGAATGCCCCCTCTGCGGCCACCGGCAGTTCCCGGAATTTTTCCGGCACGTCGATTGGGGCAAGGGTCAGGACGGCAAGACCCACCGGCCAGAGACGGCGCGGATCTACTGCGAAGCCTGCGAACAGGGCTGGACCGAAGGTCAACGCCTGCGGGCGCTCGCGACCATTCGTTGGCATCAGACCCGCGCCTTCGAGTGCTGCGACGAGCTGCAGAAACCGCTCGACGCCTATGGCGAGGCCTGGCGCCTGCGAGGGTTCGCGGCGCTCGACGAGGTGTGGGACTGGTGGGAAGGACCCCGCTGGGCCGTCTATCGCGCGAAATGCCGGCACTGTGGCGACTGGGCGGTTCCCAACGAGCATGCCGGCTTCCACGCCGGCAAGCTCTACAGCCCGTGGAGCGGTAACGATTCACCGCCGCGCATGGCCGCGAAATGGCTCGAGGCGGTCGACGAGGACGGCAAACTGTCGTTCTACAACACGCAGCTCGCGCTCACCTATCGCAAGAACGTCGGCAAGGAGCTCGACGGCGACACGCTGCTCGCCCGGCGCGAGGCTTGGCCAGCCGAGGTGCCCGACGGCGTCGCCCTGCTCACCGCCGGAGTCGATATCCAGGACTATCGCGTTGAGGCCGAGATCGTCGGCTGGGGCCGCGACGAGGAAAGCTGGTCGATCACCTATGAGGTCATCGATGGCGAATTCGACGACCCCAAAGTGCAGGCGCGGCTCGACGAGCTGCTGTTGCGCACATGGAAGCGGGCCGACGGGCGCCCCTTCGGGATCACTGCCGCCTGCGTAGACACCGGCGGCCACCACACCAACTCGGTCTATGATTTCGCCAAGGCCCGCCTCGGCCGGTTCATTTGGGGTATCAAGGGCGAGAGCGCGCGCACCGGACAGCGCAACCCCGTTTGGCCGATCAGGCGGCCGACTTCGCGGACCAAGAAGACCTATCGACCCGTCCAGATCGGCGTGAACGCCGCGAAGGACGCGATCCGATCGTACCTCGGCAAGGAAAAGCCTGGCCCGGGCTACATGCACTTCACCGCCGATCGGGACGTCAACTACTTTCACCAACTCACGTCCGAGCGGATCGTCATCAAAGAGCTCGGCGGCCAGAAGTATCGCGTTTGGGAATTGCCCGGTGGACGCGCCAACGAGGCGCTCGACTGCCGCGTCTATGCATACGCCGCGCTCCACGGCCTGATGCACATGGGCATGGGCCTCAACAAGCGCGCCGACGACGTCGGCGCCGCGGTGACCCGCAGCCCTGACGCCGAACAGGACATCGACGAATCCGCGCCGGCCGCAGCCGAGCCGACGGACACGCCGGCGCCAATCTCCGAGCCGTCCCCCGTGACGATCACCGTCGGCGACCCCGAAGCGCCGAAGAAGCGGCCATCGCTGGGCTCGATGCTCGCCAGAGGAAGCAGATCATGACCGATTGCGCCGCCTCCGGCATCTTCGCCGGTTTGTCTCGAGACCAGCTCTCGGCTGCGCTGACGTCGGCCCAGCTGGCACTGCTCGACCTGCAGATGGGCAAAATGAATGTCCAGCTGTCCTACACGCAGGGCGACGGGGCCAAGTCGGTGACCAGGCGCGTCGCCACGGTTGCGGAATGCACGGCGCTGATCATCCAGCTGCAGCAGGCGCTCGGCCTGCGCGGCCCGCGCCGGGCCCGGAGGCTGATCTACCTTGCCCGGTGAAGTGACGATTCTGGACGCGCGCGGCCAGCCGATGACGCGCGCGCCGGCGCGGCCGCGCCCGGGCGCTCTGAGCTCCGGCTTCGGCAACGTGCCCTGGGACGCGGCCGATCGCTACGGGTCCCACATGGCCGACTGGCAGCCGTACCTTTGGTCGGCCGACGGCGAGCTCAATCCCTATCGCGACACGATCACGGCGCGGATCCGCGACCTCACCCGCAACGACGGCTGGGCGTCGGGCACGGTCACGCGGATCCTGGACAATGCCGTCGGCGCGAATTTCCGCCCGATCGCCAAACCCGATTATCGCGCGCTTGCCACCCACACAGGGATCAAGGGATTCGATTCCACCTGGGCCTACGAATATTCGAAGGCGCTAGATGCCAGCTACCGCACCTTCTCCAACGGTCGCGGCCGCTGGTGCGATGTCCAGCGTGCCATGACGGCCGGCCAGCAATACCGCGTCGCGTTCCGGCATAAGCTGGTCGACGGCGACGCGATCGCCAACATGCAATACCGGCTCGATCGCGTCGGCCGCGGCCGCGCGCGCTATGCGACGTGCATCCAGCTGATCGATCCCGATCGGCTGTCCAATCCCCAGATGCGCTTCGACACGCATGAGCTGCGCGGCGGCGTGGAGGTGGACGACGACGGCGCCGCGATCGCCTACCATATCCGTCGCGCCCACCAGGGAGACTGGTGGTCCGCCGGCGACAGCGTCCGTTGGGATCGGATCGATCGCGAGACCGAGGATGGGCGACCGCTCATCGTCCACGACTTCGATCACGATCGTGCCGGTCAGCATCGCGGCGGGAGTGGAATCCTCGCTCCGGTCGTGCAGCGGCTGAAGATGCTCTATCGCTACGACGTCGCCGAGCTGGACGCGTCGATCCTCAACGCGATCTTCGGCGCCTGGCTTGAAAGCCCGTTCGATCCCGAGTTCGCGGAATCGGTGTTCGACGCCGGCGAGAAGATCGGCGGCTATCAGACCGCGCGGATGGATTTCCACGGCGAGAAGCCGATCAGGATCCCCGGCGCCGGCGGCGCGATGCCCACCCTGTTCCCGGGTGAGCGCGTCAACCAGCTCAACGCGGCGCGCCCGTCGGGCAACTTCATCGCCTTCGAAAAGGCGGCCCTTCGCAATATCGCGTCAGCGGCCGGCCTGTCGGCCCAACAGGTCTCCAACGACTGGTCGGACGTCAACTATTCGAGCGCGCGCGGCGCGATGCTCGAATTCTGGAAAACGATGACCAGGCGCCGCGACGACTTCGCGATCGGCTTTTGCCAGCCGATCTTCACTTGCTTCGTCGAAGAAGCGCACGAGATCGACGAGCTGCCGATGCCGGCGGGCGCGCCAGAGTTCCTCGAATTCCCCGACGCGTATTCGCGCGCGAAGTGGATCGGACCGGGCCGCGGCTGGATCGACCCCGTCAACGAGGTGAAGGGCGCGATCCTGGGCATGGACAGCGCCCTCATGGATTATGACGAGCTCTGCGCCGAGCAGGGCGTCGACGGCGACGACATGATCCTCGCCCGCAAGCACACCATCAAGCGCTTCCAGGACGCCGGCGTGCCCTTGCCGAGCTGGGCGACGATCGCGCCCGGCGATTCCGTAAGCAAGACCATCACCGATCCGGAAGCGACCTGATGCAGCAATTCGCGCACCTCGCCACGCGCCTCTTCAACACGCCCATCGCGATCCATCCCCGCAAGGCGGAGATCGCGATGGGGGCGCTCGCGGAGCGCCTCGGTATCGCGAGCATGGAGCGCCTGGGCGGGGGCGTTATAACGCCGGTCGCGTGGGACGATGATGACGATGCGTCGTTCGCGTCGCCGCGCCGCACGCGCAGCGATGCCGGCTACGACGTCTTGAACGGCGTCGCGGTCGTGCCGGTCAGCGGGACGCTGGTGCACAAGCTGGGTTCGCTGCGCCCCTATTCCGGCATGACCGGGTATGACGGCATTCGTCAGGCTTGGCTGACTGCCCAGGCCGACCCGGAGGTCAAGGCGATCGCCGAGATCTATGACTCCGGGGGTGGCGAGGTCGCCGGCTGCGCCGACCTATTCGAAACCAAGCTCGAGCTGCGCGGCAACAAGCCATGCTGGGCGATCCTGAGCGAAAGTGCCTATTCGGCCGCATATTGGCTCGCGTCCGCTGCCGATCGCATCGTCGTGCCGCGCACCGGTGGCACCGGCTCGATCGGCATCATCTGCATGCACGTCGATATGTCCGACGCGCTCACCAAATCCGGCCTCAAAGTGAGATTCATCACCTCGAGCGGCGCGGACCGCAAGACCGACGGCCATTCCGAGATCCCGCTCTCCGACGACGCTCTCGCCGCCATCCAGGCCGAGATCGATACGATGGGCGAGATCTTCTACGATTCGGTGGCCCGCGCACGCGGCCTCACCGCCAACAAGGTGCGCGGCTTCCAGGCCGGCACATTCATGGGCGCCGCCGGCGTCACGGCCGGCTTAGCCGATGCCGTGATGGCGCCCGACGCGGCCTTCGCCGCGCTGCAGGCGACAATCCAGTAATTTGACGGAGACACCCATGTCGAAGACCACCAAGGCGGCGGGCACGTCCCCGTTCGCCCATCTGCTCGCTGGCGCCGCGGCGCTCGCCCGCGGCGGCCGCCTCGGCTCGCGCGCCGAGCAGGACGAGACGACCGACCCGGACGCCGAGGATCCCGAGAACGACCCCGACGCCGAAGACCCGGAAAACGATCCGGACGCCGAGGCGCCGGAAAATGACCCGGATGCCGAGGATCCCGAGAACGACCCCGACGCCGAGGATCCGGAGAACGATCCGGACGCCGAAGAGCCGGCCGACGAGAAGGAGGCGAAGGCCTTCCGCGCCGGCCACGCAGCCGCGAACAAGCGCGCGTGCGCGATCTTCGGCTCGAAGGCAGCGACCGGTCGGCCCGATCTCGCGGCCTATTTCGCGTTCCAGACCAACCTGACGTCCAGCGCGGCGATCGCCGCGATGACCGTATCCGGCAACGCGCCGGGGGCACCGCGTCGCGTCTCGCTCGATCAGCGGATGGGCGCGCGCCGCGATGCTCGCCCGGGAGCCGATTCGGCCGCCGGCGGGAAGGGCGGTTCGCTCGCGGCCAAGATGATCGCCGTCGGCGAGCGCCTTGGCCAGGTCACCAAGCCCTGACCCCATTTCCCTCGAGTAGGAAACAACTCCCATGACCACCTATGGCGATAACGCCTTCCAGCCGCGCATGACGTCGGACGCTTACGTTCCCGACCAGCTCATCGCCGGCAACAATCCCCCGTTGGTTACCGATTCCGGCACGATCACCGGCGCGGCCGCGTTCAAGCGCGGCACGGTGCTCGGCCAGATCAATGGCTCCGGCGTCACTGTCACCGCCGGGGCCGTGGTGAGCGGCTCGGGCGGCACGCCCGGCAACGGCGCGATCGGCACCGTTACCGCTGACGCCGGCGCGATGCCCGGCGTCTACCAGATCCGCATCCTCAATCCGGTGACCAACGCCGGCGCATTCGAGGTCTATCGCCCCGACGGGAGCGTCGACGGCGATGGCAGCGTCGGCGTCGCATACAACGGCATGATCAACTTCACGCTCGCGGACGGCTCGACCGACTTCGCCGAGGACGATCGCATCCCGGTCACGGTCAGCTATTCGGCCGACGGCTCCTGGACGATCGCGACCGCGGCCGCGCTCGACGGAACGGCCGAACCGCGCGCGATCCTGGTCGACGATATCGACGTGACCAGCGTGGACAAGAAGGGCGGCCTCTATCTGATGGGGACGTTCAACGCGAATGCGTTGACCCTCGGCGCCGGCATCACGCTGTTCGCCGCGAAGAGCGCGCTGCGCAGGCGCGGCATCTTCATCACCACGCCCGTGTCGGCCGCCGACCCGAGCTGATCTCCCCAAGCCCAATCGCATGATGCGAGCCCGCCGATCGGCGGGCTTTTTTTTTGGAGCCCGCAATGACCGGCAACCTTTCGTACGACACGGCGACCCTCGTCGCCGTGGTCCCCAACCTGAAGCTGTCGCAGAACTGGCTGCTCGACCGCTTTTTCCCCAACATCGTCGAATCGACCAGCGAAGAAGTCGCGATCGACGTTGATATCGGCAAGCGCCGTATGGCGCCCTTCGTGTCACCGCTCGTCGCCGGCAAGCTGGTCGAGCAGCGCCGCTATCAGACCAACAAGTTCGCGCCGGCCTATGTGAAGGACAAGCGCGCGCCGGATCTGCGCAAGCCCGTCAAGCGCATGATCGGCGAGCGCATCGGTGGCGATCTCACCGGCGCCGAGCGCGAGATGGCCAATCTCAACGCCGAGATGGCCGACCAGGTCGACATCCTCAACCGCCGCCTCGAGTGGATGGGCGCCTCGGCGCTCAGCTCCGGCTCGGTCACGATCCAGGGGGAAGGTTTCGAGACCGTCGTCATCAACTTCGGTCGCGATGCCGCGCTCTCGATCGCGTTGACTGGCGCCAACAAGTGGGGCGCTGGCCTCAACAGCTTTGGCCGTGATCCCAAGATCGTCGGCCAGATCGAGGCCTGGGGAACGCGCATCCTGCAGAAGTCGGGCGCAGTCGCGACCGACATCGTGTTCACGCCGTCGGCCTGGTCGTGGTTCCTTCTTGCCGAGGGCGTCCAGGGCGCGATTCAGTACCCGACCCTCGCCATGTCCGGCAACCAGGTCGACCCGGGTCCGCGTCCGCAGCTGGGCGCGGTCTACAAGGGGCGCTGGGGCAACTATGACCTGTGGCTCTATAACGACTGGTTCGTGAACGACATCGACAACATCGAATATCCGATGTTGGCCGACGGCACGATCATCATGTCGGGCCCGCAGCTGCAGGGCACCCGCGCCTTCGGCATGATCCTCGACCCCGAATTCAACTATCAGCCGATGGCGTACGCGCCGAAGACCTGGGTGGAGAAGGATCCGGCCCAGCGCATCCTGCTGATGCAGTGCGCGCCCATCGTCATTCCCAGCCGCGTCAACGCGTCGCTCGCCGCGGTGGTCTGTGACCCGATCGTGGTGGCCGGCTAATGGCCGCGCGTCAGAACCCGGCTGACCAGCCGGAAGACGTCGATACCGACGATCTGGTGATAGCCACCGTCGCCTTCGGGCGCACGCTGATCACCGATGATGGCCGAAAAGGGCCCGGCGAAGAGGTCATGCTGCCGGCCGCCGATGTCGAGACGCTGACCAGGCTCGGCTTCCTCGTCGACCCGGACGCGGAGCCGATCAAGGAAGCCAGCGGCCCGACGTTCGAGCGTCGCTAAGCCATGTCGATCGATTGGGACAAAGAGGTGCTCGCGCCCGTCATGGCTTGCTTTGGCGAGGACGAGCGCACCGGACTCCCGATCTATACGCCCCGTGGGCTGCCGGCCTTTGTGCTCGCCGACGCGGTGTTTGACGCCCAGTACGAGCAGGTCGAGGTTGCCGATGATACCGGCGCCTCGACCACGCGCCGGCCGGTACTGGGCGTCCGACGTTCCCTGTTGCCGCGGGATCCGCGTCAGAACGACACGGTGTTCATCCCCGCGACGGGCAAGACGTACATCGTCAAGGAGCCGCGCCCCGACGGCCACGGTCATTGGCTGCTGATGCTCATGGAAACGGCGGCATGACCGTCACCACCTCCGAGGATCTGTTGCAGCTCTGTTATGAGGCGGTCCTCAACGTCACCGATGCCCAGAACCGGGTCTACAAACCCGGCGACTGGCCCTCGCAGGACGAACAGTATCCGCTGATCAAGATGCGCCTGATCCATGAGGCGCGGACCTCGCTCGGCCGCGGTGGCGCTTTCGACTTTCTCACGGTCGCCACGATCCGGCTCACCGGTGAGGTCTCCGCGCCGGCGACGATCGACGACGCCGGCGCGACCGGCGCGGAAAGCGCGCTTTGGCGTCTGAAACGCCAGATCGAGGTTGCCGTCATCAACAGCTACCCGCTGACGAAGCTGATCCAGAACATCCCCACGATCGTCTCGCAGCTCGACTTCAGCAGTGAGGGCGCGACGCATCTGGCGGGCGTCCGCATCGATCTGCAGCTCGAATTCTACGAGGGGCCCGAAAGCTTCGCGCCCGTCGCCGCGGTCGACCTCGAGGAGGTCACGATCGCGAACACCACCCTGCCGCCGACCGGCATCGCGGTCGATCTCCCAACCTAGGAGCCCCCAATGCAGCTCTACCCCGTACCGGGGCGCCTCGTGCGCGACCCGGCGACCAGGCGCGTCGTCGACGCAGCCGGGGTCACCGTCAATCCCCACGACCCCCACTGGGTTCGCCTGCTGAACGACGGTGACGTCACCGACGTCGCGCCGGCGGCCGAGCCCTCCCCGAAGAAGAAGGCCGTCCCGAGCGGCGAGGAGGCGTAAGCCGTGACGATCCCCTTCAGGAATATTCCCGACAACCTTCGGGTACCGCTGTTCTATGCCGAGCTCGACAACTCGCGCGCGAACACCAACCAGGTGCCGCAGCGCGCGCTGCTGATCGGTCAGAAGACGGCGGCCGGTACGCTGGTCGCCAACATCCCCGTCATCTCCCAATCGCAGGTCGACAGTCGAGTTTCAGCGGGACCGGGCTCCGTCCTGGCCGGCATGATCGATGCCTATCGCGCAGTCGACAAGAACGGTGAAATGTGGGTGCTGCCGCTGGCGGACGACGGCAGCGCCGTGCCGGCGACGGGGTCGGTTGCCTTCACTGGGCCCAATACCCGCCCCGGCACGATATCGCTCTACATCGGCGGCCGCCTGGTTGCCGTTCCGTGCGCTGTCGGCACGACCGCAACGGCGATGGCAACTGCCGTCGCGGCGGCGATCGGAGCAGCGAACCTCGCGGTAACTGCGGCGGTCGACGGCACCACGCTGAGCAAGGTCAACTTGACCGCGCGCAACGCCGGCGAGTGCGGCAACGACATCGACCTGTCCTATAACTACAAGGGCCACGCCGGCGGCGAGGACGTCCCGTTCGGGTCCTCGATCACCTTTGTGCCGATGTCGGGCGGCGCGACCAATCCATCGCTGACGACCGCGCTCGCCAATCTCAACGACCTGGCGTTCGACTTCATCGCCTGCTCGCTCACCGATGCGACGTCGATGGCGGCGATCGCCGCGCTCCTCGCCGACGATACTGGCCGCTGGTCCTGGACCAAGCAACTCTACGGGCATTGCTGGGTGGCCAAGCGCGGTACCGCCGGCACCAATGCGACGTTCGCGACGGGCCTCAACAACCAGCACATCACGAACGTGCCGGTGAACGGCTCGCCAACGCCGCCCTGGAAGTGGTCGGCAGCGTTCATGGCGGCCGCCGCTGTGTCGCTGCGTCAGGATGCCGCGCTTCCGCTGCAGTTCGTGGCCGTTCCCGGCGTGCTCCCTCCGCCGCCGCAGTCGCTCTTCCCGATCGACGTGCGAAACAACACGCTGCTCTACGGCGGCTGCGCGACCTGGTTTGTCGACTCCGGCACCGTCGTGATGGAAAACATCACGACCACCTACGTCTCCAACGTCCAGGGGAATGCCGACGACAGCTATCTCGAGGTAGAAACGCTGTTCAACTCGGTCTACCTGCTGCGGCAGCTCCGCGCGGTGGTCCAGGGCACGTACGGCCGCAAGAAGCTGGCCGCCAACGGCACCAGGCTGTTGCCCAACTCCAACGTCGTCACGCCCGACATCATCCGGGCCGACCTGGTCGCGAAATACCGCGAGCTCGAGGCGGCGGGCTTCGTCCAGCAGTCGGAGCAATTCGCGGCCAACCTGGTCGTCGAGCAGAACGCGAGCAACCCCAACCGCGTCGATGTCCTTTATCCCGCCGTACTGATCGATCAGCTCCGCGTCTTCGCGGTGCTGTTCCAGTTCCGGCTCGTTTAACCGGAGCGCCCAATGGCAACCGATCCCAACCGCCTCGCCGGTACTGCCTTCATCACGATCAATGGCGTTTCCTTCTCGATCTCCGGCGAGGCGAACTATCGCCCGTCGGGCTCGAACAGGGAGACGCTCAAGGGTCCGGATGGCGTACACGGCTTCAAAGAAATGCCGTTCGAAGGTCGAATTTCGTTCAAGGGCCGCGATTCCAACGCCGTCCAGATCGGCCTGCTCAACGAGGCCACCAATCAAACCGTCGTCCTCGTTCTCGCAAACGGCAAAACCATTATCGGCCGCAATATGTGGCGTGTTGGGGACCCGATCGAGGTGGCGACTGAAGATGCGACGTTCACCGTCGAGTTCGAAGGACCCGACGTCAAAGAAAGTTGATTTAGGCGAGGGCCTTTTCCACTAGGCGCCGGATCGCCTCGGGGCGCGAGGGCCGGTCAGGCTGTGTACTCGCCCACTGCTCTGCAGCGTCGACGATTGATTTGGGAAGCCGAACAACGGTCGTGGGAGCCTTCGGAGGACGCCCCATCCTTTTTGTTACAGAATGTCCTTGACCGCTCATAGGAGTTGCTGTAACAAATAGTCGGGCCGGAAGGAAGCGCCAACTTCCAACCGGCCCTAACCACCACGCGAAAGGTCCGCGTCATGGCTTCGAGAATTCCTACACGCCGAGCATTGCTCGGTGCAATTACCATCGCTCCGGCGTTTTCATGGATCGAGCACGCTGATGCGATCACAGCGGTGGATGCATCATGGGCTAGCCTTGCCCGCGCACTTAGCGCTCTTCATCCGGACGGCCGACGGGCGGTCGTTGCAGCGCAGAAAAGCGGTATGCAACCCAGCAACCTTATGAACGTCCTGCTTCAGAGCAGGAGCGGAGGATCGGGATACCCGATGCTCATGTTCTTCTCGGACGATGGTCGCGGCGTACGCTCGTTCGGGCCTGACGGCGAGACCTAACCCGTGGATGACAGTGTCGAGTGGCGGCCCGTCGTTGGATATGAGGGACTGTATGAAGTCTCTTCGCTGGGAGAGGTTCGCGCTATCGATCGCATCGTCCCTCGACGGACAGCCGAGGGACTCGTTGCTGTTCATCGGCGCGGCGGACCGCTTGCTGAGCAATTTGATCGGGAATATCGCCGCGTAGCGCTCTCGCGCGATGGCCGGACGAAGGCGTATTTCGTCCACTGTTTAGTGGCTGAGGCCTTTCACGGGCCCCGGCCGCCGGGCCACGAGGTCGCTCATCGCGATGGCGTCCGCCCGAATTGTGCCGCGTCCAACCTGCGTTGGCTGACCAGACGTGAAAATCACGCCGAGAAACGTCGCCACGGAACCGCCCAGACCGGCGAGCGCAACCCAAATCGGAAACTAACCCAGTTGCAGGTCGATGAAATTCGGCAAGCGACAGGAAGCATATACACGGTCGGCGCCCGCTTCGGGGTCAGCGGATGCACGATAGCCAACATTCGGCGTGGCAAAACTTGGAAAACAGCAAAGGACTGAACATGACCGATCCGCTCGCCTTTCCCGGGCCCGGCGCGTCCGAGGCCGTC
>DASVNU010000234.1:0-2003 GCA_036383655.1 Sphingomonas sp. | reverse complement strand
TGGCGATAGAACTTCTGCGCCGCGACGTTGTCACCGACCAGGTCGTAGGCAAGCCCGCGATCGGCAGCGAACGCTGTGTCCATCGCGCCTGCCTTCTCGGCTTCGTCGAATAGCGGGATCGCACCGAACGGATCGCCGTTGCGCACCATGGCCCCGGCCAGGCCCGCCTTGACCCGCGGATTGCCTGGCGAGACCTGGTCGGCGCGGCGGAAGAAGCCGGTGGCGGCATCGACATCGCCCATGGTCAGCGCGGCATTGCCGGCATCGATCAGTGCCGAGATATCGCGCGGGTCACGGGCCAGCCGGCCGAGCGCGGCATCGAGCGTCATGCCGTCGCTGCTCGGGAGAGGCTGGACGACAGGCTGCGAGACCGCCGGCAGGGCGCCAGACGGGCGCGCCGTCCCCGCGGGCGAGCCCCGGTGCAGGACGCCCTGCGCGATGGCCTGCCCCGCTCCGGCGATGGCCAGCAACGACGCCAATGCGCCAAGCCTGTATGCTTTCAGCATCCGTCCGTTTCGCTATTCATGGCGCGCGCGACTCCAGGCCGGGCGAGCCGGCCCGAGCTTATCTTATTTTCGATGCATTCGCCGAGATGAACCGCGGGCGAACGACCCTACTGGTTGTTCTGACGCCCGAGGAAGCGCGGGATCGAGATCGCCGAGCCATCATCCTCGTCCTCATCGCCTTCTTCGGCCGCGGCGGGCTTCACCCCACGCGACAGATTGGCCATGCGCTCGAACAGCGTATTGCCGGCGACCGGGCCCTTGCCGCCGGCGGCACCGGGGGCGCCGACCGGCTTGCGCCGCGTCACCAGCGGCGAGACCGGAGCATCTTCCTCCGCCAGGCGGTTGGCGCTCTGCAGCAGGTCATCCTGCGTGCTTTCCGCCTCGTCGACCTGGTCGAGACCGAGATCGAGCGCATCGCCGCGGCCGGCGCGGACGCCGGTCAGGCTGGCATAGCCGGCCTGGGTCACTTCTTCCTCGGCGTCGGCGTCCTCGTCGGTCAGCTCGAGCGCATCGGCCTCGGCGAAATCGTCGAGATCGAGATCGTTCGCCGCGGGCGCTTCCTCGGCCACCGCTGCGATCGGCTCGGGCTCGGGCGCCAGCGGCACCGCAGCGACGGGCGCGGGCTGGAACACCGGTTCGGGAGCGGGCGCCGGTGCAGACGTCACGACCGCCGGACGGATCGGACCGCGCGAGGCCGTGAGGTTGAGCGGGCGCGAGGCGATCTCGGCCATTTCGGCGCTCTGTTCGATGCCGGTGGCGACGACCGAAACGCGGATCTTGCCCTGAAGGTCGGGATTGAACGCCGAACCCCAGATGATGTTGGCGTTGGGATCGACCAGCTCGCGGATGTGGTTCGCCGCTTCGTCGACTTCGAGCAGCTTCATGTCGTCGCCGCCGATGATCGAGATGATGACGCCCTTGGCGCCCTGCATCGAAACGCCGTCGAGCAGCGGGTTGGCGATGGCGCGCTCCGCGGCTTCGAGCGCGCGATTCTCGCCCTGGCCTTCGCCCGTGCCCATCATCGCCTTGCCCATCTCGCCCATGACCGAACGCACGTCGGCGAAGTCGAGATTGATCAGGCCCGGCATGACCATAAGGTCGGTGATCGAGCGCACGCCCTGCTGCAGCACTTCGTCCGCAAGGGTGAAGGCTTCCTTGAACGTTGTCTCCGCCTTGGCGACGAGGAACAGGTTCTGGTTGGGAATGACGATCAGCGTATCGACGTGGCGCTGCAGTTCCTCGATGCCGGCTTCGGCCGAACGCATGCGGCGCGTGCCTTCGAACAGGAACGGCTTGGTGACGACGCCGACGGTCAGCACGCCCTTGTCGCGCGCGGCCTTGGCGATGACCGGCGCAGCGCCCGTGCCGGTGCCGCCGCCCATGCCCGCGGCGATGAAGCACATGTGCACGCCTTCGAGCGCGCGGTCGATCTCGGCGAGGCTTTCCTCGGCCGCGGCCTTGCCCACTTCGGGACGGGCGCCGGCGCCGAGACCCTTG
>DASVNU010000233.1:0-6694 GCA_036383655.1 Sphingomonas sp. | reverse complement strand
CCACCGCACGCGATGCGCCGAGCGGTGGAACAGATAATAAGCGAAATCGTCGATCACGAAGCACAGCACGAACCAATACCAGGCCCATGGATTGGGCAGGGTCACGATCCGGAAATGGCCATAGAGCCAGGTCGCCAGCGCATAGATCAGCCCAGCGGTGATCGCCCCCGCGACGGTGCTGCCGGTGCCGAGCGCGAGACTGGTCAGCGTGTCTTTGGGTTCGTAGCGGCGCTTGTCCCTGGCCCAGGCGACCAGCATCTCGGCGAGCACTAGCAGCACGAAGCCCGGCACGGCGAGCGAGACGATGTCGGGTAGGTGCGGCGCGTGCATTCAGGTCCTCTGGGGCATATTTACCCGCTACATCCCGCGTTGCTTACACGAGTGTCAGTGGCGCTTCCAGCCCACGAACCTCATCGGCAGTGATACCGAACAGGGTGACCGATCCGAACAATTTTTCGCCGGTATCGACCGTCGCCCCCTCGACCGCTTCGCTCACCCGGAGCGGGGGAACCAGCCGGCGTACCGCGACCTTGGCGCCGTGGCGCTTGATCACCGCGATCGTGCCTTGCCCCTGAACCAGCGCCGCGCTGCCGTCGCCCGACACCAATGCGCGGCCGCCCTCGAACCCGGCCAATGCCTCTTCGGCGAAGCGCCGCGCATCGTCGGCATTGGCGATCCGGCTTTCGCCGAGCTTGAGCCAGCGCGCGACCCCGGCCAGCGCCAGGATCGCGACGATCGACCCCGCGAGCTGGACGAGTTGCGCCTGGGTCATGCCTGCGCTTTCAACTGATCGAGCAATGGCCGGATGCCGTCGAGATTATACCCGGCGCCGGCGCCCTTGGCGATCAGCTCATCGGCATCGGCACCGTTCCTGGCCTGGGCCAGCGCCCACAGGTTGCACGATCGCGTGCCCGATCGGCAGAAAGCGAGCACCGGGCCATCGGCACCGGCGAGCACATCGGCCATCGCCTCGATCTGCGGATAGCTGAACCCGGCGTGGGTGATCGGAATCGCGGTATAAGTCAGCCCGGCGGCGAGCGCGGCGTCGCGAATCACGTCGCCCGCGACCTGCCCGGCCTCCTCCTCGTCGGGGCGGTTGTTGACGATGGCGGTGAACCCCGCCGCCTTGATCGCCGCCACGTCCTCGACCGAAATCTGCGGCGCTACTGAAATATTGTCATCGACTTTGCGGATCATCGTCACTGGACCTCTTCGTTCCGGGATAACAGAATCATGCGGCCTCCCGGATCACTTGCAGGAAGGCGTCACCATAAGCGTCGAGCTTGCGTTCGCCCACGCCCGAAATCGTGCCGAGCGCGGCGCGGCTGTCGGGCTTGAGCTCGGCCATCGCGCGCAGCACCGAATCGTGGAAGATGACATAGGGCGGCACGCTCGCTTCCTTCGCGAGCTCCCGGCGCTTCTCGCGCAGTGCCTCGAACAGCGGGTTGCCGACGGGGTTGGCGCCGCCAGCGGTCGAACCACCACGACGCCGGCGTTCGCGTTTGGGCGGCAGGACGAGTTCGACCTTCTCGCTTTCCTTGAGGATCGCACGCGCGCCGGGGCCGAATTCGAGCCCGCCATGCGGGTTGGTGCGCAGCGCATCGCGCACCTGGAGCGCGCGGCCGACCGGGCGGAGCAAGGCGGCTTCCTCGCCATCGATGATGCCGAACACCGACAAGGCCTCATGCCCGTTCATCAGGCTGCGCTCGCTCGACTGGCCGGTCAGGATCGATTCGACATAGCCGCTGCCGAAACTCTGCCCGGTGCGGAACACCGCGGAGAGATATTTCTGCGCGACGGTGGTCGCGTCGACCGCGGCGGGCGGGGCGAGGCAATTGTCGCAATTGCCGCAGCGATCGGGCACGTCGCGCTCGTCGAAATGCCCGAGCAGCAATTTACGCCGGCATCCGGCGGTCTCGACCAGCGCACCGAGCGCGTTGAGCCGGATGCGCTCGCCCGGTTGCCGCGCGCTTTCGACCTCACCGATCCGCTGGCGCGCCTTGGCGAAATCCTCGGCGCCCCAGAACAGATGTGCGATCGCGGGGTCGCCGTCGCGCCCGGCGCGGCCGGTTTCCTGGTAATAGGCCTCGATCGACTTGGGCAGGCCGGCATGCGCGACGAAGCGGACGTCGGGTTTGTCGATGCCCATGCCGAACGCCACCGTGGCGACGATCACCATATCCTCCGACGCGACGAAATCGGCCTGGTTCCTCGCGCGGACGCGCGGGTCGAGCCCGGCATGATAAGCGCGCGTCGGTCGCCCGGTCTTGGCCAGAGCCTCGGCCAGTTTCTCGGTCCCGGCGCGGGTCTGGGCATAGACGATGCCGGGGCCCGGCGTTTCGGCGATGAGGTCGGCGATCTGGCGCGTGGTGTTGTCGCGCGGGGTGATCGCATAGCGGATATTGGGCCGGTCGAACCCGGCGACGATCAGCCCGTCCCGAGGAATCCCGAGCTGCTCGAGGATATCGGCGCGGGTATGCGCGTCGGCCGTCGCGGTCAGTGCGAGACGCGGGACGCCGGGGAATTTGTCGAGCAACGGCCGCAGCAGGCGATAATCGGGGCGGAAATCGTGCCCCCATTCGCTGACGCAATGCGCTTCATCGATCGCGAACAGCGCCACGCGCCCACGGTCGAGCAGATCGTGGAAGTCGCCGTTCGATGCGCGTTCCGGCGCGACATAGAGCAGATCGAGCTCACCATCGAGGAAGCGTCCGCGCGTTTCCGCCCGGTTCTCGTCGACGCTGGTCAGCGTCGCGGCGCGGATACCGACCGCTTCGGCCGCGCGCAGCTGGTCGTGCATCAGGGCGATCAGCGGGCTGACCACGACGCAGGTGCCGTCGAGCATCACCGCCGGCAGCTGGTAGCAAAGCGACTTGCCCGCCCCGGTCGGCATCACCGCGAGCGTATTCTCTCCTGCGAGCACACGCGACACGACCGATTCCTGGACGCCGCGAAACGCGGGGAAGCCGAAAGTCGAATGAAGAACGCTGGCGGGATCGGTCACGGCGGGGCATGTAGCCATGCGCGGCTCAGACTTCCATCAAATCGCGGCCGACCACCACTGGCCCGGCGAAATTCCGGCGCCCCGCGGCGATAAGTCTCTCGATCTGTAAGGCACGTAGAGCCCCTCTCCCGCGCGCGGGAGAGGGAGGGGCCCGCCGCGCAGCGGTGGGAGGGTGAGGGTCTTCTTTCTTCTTCTGTCTCGGCACACGCTTGGAAGAAGAAAGAAGACCCTCACCCAACCCTCTCCCGTAGACGGGAGAGGGCTTTAGCAGCGCCGGTTGCAAACGATACGATGCGACGAGGACATTGCGGCGGCTGGGTTGCATGCTCCGGTGCTACCGTTAAGCGGGGACCACAGCTAGCGGAGATCCAGCATGGAAAATGTCGTCACCGACAATCGCGCCGAGAACGAGTTCGAGCTCGAGGTCGATGGCCATCGCGCGATCGCGGCCTATCAGCTGGAGGGCGACACGATCACCTTCACGCATACCCTGGTGCCCAAGAAGCTCGAAGGGCGCGGCATCGCGTCGAAACTGATCCGCGCGGCGCTCGATTCGGCGCGCGACCGCGGGCTCAAGGTCGTCCCGATCTGCCCGTTCGTGAAGGCATTCATCGAGCGCCATCCCGAATATAAGGCGCTGGTCGAACACGCGGCCTGAGGTCAGGCGATGAGCGAGCCCAACCTCCACCCAAGCTGGCTCGAACCGCTGCGCGGCGAATTCGCCAGCGACTATATGGCGAGCCTGCGCGCCTTCCTCGTCGCCGAGAAGGCAGCGGGCAAGGCGATCTTCCCCAAGGGACCCGAATGGTTCCGCGCGCTCGATTTGACGCCGCTCGACACTGTCCGCGTCGTCATCCTGGGCCAGGACCCCTATCACGGCCCCGGCCAGGCGCATGGCCTGTGCTTTTCGGTCAAGCCGGGGACGCGCACGCCGCCGAGCCTGGTCAATATCTACAAGGAAATGGAGGCCGATCTCGGCATTCCGCCGGCGCGGCACGGCTTCCTCGAACATTGGGCCGAACAAGGCGTGCTGCTGCTCAACGCGGTGCTGACCGTGCAGATGGGGATGGCGGCGTCGCATCAGGGGCGCGGCTGGGAACGCTTCACCGACGCGATGATCCGGCTGGTCAATGCACGCGAGAAGCCGGTGGTGTTCATGCTGTGGGGCAGCCACGCGCAGAAGAAGGCGGCGTTCGTCGAATCGATCGAGCGCGGCGGCCGGCACCTGGTGCTGCGCGCGCCGCATCCGTCGCCGCTGTCGGCGCATACCGGCTTTCTCGGCTGCCGCCATTTCTCCAAGGCCAATGCGTTCCTTCAGGCGCATGGCGAGAAGCCGATCGACTGGGCGTTGCCGGCGATCGGTTGATTCGACACGGTCACTGAAACAACGGCAGCTCGGGCGACAGCGTCCAGCGGCCGATCACGTCGTGGCGCGTTTCGCCGACATGGCTGTGGATCAGCACCAGTTCCTCGACCTGCCACAGGATCGGATCGATCGCGCGCGAGAAGGCAGGTTCGTCGCGATAGCCCAGCGTCATGTGCGGGTTGAACGTCCAGCCCTCGCGCGGCGCCAGCCCGGCATCGGTCACGCGCTCGCGGATCGCGCGCTGGAGCAGCGCGAGTCCGGTCGAACGGCCGTTGGGCCTGAGCGCCACCGACCGCGTCGTCCCGACCACGCGCCCCATCGACAGCAGGAACCCCGGCATGTCGACGTCATTGCCTATCGCGATCAGCCGGTCGACCAGCATCTCGGGCAGGCCGATATGATCGTTGAAAATCTCCATCGTGACATGGAGATGCTCGTTCCTGACCGGGCGGCCCGGACAATATAACCGCCGCGCCGCCTCGATCGCGGGGATGGCGTGCATCGCCGGCTTGATGGCGAAGAACAGGCGGTGAAGCGTTTGCACGAGCATGGCGGTCCTCCGAATCGAATGGAGTGTTCATGATATGTTCCTACGCCGAAAGAGTCGAATCGTGATCGATGCCCGGCCCCCGCTCGCTTCGCCAGCGCGTCAGGCGGTGGGGCGCCGCAGCGTCGCCCAGGCGAAATAGAGGATCACGACCGCGACCACGCCCTGCGTCGCCAGCAAGGCCGGTTCGTTGCCGATCGGCGCCAGCGCATGGAGCGCGGGGATCTTCTGATAGCTCTGCACGACCAGCACGACCATGTTGAGCCATTGCGCGAACAAGGCGGTCACGAGATAGACGCGCCGCCAGCCGCCCGCCAGCTTGCGCCCGTACAGCGCGTAGAGCGCGACCGCGAGGACGACCAGCGACACGACGCCGAAGATGAACGGTGGCCCGATCGGCTTGGGCGGAAACAGGAAGCCGGTGATGCTGGTCAGCGCGGTGAAGACCAGGAACAGGCCGTTGATCAGCGACAGCCAGCGCCCGCCGACCAGCGCGGCGAAGAACACCAGCCCGGCGGCGATACCGATCACGCTGATCGCGACGTGCAATTGGGTGAAGGCTGCAAGCGAAAGACCCAGGACCGTGTTCATCGCATTTCCCCAAATCGATGACGATCCCGCATCCTAAACCAGCGCGCCCCACCCGGCGAGTCGAATCGCCCGCGCAACGATCCGGCGATTCGTTCGTGTCCCGGCTCAGCCGGCCGGGGTGAACTCGCCGACCGTGATCGCGCCGAGATTGTGGTTGAGCCCGATCGTCTCGACGGCGATTCCTGGCGCCGGCGGGGACGAGGTGTCGACCTGCGCGATCGCCTCGGCGGGCAGCAGCGCAAGGGTAAGCAACAGCAGGCGCATGGTGTGTCTCCTAGACCCGCTCGGGGGGAGAAACGCGCGGAGGGGGGGAAGGGTTCAGTGGAATGCGTGGCGAACCGAGGCTGTCGGGCAGCCAATTCCTCCCCGTGCCGGGGAGGATTTAGGCCGCGTTGGGATGCCTTGCCGCGAACTGCACCAGATCCCACAGATTGCCGTACAGGTCGCTGAACACCGCCACCTTGCCATAATCGTAGGTCGCCGGCGGTCGCACCCATTCGACCCCGGCAGCGGTGAAGGCGGCGTGGTCGCGATCGAAATCGTCGGTGGCAAGAAACAGGAACACGCGCCCGCCGGCCTGGTCGCCTACGTACTTCGCCTGATGCTCGGTCGATGCGCGCGCGAGCAGGATGGTGGTCGCGTTCGCCGGCGCACCCGGCGGCCGGATCGTCACCCAGCGCTTGTCCTGCTCGGGCTGGTAGCTGTCCTCGACCAGCGTGAAGCCGAGCTTGCCGACGTAGAAGGCGATCGCTTCGTCATAATCGCGGACGACGAGCGCGATATGGGCCAGGTGGGTTTCCATTCCATCGCGTCTAACGTCGGGCGATCGCTCCATCCATCCATTGCAAAGCAGGCAGGTCGCACCTCCCTCTTTGATTACCGTCAATTGCGCGGCAAAAACCGATCTAACGCACCCGCCCCCTTCAACCGCCGCGGCCGATACGGCCGGAAGAAGAGCACCATGACGAGCACCAGGATCGGCGTCCCGATCGCCGCCATCATCAGCGCGATGGTCAGCAACGAGTCGCGATGATCACCATGCTGGTCGGCGTACACCGCGAAGGTCCCGAACGCCTGACCGAGAACGATCCACAGCGGAAAGGCCAGCGCCGCGACCCAGCCGAGGCCGCCCTCGACCGCGCCTGGGCCGTGCGCGCGCTCGACCGTCGTCGCGATAGCGCGGGCG
>DASVNU010000232.1:0-4044 GCA_036383655.1 Sphingomonas sp. | reverse complement strand
ACATACAGCCACTCACCCGCGGTCGGCAGCCGATAGGTCAGGCCGGTCGATCGGTTCAGCCAACGAATATAACATTCAATCCCGGCATAGGTTATACCGGTCACTGCATAATCGTCCGCCAGCTCCGTAACGTTTGCGATGGGCCGGCGAAGACGGTTCTCCGGGACGGAACATCCCGCTTCCTTCACGGCGCGCAAGTACTGCGCCCATGTCACTTCGGTTTTCGCCAAAAAATACGGCTTGAGCTCGCCATTTGCAGGACGGATTAGTACGTCCTCCGCGCATTCGGGGCAGGTCGAATTCTCGACCGGAGCTGACTTGGCCAGGGACGCGGAAGATGCCTCAGCAAAACAAAGGACAGACAGGACTGCCGTCAGGGCAATGCGGTTCATTGTGCGCGTTCTCCAGAGCGTCGTTTCCGGGGACGGTTTGTCAAATGACCGAAATTTCAGGATAATGCGACACTATAAAGGCCAATAGGGTCGCTTTGGTGCACCACCGATCAATCGGGCATGGCGATGCGGATGGGTCTGGTTCCGATCGGCGCCCCGCTCGACCGGTCGATGGTGACGGGATCGATCTCATTTCCCGTCTCGGCATCGAAGAAGCGGGTCACGCGGTCGCTATTGCGGTGCTTTCGGCCCCAGGCGCCGATCGCGAACAATACCGGCAGGAAGTCTCGCCCCGCTTCGCTCAGCACATATTCGTCGCGCGGCGGGCGTTCCGAATAGCGCTGCTTCTCCAACAGCCCCTCCTTGGTGAGCATCGCGAGGCGACGAGTCAGGATGGTCGGGGCGATGCCCAGGCTTTTGCGGAACTCGTCGAAACGGGTGAGCCCGGCATGGGCGTCGCGCAGGATGAGCATGCTCCACGCGTCCCCGACCAGAGCGAGACTGCGGGCGATCAGGCAAGGCTGTTCCGAGAGATTCGACATGTCAGTATCTTTTTAGTAGTGACTTAGTATCGAATCGATAGTAACAGGCTTCGCAACATTGTTCCACGACAAAGTGAAGGCAGAGATCGATGAGCAAGACAGAACGCGGCGTAGCGCTGGTCACGGGCGCTTCCTCCGGAATCGGACTGGCGACCGCGCGGGCGCTGCATCGTGACGGCTATCGGGTGTTCGGCACCAGCCGGAAACCGATGGCCGAAACCGATCAGGGCGTGACGATGCTAGTCTGCGACGTCACGGACGATCGGTCCGTACAGGAATTGGTCGATGACGTGGTTCGCCGCGCCGGACGGATCGACCTGCTGGTCAACAATGCCGGGATCGGATTGCTCGGCGGCGCCGAGGAATCGTCTCCCGCCCAGGCAAAGGCGCTGTTCGACGTGAATGTCTTCGGCGTGTTGCGCATGACCAACGCCGTTCTGCCCGTCATGCGGCGCCAGGGAAGCGGCAGGATCGTCAATCTCGGCTCGCTGGTCGGCCTCATCCCGGCACCGTTCAACGCGCTCTATTCGTCGTCCAAGCACGCGATCGAGGGCTATTCGGAATCCCTTGACCACGAAGTGCGAACCCAGGGTATCCGCGTCGTACTGGTCGAGCCGGGCGGCATCCGCACCTCGTTCGAGGACAATCTGACGCGTGCGGATCGCCCGCTCGCCCTCTACGATACCGCCCGAACCGCTGCCGAGGTGCTGATGCGCGAGGTTATCGAAAAAGGCGATGCGCCCGAGATTGTCGCCGACACGGTGGTCAAGGCCGCCAATGCGGTGACACCCAAGCGGCGCTACACGGCAGGAAAACTAGCCGGCCAGGTGCGCTTCATGCGCCGTTTCATGCCCGAGTCGTTCGTCGACCGGAACCTCAGGAAATTTAACGGGCTCCCCGCCTGACCGTTCGGCGGGGGTCGCTGATCGCTACCCGATCCAGCAAGGACATTGCGCATGAAAGCCTTCATCGTCGATCGCTACCGGAAGAACGAACCCCTGCGCTACGGCGACATGCCGGAACCGGTACCGGGGCAAGACGACGTCCTGGTGGAAGTCCATGCCGCGGGGCTCAACCCGCTCGATGCCAAGATACGCGACGGCGCGTTCAAAGCCTTTATTCCCTACCGGCCGCCCTTCATTCTGGGCCACGATGTGGCGGGCATCGTCGTTGGAATCGGGTCGAACGTCCGGCGCTTCAAACTTGGCGACGAGGTCTATGCCCGACCGCGCGACGGTCGGATCGGGACCTTCGCCGAACGCATCGCCATCGACCAGGCCGACGTGGCGCTGAAGCCCGCGACGATGGGCATGGCGGACGCGGCATCGATCCCATTAGTAGCGTTGACCGCCTGGCAGGCGCTGGTCGAGCGAGCGGGCCTGGAGCAAGGGCAGAAGGTCCTCATCCATGCGGGCTCCGGCGGGGTTGGCACGGTCGCCATCCAGCTCGCCAAGCATCTCGGCGCAACGGTGGCGACCACGACGAGCGCGGCCAATGTCGATCTGGTCAAGCGCCTCGGCGCCGACATCGTCATCGACTACCGCAATCAGGAGTTCGACAAGCTCCTGTCCGGTTATGACGTCGTGCTCAATAGCCTCGATAGCGCCACGCTTCGCAAGTCGCTCGAGGTGCTCAAGCCCGGCGGCAGGCTGATCTCGATCTCCGGTCCGCCCGACCCGGATTTCGCGAAGACCCAAGGGCTGAACTGGCTGTTGCGGCAAGTAATACGGCTGCTGAGCCTCGGCATCCGGAGAAGGGCCGCGGCGCGCGGCGTCCATTATTCGTTCCTGTTCATGCGCGCGAACGGCAACCAGCTCGGCGAGATCACGACGCTGATCGACAAGGGCATCATCCGCCCGGTCGTCGAGCGGATCTTCCCGTTCAACGATACCAACGAGGCCCTGGCCTTGGTCGAATCGGGCCGGGTGAAAGGCAAGGTCGTCGTCAAGTTGAGGTAACGCCGGATTGGCGACGAATTCTGGCAGGGTATCGGCGATCACGTGACATGCGCAGAATCCCCGGACAATAACGGCCGGTGGAAAATGCATTTTGCCCGTATCGACGAAATCCCGACCCAGGAGCATCGATCATCGCCACCTTGAAGCGAACCATCACCACAAGCGCGCTAGCTGTGCTGACGCTCGGCGCGGCGCCCGACCGAGCGCCCTGGGCGGACACTCCGGTCGCCCGGCTGGAAGCGCTGGCCGAACTCCAGACGTTGAACGCCGACCTGCTGAGCCATGACAGCGCGACGCTGACGCTCGACCGCTGGTGCGCGCGCCATCATCTCGCCGACGGTGCCAGGATCGTCGCGGATCGCGTCCGCGGCCAGGACAAACCGCCGCCCGCCGCCGTCCGCGAGCAGTTGCATGTCGGCGCGGACCAGCCGATCGCCTATCGCCGGGTGCGACTGCGCTGCGGCGAGCACGTGCTGTCCGACGCCGACAATTGGTACGTCGCGTCGCGCCTCACGCCCGACATGAACCGGACGCTCGAGACGAGCGATGCGGCGTTCGGCCGCGTCGTCCAGCCGCTTCGATTCCAGCGCCACACGGTCTCGGCCAAGCTGCTCTGGTCACCGCTGCCGGAGGATTGGGATAGTGGCGGCGGCGTGGCCTTACCGCGCGAAAATCCGGGCGCCACTTTGCCGATTCCCGACCAGGTGATCGAACATCAGGCCCTGCTGACTTGCGCCGATGGCGAGCCGTTCAGCTACGTGATCGAGACCTATACCGGCGCGGTGCTCGACTTCCCGCCGCCGTCCAGCCCATCCTGACGCGGAAGAATCATGAGCGGTTAGCGCCGGCAGGTCGCGCTGCGAACCAAAGTCGACACAATTCCAACTTCTTTCGCTCGTTTTGATGGCGTACCGATCCGTCCGCGCAAGCCGAGTCCGCATCGATGGGGAGAGCGACTTGAGACACGTGACGGTCGCCTTTGCCCTGACGCTCGCGGCGAGCAGCGTTCCGGCAGTCGCGCAAACCAACCCTGACGCGCCGCCATCGACCGAGCCCGCCCCGCCGCCACAGCGCGACGACATATTGGTCACGGGCAGACGAGTCGCCGGGAGCGTCATCAGCTCGGTGCCGCCGGTCGCGGTGCTCGACAGC
>DASVNU010000231.1:0-4862 GCA_036383655.1 Sphingomonas sp. | reverse complement strand
CCCCTCCACCACGCCGCTGCGCGTCGCGGTCCCCCTCCCCGTGCCGGGGAGGATCTCTAAGGCCGCCATGTCAGGAACCTCTTCAACAATTCCAGCCCGTAGCGCTGGCTCTTTTCGGGGTGGAATTGCACGCCCGCCATGTTGTCGCGCGCGATTGCCGCCACGACCGGGCCGGCATGATCGCTCGTCGCGACCACATCCGCGCCCTCGAAAGCATAGGAATGCAGGAAATAAGCCTCGCCCGCCTCGATCAGCGGGTGAGCGACGGTCGGCCTGACGTCGTTCCAGCCCATATGCGGTACCTTGGCGGTGGGATCGGACGGCGCCAGGCGGCGGATGCGGCCTTCGATCCAGCCGAGGCCGTCATGCTCGCCCATTTCCTCGCCGATCTCGGCCATCAATTGCATGCCGACACAGATGCCCAGGAAGGGAACGCCGTCGTGCCGCACACGCTTGTCGAGCGCACCGATCATGCCGGGCACGCCGCGCAATGCCGCGGCGCAGGCGCCGAACGCGCCGACGCCGGGCAAGACGATTCGGTCCGCGCCCCGCACCAGATCGGGATCGGCGGTGATCGCGACGTCCTGCGCGCCCGCCGCCTTTAGCGCGTTGGCGACCGAGTGCAGGTTCCCCGCGCCGTAATCGATCAGCGCGAGGGTCACGCGAGCAAGGGTACGACCGCCTCGGCCGCCCAACTCGCGTTGAATTCGATCACCTCGATCGTCGCCGCACCGCTGGTCACGAACGGGTCGCTGGCGGCGAGCGCTTCGACCTCGGCCTTGTGCCCGCGGCAGACGATCACCCCCCCGGTGCGCGGGTTGCGGCGCCCCGACAGGAGGAACAATCCCTCGTCATAGCCGCGTTCGAGCCAGTCGATATGCGGTTTCATGTGCCGGTCGACGTCGTCGAGCGCGACGACATAGGTGATCAGGATCAGGCAGACCGGCGCGTCGCCATGCGTCGCGGGCATCACAACGTTCCCTTGGTCGAGGGAATCGCATCGGCCTTGCGCGGATCGATCTCGATCGCTTCGCGCAGCGCCCGGGCGAGGCCCTTGAACGCGGCTTCGGCGATATGATGGTTGTTCGAGCCGTACAGCGTCTCGATGTGCAGCGTGATTCCGGCGGTCTGCGCGAACGAGTGGAAGAAATGCTCGAACATCTCGGTGTCCATCTCGCCGAGGCGCTTTTGCGAGAATTCGGTCTTCCAGACGAGGAGCGGCCGCCCCGAAATATCGAGCGCGACGCGAGTCAGCGTCTCGTCCATCGGCGACAGCGCGTCGGCATAGCGCCGGATGCCGCGCTTTTCGCCCAATGCCTTGTGGATCGCCTCACCGATCGCCAGGCCGGTATCCTCGACCGTGTGATGCTGGTCGATATGGAGATCGCCCACCGTTTTGACTTGAAGGTCGATCAGAGAGTGGCGCGACAATTGTTCGAGCATATGGTCGAAGAAACCGATCCCCGTCGACACGGCATAGCTGCCGGTCCCGTCGAGGTTGACGGTGACGTCGATCCTTGTCTCGCTCGTCTTGCGGTTGATCGTCGCGGTGCGCATCGCGCCCCCATATGGGTGTGTTGCACGTCATGCAATCTTGACCCGTCGCTCGCATCGGCTACCCAAGGCATATGAGTGATGGTCTGCCTGACAGTCTGATTCCGTACGATGAGATCGTGCAAGAGGCGCTGCGCGCCGTGGTCGGCCGCGTGCTTGGCTCGGTCGCGGCCGGTGGTGGGCTGCCCGGCGAGCATCATTTCTACATCACGTTCAAGACCCAGGCGCCGGGAGTCAGCATCCCCGATCGCCTGATCGAGCGTTTTCCGGACGAGATGACGATCGTCCTGCAGAATCGCTATTGGGACCTGACGGTCGACGACGAGCGATTCTCGGTCGGGCTGAGCTTCAACCAGGTGCCGTCGAAGCTCGATATCCCTTATTCGGCGATCACCGGCTTCCACGACCCGGCGGTCAATTTCGAACTGCGCTTCCAGGCGCAGGAAGGCCCCGATGGCCCCGAACCGCATGACGAAGCTGAAAACGACCATGTCGACCATGTCGAGCGCGTCGATGCCGGATCGAACGTCGTGAGTGTCGATTTCAAGCGAAAGAAGTAAGCCGGAGCGAGTCGCGCAAATTGCGCGGCGGTCGCCTCAGCGACGCGAACGGCCGGCCGGCGTCACTGAATTTACTGTCGTGATGGCCTGACCAATCAATTCGGTGGATGGTTTGTTGGCTCAATCCAGCCGCTGAGACGGACGCCAGCGCGCGACCCGGCTCTCAACGGGCGATTCGAGCGTTTCCGCGGCGGTCGCCTCGACCCCGGTCCACAGCCGCTCGATCACCGCGCGGTCGAGTGCGTCGCTTTCCTGCAGCAGATGCTCGCACAGCGCCGGCCAGTCATGCGCTCCCCAATCGGCGGCATTTTCCTGGCGAACGACCGTCTTGCAGGCGTCGTCATCCGACAAGGTGATGTCGCGCGGGTCGACCAGGCCTTTCGAGGCGGTGTCGTAAAAGACGCGCAGGCGCGGCCGGCTGGCGCGGCGACCGTTGGACAGCACGACCGCCAGGCGCTGCGAGCGCAGACGAACGACCATACCCACCGGGAACACCGCGATGCTCTGGTAGAAAGTGAACAACAGGTCGCGATCGAACTGGCCGTCCCAGCCGTGCATCGCGGTCACCGCCTCGATCGGCGACCAGGCGTCCTTGTACGCGCGGTCCGACGTCAGCGCGTCATAGACGTCGCAGATTGCACCCATCCGCGCCGCCAGGCTGATCTCGCTACCCTTCAGGCCGAACGGATAGCCGGTGCCGTCGATCTTTTCATGATGATGGCGGCAGACGTCGATCGCGGTGGCGGGAATGGCATCCGCCCGATCAAGAATCGCGCAGCCGCGTTCGGGATGGAGCTGCGCGATGGCGAATTCCTCGTCAGTCAGCCGGCCAGGCTTGTTGAGGATCTCCGCCGGCACGTCCATCTTGCCGATGTCGTGCACCAGTCCGGCCAGGCCGAATTCGCGCACGGTGTCGTCGGGCAGCCCCAGATGGCGCGCGAAATTGACCATCAGCGCGCAGACCGCGATCGAATGCAGATAGCTATAGTCGTCCTTCGACTTGAGCCGGACGATGCTGATCAGGGCATAAGCGTTGCGTTGCACCGATCCCGAGATTTCGTCGACAACCGCGGCGACCTGATCGGAGTCGATCACCTTGCCCAGTCGGGCACCCTCGAAAACGGAGCGGATGATTTCCCTGGTCCGCGCGACGATGTCGATGGCGCGTTCGCGCTCCGCGGTGATGCCCGTCGCGACATTGGCGACGACGGGTTCCGTGATGATGATCGGTTCCGGCTCTTCGATCGGCGCGAATCCCCGCGCGGTGTCGATCGTCACGAACGCGATGCCGGCGTCGCGCAAGGCGGCGATGTCGCTGTCCGATCGCAGCAGGAACCGACGCCGCCAGAAGGGATGGCTGAGCCACGAGCCCTCGATGGCGTGGAGGAACATGCCCGGCCGAAGCAAAGAGAGCGGGACGCGACGCTGCATGCTCGCGTGGATAATCGACAGCGGTTGACAACTTACTACTTTGGCTGTGTTTTTCCTGGCCAGCGTTATGGTCGGTCGTCGGGCTGCCCATCGGCCGTGTCGAGCCCCGAAACGCGCCGGGAACAAGCCGCGCGCCGCTGCGTAGGATGCATATGGCTGCTGTCCGGCTATCGCGAATATGCCGGCCGCGTGCGCGCAAGACTTGTGCCCGGCATCTGGTGACGCCAAATCGCGCGCACCGCCCGATGAGGAGCCTGCGCGATGACCGATACCCGCACCGAAACCGATTCGATCGGCGCGATCGAGGTGCCGGCGGACGCTTATTGGGGCGCGCAGACGCAGCGATCGATCGAGAATTTCCCGTTCGGCGAGCACGAGCGCATGCCGATCGCGATCGTCCATGCGCTGGCGCTGGTGAAGCAGGCGGCGGCGCGGGTGAACCGGACGCACGGACTGGCGGCGGAGAAGGCCGGCGCGATCGAGGCGGCGGCAGCGGAAGTCGTCGCGGGCAAGCTCGACGACCAATTCCCGCTGGTCATCTGGCAGACCGGCAGCGGCACGCAATCGAACATGAACGTCAACGAAGTGATCGCCGGCCGCGCCAATGAGGTGCTGACCGGCAAGCGTGGCGGCAAGACGCCGATCCACCCCAATGACGACGTCAATATGAGCCAATCGTCCAACGACAGCTTCCCGACCGCGCTGCATGTCGCGGCGGCACTGGCGGCGACTCGGCGGCTGGTGCCGGCGATCGAGCGGCTGGAGGCGGCGCTGCTCGCCAAGACCCAGGCGTGGCAGGACGTGGTCAAGATTGGCCGCACGCATCTGCAGGACGCGACGCCGCTGACCCTGGGCGACGAATTCTCGGGCTATTACGCTCAGGTGCGGCTGGCGCGGACGCGGTTGGTGCCGCTGATCGAGCATGGCCTGTCCAAGCTCGCGCAGGGCGGCACCGCGGTGGGAACGGGGCTCAACGCGCCGAAGGATTTTGGCCCGGCGATCGCTAGCGAACTGTCCGATCTGACCGGCTTCGCGTTCGAGACCGCACCGAACAAATTCGAGGCGCTGGCGTCGAACGACACGCTGGTGGATTTCTCGGGCCGGCTCAACAGCCTGGCGGTCGCGCTGACCAAGATCGCCAACGACATACGGCTACTCGGCTCGGGGCCGCGATCTGGGATCGGCGAACTGATGCTGCCGGCGAATGAGCCCGGCAGCTCGATCATGCCGGGCAAGGTCAATCCGACCCAGTGCGAGATGCTGACGATGGTCGCTGCACAAGTCATCGGCAATCATCAGGCGGTGACGGTCGGCGGG
>DASVNU010000230.1:0-9619 GCA_036383655.1 Sphingomonas sp. | reverse complement strand
GCGTAGCGATCGGTCTCGGAATTTTCGCAACGACCGCGGCGATCGCGACACGGCCGAACGGCCGGAGCGGCCGGCTCGCCCTTCTGGTGCGACTTCCCCGCGTAGCCCCGCGCGCCCTTCAGCCCCGGCGCGTCCCGCGGGTCCCTCGGGCTCGCGCGGCCCGTCGCGTCCTCGTGGCGGACCGCGCCCGCCGCGAAAGCCGCGCTAGATGCGGATCATCGCCGGCCAATGGCGTGGCCGTCCGCTGGTCGCGCCCAAGGGGGAAACGACTCGCCCGACCGCCGACCGCACGCGCGAAGCCTTGTTCTCGATGCTCGCGAGCCGGCTCGGCAGTTTCGAGGATCTCGCGGTGGCTGACCTGTTCGCGGGCTCGGGCGCGCTAGGGCTTGAAGCCCTGTCGCGTGGCGCCGCGTCGTGCCTGTTCGTCGAGCAGGATAAGCCCGCGCTCGATGCGTTGCGCGCCAATATCGCCAAGCTCGGCGCCGAGGGCGATATCCGCGCGCAATCGGTCCTCGCGCTCGGTCCCGCCCGCGCCCCGCTCGACCTGATCCTGATGGATCCGCCTTATGGTACCGGCGCTGGATTGGTGGCGTTGGACAAGCTGTCGCGGCTCGGCTGGGTCGGCCCGGCGAGTTGGATCAGCATCGAAACCGCTCGCAATGAGGTCGTCGAGGTGGCGGGATTCGAGGTCGATGCAGAGAAGATTTACGGTAAAGCCCGCGTGACGTTGCTTCGGCAAGCCTGATCGCCATCCCAGCGAAGCCCCCAATCGTCACCCCAGCGAAAGCTGGGGCCTCCAGCCGCATCGCGATACCGCTTGAGATCCCAGCTTTCGCTGGGATGACGGGTTATGGGGGCGAAGGCGCAATATTGCCTGAGACCCCAGCTTTCGCTAGGGTGACGGACTATTTTCGCCGGGGCGACGGTTTTATCAAGCCGCCTTCTTCGCCGGCTTCGGAACCGGGTTGGAAAACTTCATCTCATCGTCGACCGATCCGAACTTCAGCGCCATCAGATCGCGAACATAATTCTGGTGCACCCGCCACGGCTTGCGGTCGCCCTGGCGCGGGAATTTGTCGATCGAGCGCTGGACATAGCCCGAGGTGAAGTCGAGGAACGGCTCCTCCCCCACCGGCGCGCTCGGTTGCGGCGTCGCCTGGCGCAGCCCGCGCTTCCTCATCGTGTTGAGCAGACGACAGACATAAGCGCAGGTCAGATCGGCCTTCAGCGTCCACGACGCATTGGTATAGCCGAATGACGACGCCATGTTCGGGATGCCCGAATACATCATGCCCTTGTAATTGATCGTCCGCGACAGATCCCTGGTCTCGCCATCGACCGAGAAGTCGACATCGCTCAACAGCTGCAATTCCAGCCCGGTCGCGGTGACGACGATGTCGGCGGGCAGCGTCCTGCCCGATGTGAGCTCGATCCCCTTGGGCACGAACCGCGCGATCGTGTCGGTCACGACATCGGCCTTGCCCTCGCGGATCGCGCGGAACAGGTCGCCGTCGGGCACCAGGCAAAGCCGCTGGTCCCATGGATTGTAGCGCGGGGTGAAATGCGTCTCGATATCGTGGTCGGGTAATTCGGCGCGGACCATGTCGATGATCCGCTCCTTCGCCTTGGCCGGATATTTCCGCGCCTGGTTGAAGAAGAACAGGCCGAACAGCACGTTGCGCCAACGCACCAGCCCATACGCCAGCTTGCCCGGCAATTTGCCGCGCATCCAATTGGCCATGCCGTCCTCGGCCGGCCGCGCGACGATATAGGTCGGCGACCGCTGCAACATGGTGATGCTTTCGGTCTGATCGGCCATGGCGGGGACCAATGTCACCGCGGTCGCGCCCGAGCCGATCACCACCACTTTCTTGCCCGCATAATCGAGATCCTGCGGCCAGAATTGCGGATGGACGATGCGTCCCTTGAAGTCCTCGACGCCGGCGAAATCGGGCGAATGGCCCTTGCCGTAATTGTAATAGCCCGAGCACATGAAGAGGAAATTACAGGTCAGGGTGACCGGCCCGCTGGCGGTGTCGGCCTCCACGGTCCAGCGCGCCTCCTCGGTCGACCAGGACGCCGTCTTGACGTGGTGGTTATAGCGGATGTGCTTGTCGATGCCGTATTGAGTGGCGGTTTCCTTGAGGTAGCTCAGGATCGCCGGCCCGTCGGCGATCGCCTTGGCATCGGTCCAGGGTTTGAACGAATAGCCGAGCGTGTACATATCCGAGTCCGAGCGGATACCCGGATAGCGAAACAGATCCCAGGTCCCGCCCATTTGCGCCCGCCCCTCCAGGATCGCATAGGTCCGGTCGGGGCTCTGCGACTGCAGATAATAACCCGCGCCGATCCCCGAAATCCCTGCGCCGACGACCAGGACGTCGAAATGCTCCATGCCTTCACCTCTCCGCCATACCGGATATTCGATTCCGGGCGGATTGCAAAGAGGCTGTTTACATGGGTGTCAGTTATGACTCTCGCCCAACCTTCACCGTCACCCCCGGGATGACGATCGTGGTGAGCTTGCGGCGATCCAATCAGGGTCGATCCTAGCCGCGCCGCTGCTTACCCGACCGCCTAAAAATCCTTCTGATACTTCAGACTCGCGCTCGTTCCGCCGAACGATCCGGTCTGCGACAACAGGCTCAGGCTCCTGGTCAAGGCGATCTCCAACTGCGTCGCGGTGAAGCCGCGAGCGTCGGTGATGATCTCCACATAGATATTGTCGGTGATGTACTTGCCCGCCGCGAGCGCGGTGCCGCGGCCGGACGCCTGGTCGGCGCTCAGGATGCGCAGGCGATCGATACCCGCCGCGCTGCGCAACTTGCCCAGCGGACTGAGGCCCCCGCCTCCGCCACGCAGCGAGTTGAGCGCGGCCGCGAGCTGGATCGCTTCGGTCGCCGACAAATTCTGCGGGCTCGACCCGAACAGCAACCGGCTGAGCACCTCGTCCTGCGGCAGCGCGGGCGACGAGGTGAACGCGACTTGCGGCCGCTGGCCGGTGCCCGAGATGTTGATGATCGCGTTGATGCCGTTGGTGGTGGTCGACGCCGAGATGTCGATCGTCGGATCCGACAGCGCGCCGCCGTTGAACCGCACGTTGCCGCGATCGATGTCGAAGCGCTTGCCCGCGAAATTATAGGTGCCGCGGACGATCGTCGCGTTGCCGGTCACGATCGGCGTGGTCGAGGTGCCGCCGACGCGCATGAACATCCGCCATTCGGATTCGAGCCCCATGCCGGTGACGAAAATCTGGTCGTCGGCGCGGATGCGGATATCGAGCGCATAGCTGCTCGGCGGCTTGGGCGCGACGTGCGGGCGCGGCGGGTCGCTCTTGCGACGGATGCCCTTGAGTTCCTCGACCTCGGCCTGGCCCTGATAGACGACTTCGTAGCGTGCGTTGGGAATCGTCAGGTCGCCCTTGATCAGCCCGCCTTGCTGGCCGTTGGTGACCGTCAGCGTGCCGGTCGCGGTCGCGCCGAGCGAATCGCCGCTCGCCAGCGCCGCGTTGTCGAGCTTGGCGTTGAGGTTCATCGGGAAATTCTGGTCGGCCGACAGCCCGACCCAGCCGTTCGCCTCGACCGTGCCGTTACCCGCCTTGGCGTTCAACTGGCTGATCTCGAGCCGGTCGTTGGTGAAGCGCCCGGCGAGTTTCATCTGGGTCAGCTTGGTGCCGTAGTTCGAATTGACATAGGTCAGATTGTCGCCGCGCACGATGCCGTTGAGCTGCGGCGTTCCCAGCCGGCCGGAGAAATCCGCCGCGACGACGACGCCGCCCGCAACCTGTTGTCCCGGCAACCCGGCGAGCGAGAACAGCACGCCCGACGGCCCGTTATAGCGGATTCCGCCCGATAGCGGCGCGGCGTAGAGCCGGTCCATCCAGCTCGCGCCGCCGCCGAGCGGCGCCAGCCGCGCCTGCAGCCGACCGACCGTCGTGGCGCCGCGCTTGACCAGCGCGCGCGCGTCCCCGCCCTCCTCGGTCAGCCGACCGAGGACCTGGATGTCGACCGGCTCGGACACGATCACCGCGCTCGACCGCGTGAAGTTGGCGATCGCCAGCCGCGTATCGATATTGGGCACCACCGCGCCCGCCGGCTGGACATAATCGATACTGCCCGTCGCACTGCCGTCGATGCCGAGATTGGGCACCAGCGCATTGGCGACCGACAGATCGAGCTTGTCGAGCCGCGCCTGAAGCGACAGCCCCTTGCCATAGGTCCCCGCGATCCGCGCGCTGCCCTTGTCGAAATCGATCTGGCTCGGGAGCAGGCGATATTCGCCGTCGAGCGGCTCGATCTGCGCCGCGTGCGGCGTCCGGAAACCGATGCCATTGGCCTTGCCCGATATCGCGACCAGCCAGAGCTTGGGCTGCAGCCGGGCATTGACGCCCATGCTGAACGGCACGCCCGACGACCCGGCGATCACCGCCTGCGCGGTGCCGCTGCCGTTCGAATAGTCGATCTTGGCGCGGGCTGCCTGGAAGACAGTGGCGCCGTACCGCATGTTGCCGACCTGGATATCGGCCAGCACGCGCGGCGCGCTGGGATAGAGCACCACGCTGGCGCTGACGATCGCGCGACCGATGGTGAAGTCGGCATTGCCCGGGATGGTCGCATTATAGGCGCGCGCGGCGATGTCGGCGCGTTGCACCTTGCCCTCGGCGCCCAAGGTCGCGGTGCCGTTGATCCCCGATCCGGCGAATTGCAGCTTGCCCGCGAACGGCCCCGCCGCGGTTTGCTCCAGCGCGCCGGTCAGGTTCATGCCCGCGAACGTGCTGCCCTGATTGACCTGGATCGCCAGCGTCTTGCCGCTCCTGACCAGCACATTGGCGGCGAACGGGCCGTAGTCGGTCGTGCCCCTGGCGACGATGGCATAGGCATCGCCCTTACCACGGATCGTCGCCTCGAGCCCCGCGAGGCCGACACCGACTCCCGGATGTGGCGCGTGGATCACGATCACCAGCGCCGCTACCGTCCCGGTCACCTTCGCGTTGATCGGACCGTAATCCTTGGAACGCGCGTCGCCGACAAAACTGATCTGGCCGTCAGGGCGATAGCTGCCCGAACCGCGATAGATAGTGAAACGCGGCGCGGCTAGCCTGACGTTGGAGAAGGTGAAGACGCCATCGGTGCCATAGCCGACGTCGCTGGTGACGATCGCCTGCCCGCCGAGGAAGCTTTCCGCGCCCGAGTTGAAGATCCGCCGCGTCTTCGCCGCGATCCGCCCGGTGATGCCGAACCCGCCCCTGGGCATCGACACCAATTTGGCGTCGGTGGTCAGGTCGACGATGCCGATCCCGTCGATCGTGTAGTTGTTGACCCGCCCCTTCAGCGCGCCGGTATAATGCCCGCTCGGCAGATCGGCGACGACGATCGCGGTGGCGTCGATCTTGTCGGATTTGATCTTCAGATTGTCGGATAGAAGCTTGCCGTTGGAATAAGCGAAGTCACCGACCGCGGTAACGTTGGTCAGCAGCATGCCGGCAGCTGCATTCAAACCGGTGACGCGGCGCGCGCGTGCATTGACCGGGATCAGGACATGCTTGGCATCGACCGTCGCCTTGCCCGAAGCGGTCAGCCCTTCGAGCCCGGTACCACCGAACGCGATCGCCGCGGCGCTGAGATTGTAGCCGACGGTCGGGGTCGCGAATGGCCCGTCGAGCGTCCAATGCGTCATCACGTCGCGGCCCGACAGATTGGGCAGCATCGCGCCGGGCGTCAGCAGCCGCGCATCGACGACGAAATTCCCGAATTTGTTCTCGCCCAGATCGAGCAGCCCGTTCGCCGCCACCGCCACCGCCGAGGATTTGAGCGTCATCCGCGTCGTCGCCTTGCGCTTCTCCAGCGTCGAGACAATGTCCACATTGAGCCCCGGCGCGGTCAGCCGCTCGACCGGCCCCTTCAGATAGAGGCCAGGATGCGTCACGCCCTTGATCGAGAAGGTGCCGTCCTGCGCACCGAGATCGAGATTGGCGAGCGACTGGCCGTTGAGCGCGGCGACGCCCTTCCCTTTCCACGATTTCCAGTCGCCGGCGCCGCCGACGCGGATCGCCATCGGCGCCTTGACCCCGGTCATGCTCGCCGCGACGCCGTCGGCCGGCGCGTCGAACCGCACGCGGATGCCGAGCTTGTTCGCATCGGGCTGTGCGTCGAGCACCAGCCGCAACCGGTCGCCGCCCGCTATCCCCGGTCCGCGTATCGCATCGGCATTGGCGATCAGTAGCGCGCGGCGGTCGGCGATATGCGCGACGCCATTCAGGCGGATGATATGCGCCTGCCCGGTCACCACCGGCTTGAGCACCAGCCGATCGACCTTCAGGCTACCGATATCGATATTGACGTCGGGCAGGATCGGCGCGTTGGGATCGCCGGGCAGCAAGGCGGGCGATCGCTCCATCGTCACCAGCGGCGCGGCCATCGAATTGACGTCGATATGGTTCCACAGGAACTGGAACGGGTTCCAGTCGATCGTCGCCACCGGCGCGGTCAGGAACACGCCCTTGGGATCGCTGACCCTGAGGTCGAGCAGTTCCATCTTGCCGTAGATCGAGCCGCGAATCCGTCCGACCTTGATGTTGAGCCCGGTCTCGGTCTTGTAGCGTTCGAGGCGCGAAACGATGAAACGATGACCCGGCGCGGTGTCGAGCCCGAAATAGACCGCGGCGAATAGCGCCAGGATCGCCACGCACAGAATGATGACGCCGCGCGCCAGCCGCAGCCACCATGGTCGCTTCATCACCACGATCTCGGTTTCGGGCGTCTCGGCCTGCGGCGTCTCGTCGACCATCAGAACGCCTGACCGATCGAGATGTAGAGCGCGATCCGCGAGTCACCCTTGCGCTTGTTGAGCGGGGTGGCGACGTCGACACGGATCGGTCCGAAATTGGTGTAGAACCGCCCGCCGATGCCCGCGCCCAATTTCCAGTCGGTGAACTTGGGCATCGAGCTGGCGTAAGAATTGCCGCCGTCGATGAACGGCACGATCCCGTAATTGCCGAAGCGATAGCGCGCCTCGATCGCGAATTCGTTGACGCTGCGCCCGCCGACCGGATCGCCATTGGGATCGAACGGGCCCAGCCGCTGATAACCATAACCGCGCACCGACCCGCCGCCGCCGCCATAATAACGCCGCGACGGCGCCAGGTCGTCGCGCGCAACGCCCAGGATCGAGCCGACCCGCGCCCGCCCGGCCAGCACGATGCTGCTCGTCACCGGATAATAGGCGCTCGCGTCGATCATGGTGCGGGCATAGGGTCGGATCGGCCCGCGCACCGACGTTTCCGGGCTGAGCGTCAGCTTGACGCGATACCCCTTGGTCGGATTGAGCAGATCGTCCGACGTGTCCCATTGGATATTGAGCGGCAGCGCGGCGATGAAATAGGTTCCGCGATCGCGCTTGCCGAGGTTGAAATTGTAGATGCTCTCGTTGGTCCCGGTCAGTTCGAAGCCATAAGCATAAGTGATCCGCTTCTGCCAGATCGGGGTCGAATCGTACGAGACGCGACCGAACAGCGAGAGGGTCGCCGCGTCGAACGCATCGTAATTGTTATGCCCCGCGCTGAGCCCGAACGAGAGCGTGCGATCACGCTGCTTCCAGTCCGAACGGCGGAAGGTGACCGTGCCGCTCTGCTCCTGCGTGCCGGCGACCGCGCCGACGATGAACGCGCCTTCGGGCGGAAAGGCGTTGCGCGCGGTGAACGTGCCTGCGAGCTTGATCCCCTCACCGGTGCTGTAGCCGCCGGTCGCCGCGATCGAGCGCGTCCGCCCGACACGCTGGGTCACCGCGAGGTCGACGATCCGGGTGCCGTCGGCCGCCGTCTTCCCCGTATCGAGCGGTTCGACGGTCACCGTCGAGAACAGCCCGGTCGCGACCAGCGCCTTGCGCAGATCATCGACCTTGTCGGTGTTGTAGAGGTCGCCCTGCTTGAACCGCCGCAGGATGCGGATGTGGTCGGGCCCGAAGGCGAGCCGGCCGCTGGTGCTGACATCCCCGAAGCTCGATCGCGGGCCGGTGTCGACCGGCAAGGTATAGTCGCCGGTAAAGGCGGTTTCGTCGAGCAGGATGTCGCGCGTACCGAGATGCACGAACGGATAGCCGTTACGCCCCATCTCCAAGGTGACATTGGCCTCGGCGCCCTGAACCCGAACCGCGTCGATCGGCTGGCCGACCTTGAGCGGCAGGTTCCTGGTGATCAGGTCGCCCGGCACCACTGGCTGCGAATCGACGTTGACCGACGCGAAGGTATATTGCTTGCCCGGCACCGCATTGATCACCACCCGAACGCGGCCGGGTTGGCTGGGGATGCTCTCGACCGACGACAAGGCGGTGGCATCGTAATAGCCGCGCGAATGCATCAGCCTGACCGCCAATGCCTCGTCCTCGCGCCCGCGCGCCGCCACCATCGCGGCGTTGGCCGCCTTGCCGCCGCCCTTCCTCAACGCTGAAAAAGTCTTGAAATCGTCGTCGAGACCGAGGTCGCCGAGGCCGTTGACGACGGTATCGTAGCGCAGTTCCGCACCCTTGCCGCCGGTCACGTCGGCGACTTCGGTCACCGGCGTCGTATTGTAGCTGTCGAGCGTGGGAAGCGGTTCGGCGAGTTCGGGCGCGGGCTCGGGCGCTGGCGGCAAGGTTCCCGGCGGCACGTCGGGCGCTGACGTCGCCGGCGGCGTGACGCTGGGCGGTGCCTTGTCCGCGGTCTGCGGGGTGAACGGTGCATCCTGCGGGATCGGCTCGAGCGGCGCGTTGATGTCGTTGGACAGCGGCGGCAGCGACTTGTCGAACTGATCGTCGGGCACGATCGGCTTGTCGCCGAGCGGATCGCTGGTCGGCGTCGGAACAGGCTGGGGCTCGCCCGCTTGCCGCGCCCTTTTCTGATCCGCCGCGTCGGGCGGAGTCGCAACCGGTGTGGCCTGATCTCTCAGCGCTGCGGCATCGGGCCGCGTGGTGGCCGGAACCTGCTGCGCCACCAAGGCTCCGGGAACGACAGCGCATGCCGCGATAGCCAGACAGTAATGCGATACCAGACGCGACACGACAGCCCCTTGTCGGAGGTCGTCCTTCGCCCCCTTCGCGCCTGCCAACGCGCCGAAGCCCGTTCGGTTCACCCTCAATCGGCCCCGACGCCTTCGGGTGCGACTTCGCTCGCCGCCGCCTCGATACGATCGAGCATCGCCGACAGGGCCAGGCGTTCGCCGGCGTCGAGCTGTTCGAGCATCTTGGCCTCGAGTTCGAGCGCCTTGGGCGCGACCTGGTCGTAGAGCAGCCGCCCGGTCGCGGTCAGCGCGAGCAGATGCGATCGCCGGTCGCCTTCGTTGGGCGTGCGCGCGACCAGCCCGCGCTCGACCAGCGCTTGCGCTGCACGGCTCACCGTCACCTTGTCCATCCGCGTCGCCACACCCAATGCCTGCTGGGTGATCCCCGGTCCTTCCGCAATAACCGCGATCAACCGCCATTCCGGAATCTTGAGCCCGAACAACCGGTCATAGGCGGTCGCGATCGCCGCCGACACGCGGTTGGACACGACCGAAAGACGGTAGGGCAGGAACTGATCGAGCTTCAAATCGGCCATCGAATGTGACGCTAGCGTGACCTTTCCCGTCCGTCACCCCGGACGTGTTCC
>DASVNU010000229.1:0-27620 GCA_036383655.1 Sphingomonas sp. | reverse complement strand
CGCTGGCTCTTCCCGCTGCTGTTGGGGGCGGCGCTGGCGTTCGTCGTCTATCATGTCGCACTGGCGCAATTCCCGCGCGTGCTGATGGAGCTCGCCACGCACCGCATCGCCAAGGGCGTGGGATACAATAGGATGGTCGCGGTGCCGCTCGCCACTGACAAGGTGCGCGCGATCGTCCGGCCGAGCCCGGACCTCGCTTATTCTTCCTGTCCGTTCGACCTGTCGAACGGCCCCGTGCTGGTCGATATCGAACCAGTGCCCGCGCTCTATTGGTCGCTGTCGATCTTCGATTCACGCACCGATGTCGCTTATGTCCGCAACAATATCGACGCCGGCAACCAGCCGATCCGCGTCGCGATCGCCCAGCCCGGCCAGCCGGTGCCCGACGGCATGACCGCGGTCCGTGTCAACGGCACGACGGGGATCGCCCTGCTCCGCATCCTGGCACCCGATCGCACGCGGTTCGGGGCGATCGATGCCGCGAGGAAGAAGTCGAGCTGCAAGGCGTTGAGTTAGAGGATGATTTTCCCTCTCCCCTTGTGGGAGAGGGAAGGGGCCCGCGAGCCGGAGGCGAGTGGGAAGGGTGAGGGGGGAGTCACAGGCGATATCGCTCGTGACTCCCCCTCACCCTTCCGCGGCTGCGCCGCTCCCTCCCTCTCCCACAAGGGGAGAGGGAGATTGCGTCAAACCGCCCTTGCCCTCAACTCCGCATTCTCCGCCGCAAGTTTCTCATTCGCGGCGGTCAGATCGACCTTGGTCCTCTCCAGATCGCGGACATAGGCGTCGCGATTGGTGGTCAGCGCGTCGCGGTCGCGCATCTTGGCGTCGGTGTCCTGGCGATAGGCGGCATGCGCGTCGCGCTCGGCTTCATAGCGGGTACGCCATTTGGTACCCTTGGGCGCCAGCATCAGCCCGAGGACCAGTCCGACGATCAGGACCAGTACGACCACGGCGATCTGATTGGGGTCGGTGAACAGCATCGCGTCTCTCCCTGTTGGGATGTCAACGCGTCATGCTGCGCCCGGTTGCCGGGCGGGGCAAGCATTACCCCCTCCCGGATGCGGGAGGGGGTATATCGGGATCAGTGGCCGCCGTGCAGGAAGGCGTCGTTGATGCTGCATGCCGCCGGGCCCAGAATGACGATGAACAGCGTCGGCAGGATGAACAGGATCAGCGGCACGGTCATGATCGCGGGCAGGCGCGCGGCCTTTTCCTCGGCGCGCATCATGCGCTCGTTGCGGAATTCGGCCGACAGCACGCGCAGCGCGGAGGCGAGCGGGGTGCCGTATTTCTCGGTCTGGATCATGGTCGTGACCACGCCCTTGACCGCGTCGAGGTCGACGCGCATCGACAGGTTCTCGAACGCCTGGCGGCGATCGGACAGGAAGCCGAGCTCGATCGCGGTCAGCGCGAATTCGTCGCCCAGTTCGGGATAAGCGCGACCCAGTTCCTTCGACACGCGATGGAAGGCGACGTCGACGGTCAGGCCGGCCTCGGCGCAGATCACCAACAGGTCGAGCGCGTCGGGCAGGCCCTTGCGGATCGCCGACGAACGCTTCGAGATCTTGTTCTTGAGGTAGAGGTCGGGGCCTTTGTAGCCCAGGATGAAGGCGCCGGCGACGAGGCCGTATTGCTTGAGCGGCGACCAGGTGGCGAAGGCGTCGGTGCCATAGACGAAATACAGCATCGGCAGGCCGAACAGGATCGGCAGGATCAGCCGGCCGAAAATGACCGCGACGGCATATTCCTTCTTGCGGATGCCGGCCTGGAGCAATTTGGTCTGCGCGACCTTGAGCTGGCTGTCCTGCAGCACCTTGAGGCCAGACAGGATGCTGCGGATACGATCGGTGGTCTCGTTCTTCTGGACCAGTTTCGCGCGACGCTTGCTGGTCGACGCGGTGATGCCCGCCTTCAACTGTTCGCGGCGATCGTTGAGCGCCTTGACGCGCCGCGCCATCGGATCGCGCACGGTGGTCGCGGCGTAGATCGCGAGCAGGACGGCGAACGCGGCCACCCCGGCAAGCATGGTGCCTACCCAGAGGACGTCGACGCCGAGAAGGGTTGTGTGGTGCGGTTCCATGGCCTCAGATCTCGAAATTGACCATCTTGGCCATGATCAGGCCCCCCAGCGCCATCCAGATGAAGCCGCCGATACCGGCGACGATCAGACGCTGATCGACGAAGAAATTGCCCATATAGCCCGGGCTGATCCACATGATCAGGCCGAACACGATGAACGGCAGCGAGCCGACGATATAGGCCGAGGCCTTGGATTCGGACGACATCGCCTTGATCTTGAGCTTCATCTGCCCGCGCTGACGCAGCACCGTGGCAAGGTTGGCGAGCGTTTCGGCCAGGTTGCCGCCGGTCTCGCGCTGGATCGCGATCGAGATGACGAAGAACTGGAATTCGGGCGTGCCGAGCCGGTCCGCGGTTTCCTGCAGCGCCGCGTCCATCGTGCGGCCGATCTTCATCTTGTCGGATACCGCGCGGAATTCCTCCCCGACCGGACCGGCCACTTCGGCGCCGACCACGCCCATCGTCTCGCTGATCGGCAGGCCCGAGCGCAGGCCGCGCACGAGCAATTCGATCGCGTCGGGGAATTTGGCGGTGAACTTGTTGACCCGGCGCTTGATGAAATAGCCGACCACGAAATGCGGCAGGCCACCGCCGATGACGACCGAGATCAGGACCGAGATCGCGATCGGCGCGCCGCGGAGCATCATCAGAGAGGCGATGACCAGGATGATGCCGAACGTCGCCAAACCATATTGGCCGACGGTCCAGTTTTTGCCCGTCATCGCCAGGCGCTTCTTGAGCACGGCGGGACGCGGCAGGAACCGCATCATCGCGGTGTCCATGTTGCTGTCGCGCTTGCCGGTGATGCGGCGCATCTGCGCGTTCATCGCCGCCTCGCTGGCGGCGCCGCTATGGCGTTCGCGCAGGGAGACCAGGCGGCGCGACTGTGCCTTTGCCGCCGACGGGCCCGCAAAGGCGAACGCCAGCAGCAACAGCATGGTCGCCGCCCCTGCAATCACCGTGATCAGCGGCACCAATGGCATCGCTCAGACGCTCCACTTGTTCGTGCCGGCCCGGATGGGCCGGCCCCCGGTCAATTCAATTCAATTCGACTTCACGGCTTTCTTGCCCGGCATCATCGACTTGAGATCGGCGAACTTGCCCATCAACGACTGACCGGCCGATTTCCCCGCACCCTTCTTGCCCGCCGCCTTGCCCGCGGGCTCGGCCGCGTCGCCGACCGCCAACAGCCGGCCGGCGAGCTCGCCGATCGGGGCGACCGTCTTCGATCCCTTGCCCGCCTCGGCCAGCGGCTTGCCAAGCTTGGCCGCCTGCGCCGCCAGTTTCTGGTCATAAGGAATGACGAAATCGATACGGCGTTCGATCGAGCCTTCGAAATCCTTGCGATTGATCTCCAGCTGACCGCCGGCGGGCACGCGGTTGGCGACCACCAGCACCTGGGTCCCCGGCGCGTTGGACTTCAACCATGACAGGATACGGATCGTGTCGCGCGCGGCGGCCAGCGTCAGCTCGGTGACGACCACCGCGGTCTGGATGTCGCTGATCAGATGCGGGTGCGCGATCAATTGCGCACGCGGCAGATCGACGACGGTGCATTCGAACGCGGCGCGCATTTCTTCCTGCAATTGGTAGAAAGCGGAACCGTCGGTCATCATCGGCGAGTTGATCGGCGCTTCGGCCGACAGCACCGCCAAACGCTCGCTGGCCTTGACCATCGCGCGTTCGATGAACAGCCCGTCGATACGGCTGGGATTCTCGATCGCGTCGGTCAGGCCGCGGCCCGGCTCGAGGTCGAGCGCCAGCGCGCCGGTGCCGAAATGCACGTCGAGGTCGAGCAATGCCGTGGTGCGGCCGCCCTTGTCGCTCAACAACCAGGCGACCGAGGTGGCGATGGTCGAGGCACCCGTGCCGCCGCGCGCGCCGATCACCGCGGTCGCGGAATGCGGACGGTCGGGCGAGGTCTCGTTCAGGCGCGGCGCGTTCAACACCGACTGCGCGCTGCCAAAGGCTTCGCGCAGCACATCGGGATTGAGCGGCTTGAGCAGATAGTCCTGGATCCCGCTCGCGGTCAGGTCGCGATACAGGCGGACGTCATTGACCTGGCCCGCCGCGATGACGACGGTGCCTGGCTCGCAGACTTCGGCCAGCGCGTTGATGTCGTTGAGCGGATCGCCCGATTCGGAGAGGTCGACGAACAGCACTTGCGGGCTCGCCGAGACCGACAGCGACTGGACCGCGTTGCGCAGCCCGCCCTTGTTCACCTTCTCGGTCGACCAGCCCATCTCACCGACGATCGGACGCAGCGCTTCGGCGGTCGTCTCGTCGCAGACATAGGCGACGAAGGGCTCGCGATGCGCGACGCCAGCGGGTTTCCACGGCGCGTTCATCTTATTTGCCTCCAGTCGATTCGGATTTGGTGGTGGTGCCGCCGTTACCGGTCGGCGCGGCCTTGCGATAATTGTTGATCGCGCGGGCCGACGTGATCGGATCGGTGGTGTTGGGGTCGGCCTGGCCGCGAACCAGATCGAGCGGATTGGCGACCATCGCGGCCAGGCTGGCATTGCTGGCGCAGCCGAAATTGGACGTCGCGCTGCCTTCGAACTCGCTCGACCCGCTCCGCGTGAAATCGGGGCAGCCCGGCACCGTCGCGGTGGCACGGCTGAGGACGACGCGGACCATGCCGGCCGCCATTGGCGCGCTGGTGATCGGGGCACGGTCGGACAGCCGCAGGCCATAGCCGGTGACGATCTCGGCGATCTCGGCGCGCGCGCGCGAGCCATAGGGATTGGGATCGTCGACCGAAACCTGATCGCCGTAGCGCAGCTTCATCGTCGCCAGCCAGCCGGCGACGCGGTCGGCTTCACCAGGCGCCAGGCCGGCCATGGTCGACTGTGCGTCGAACACATAGTCGGTGCGGCTGACCACCGGCTGCTTGATCGAGTCGACGCCGCGATTGAGCGTCCCACAGCCCCCGAGCATCAACGCGGGAGCGGCGAGGGCGGCGATTAGGATCGTACGCATGATGTGACTGTCCCTCGCTGGCAACATTACAGGCTGAATCCGGGGGCGACCGTGGGGTCGCCGGCCTTCGATTTCTTCGGCAGCATCGCCTTCTTATCGAGCAAGGCCGGATCGGGCGCGGGCTGCGGGCCGTTCGGCGCGGCCGGCACCGGCGCGCTGGCGCCGAGCGTCGGACCGACCGTGGACGGTGCAGCCATGGTCGGCTTGGGCCGGTCGCCGCCGGTCGAGCCTTCGCCGAGACGGCCGAGGAACACGCGACCGAGGTCGGTCGGCGCCTTGTAGCCGTCGGTCGGCAGGACGATCTGGTTCGCGTTGACCGGCTTCACCAGATAGGGCGTGATGACGATCATCAACTCGCTCTCGTTGCGCTTCCAGCTGGTCGAGCGGAACAGCGCGCCGAGCACCGGCACGTCGCCGATACCGGGGGCCTTGTCGATCTGGTTGTTGGTGCTGTTGGACAACAGCCCGCCGATCACCATCGACTGGCCCGAACCGAGCTCGACCGTCGTTTCCGCGCGCCGCGTCGACAGCCCCGGGATGGTGACGCCGTTGATCGTCACCGCGCCGGCGGCCGACAATTCGGATACTTCGGGGCGGACGCGCATCGAGATGCGGCCGTCCGCGAGCACGGTCGGGGTGTAGGACAGGCTGACGCCATATTGCTTGTATTCGACCGACACCGCGCCCAACCCCTGGCTGATCGGGATCGGGATCTCGCCGCCGGCCAGGAACGAGCCGGTTTCGCCCGACAGCGCGGTCAGGTTCGGATTGGCGAGCGTGGTCACCTGGCCATCGGTCTCGCCGAGGTCGAGCGCCGACAGGATGTCGAGGCCGAACAGGCGCCCCGCAAAGCCCAGGGTGGTATTTCCGGCGCCCTTGGTAAGCGTCGCGACCGAGGTGCTGCTCGGATTGATGAACTGGCCGGTCGCCGGATTGTACGGGCCGTCGACATAGCCGCCATTGGGCAGCGGAATGTGCGCCGTCGGATAGGTGGAGAGCTGGGTCGGCGTGAGCGATCCGGGAGACCGGCCCGTCGCGACGCCAAAGTTGAACCCGCCGGTATTGTCCTTGGTCAGCATGTTGTTGCCAATGTCCTTGGCGAACGCTTTGCTGACCTCGGCGATCTTGACCTGCAGATTGACCTGTAGCGGCGTCGCCGTGCGCAGGCGGTTGATCACCGCGATCTTGAGCTGCGCTGTCGGGCTGCTGGCATCGACGCCGGGATTGAGCAGCGCGGTAACGATCGACTGCGCCTGGGCGATGTCGGCGGGCGCCGCGACCGTTCCGGTCAGCACCGCGATCTGGCCGACCGTCAGGACCTTGATGTCGGCGTCCGGCATGGCCGCCTTCATCATGCGGTCGATCGAGGTCAGGTTCTGCGCGACGCGGACGTTGGTCGAATAGATCACGCGGCCGCTGGCGGCGGTGACGAACACCGTGGTCTCGCCGAAATCCTTGCCGAACAGGCGGATCTGCCGCGGGTTGCTGACATCGACATCGGCGACGGTAGGATTGGCGACCCAGACATCGGCGGCGTCGGCTGGCAAGGTGATGACCTGACCCTGGCCGGTGGACAGCAGCACCTCGGTGGTCGGGCGCTGCGTGCCCGGCGGCAGGCCGCCGACGCGGGCCGTCTTGACCGACTTGGCCGGCGCACGGCGCGCGGCTTGCCGTCCGGCGGCATCGACCGGCATGGTCGCGACCAGCGCCGTGGCGACGGTCGCCGCCACGATCCGGTTCAGTACGATTGTCGCTTGCATCACTTCTTCCCCCCACGACCGGTCGATACGTCGGTCACGTTGTTCCCGCGGATGACACGCACCACGGGACCTGTATTGCTTCCACCCGGATAGCCGCCGGTACCGGCCGGAGCGGTGCCCGATTCGGCCTTGCCGGGCACCGTGCGGCGCTGGAAACGCGACACGTCGGCGCCGGTGGCAAAGGTGCTCTTGCCGGCCATCGGCTGGACTTCGGCGTTGGCCAGCATCGCCTTTTCGGCGGCCGGATCCTTGCCGTCGGGCACTTTCACCGAGCCATCGGCGATCGCCTGGTCGAGCTCGGAGGCCGAGTCGGCCAACGGGCGCAGCACCAGCGACAGGTCGCCCAGCGAGCGTGCCACGGAAATCTTTTCGGCGATCGCGGGCGTCGCCTCGATCGTCACCATCGAGATGTTGCGGACCACGGTCTTGCCCTGATCGTCGACATCGCTGGTCGTGCGCTGATCGGTCGCCAGCACGCGCAGATTCTTCATGATCGTCTCGGCGACCTTGAGCGGCGGGCCGTCGCCGCCACCGGACACCGTCTGCGCCAGCATCAGGTCGACGCGGTCACCCGGGAACACGAAGCCCGCGACCGAATTCTCGTTGCGGACCGGAAAGGTGACCGCGCGCATGCCCGGCGTCAGCGCCGCGGCGAGGAAGCCACGATCGCCCGGCTTGACCACCGCGCCCTGGGTCAGCGGCTGGCCGGCGGTGATCACCGAGCGCACGACGGTGCCCTGCAGACTCTTGGGGTCGAACCCGTCCTTGCGGAGGTAGTAAGCGTTCTCGACCAGTTCCTTCGGCCAGGGCTGAAATTTGAAGCTGGTCGCATCCAGGATCGTGCCGATCGGCAGCGCCTTGGTGGCGACAAGCACTTCCGTGCCCGTCACGACCGGCGCGGGCGCCTGGGCCGAGGCCACGGGCGCGCTCGATCCGACGATCAGGCTGCGCGCCATGAACGCGGTGATGGCGGCGACGAAGAGCGCGCCAACCAGCAAAATGATCTTCCGACTATCCATGACGCTTCGTGCCCCGTTGTGGCGATGAACCCGGTTTGATCGCCGTTAATCTACGCAAAGTGGTTAAATATCGGTTCACCGAGCGCGATCATCGATGCGATTGCGATCGCGACGCCGTACGGCGTCTCGACGGCCCCCGGCGCTTTGCGGCGCCAATGGTCGAACATCATGATCAGCGTCAGCAGACCGCCGATGATCGACATGATCATCAGCATGTAGAAAAGGGTCTGGCCGGGAAGCCACAGCGCGAGCGCGCCGATCATCTTGACGTCGCCTCCGCCCATCCAGCCGAAATGAAAGGCGCCGGCGAACAGCGCGAACACGCCGATCGCGGTGCCGACCTGCCACGCCACGTCGACCCAGCCAAAGCCCTGCACCCACCACCAGGCGGGTGCCGTCAAGGCGATCGCGGCGTTCTTCCAATTGGCGATCTCTCGGGTGCGCGCGTCCTCGATGCCCGCCGACAGCAGGATCAGAACGAGTGCTCCCCCGAGCACATAAGGCAGAATTCCCCAGCCCATCTGATCACAGACCTAGACGGCATGGCTTTCTAAAAAGTAACCAGCGTGGATGGTATCTTCCGAAAGCGCGCGCCGATCCTATCCCGACGGCAGCTCGATATCGTTCTGGACCGCCCCCGACGGCTGGCAATTGCGCCGGTTCGACTGGCCGTCCGGCGCCGCTGTTCCGCGCGGATCGATCCTGTTCCAGGGCGGGCGCGGCGACATTTTCGAGAAGTATCTCGAGGCCTTCCATCACTGGCATGACCAGGGTTGGGCGGTCACCTCGTTCGACTGGCGCGGTCAGGGTGGATCGGGGCGGCTGACCGACGACCCGCATGTCGGCGACATCGACCGGTTCGGGACCTATCTCGCCGATTATGGCGCGTTCTGGCGGGATTGGGTGGCCGCCACGCCGGGACCGCATGTCGCGATGGGGCATTCGATGGGCGGGCATCTGGTCTGCCGCGCGCTCGCCAAGGTGCTCGCGGAACCCGATGCGGCGGTGCTGATCGCGCCGATGATGGGGCTGCACGCGCCGATCAGCGCCGGGTTCGGCGAGCGGGTTGCCGACATCGCGATGAAGCTCGGCGATCCCAGGCGCCGCGCCTGGAAATCGAATGAGAAGCCGGGCACCACCGATTCGCGGCTGTCGCTGCTGACCCACGATCCCGACCGTTATTCGGATGAGCCGTGGTGGTGGGACCGGAAACCCGAGATTCAATTGGGCCCGCCGAGCTGGCGTTGGGTCGTGCGCGCGTTCGAATCGACGCGACGATTGCGCGCCAGCAAGCGCGTGAAACTGGTCAAGGCGCCGGTGCTGGTGCTGGTCGCCGAGGCCGACAAGCTGGTTCGCGCGGCCGACGCGATCAAGGTCGCCGGGCTGCTGCCCGATGCCCGGCTGGTCCGGTTCGGCAAGGAAAGCGCGCACGAAATCCTGCGCGAGGTTGACCCTGTCCGCAATCGCGCCTTGGGGGAAATCGACATCTTCCTTTCTGCGCGAGCGCAACAATGACCTACGACATCGCCATCATCGGCGCCGGGATCGCCGGCGCCGCGCTCGCGGCTGAGGTCGCGCCGCACGCCAGCGTCCTGATCCTTGAAGCCGAGGATATCGCCGGCTATCACGCCACCGGACGATCGGCGGCGTTCTGGGAAGAGACCTATGGCGGCCTGGCGATTCAGCCGCTGACCGCGGCGTCACGCGCGATGCTCGACGCCGGCGGGTTCCTCCAGCCGTTGGGGGGGCTGCACATCGGCCGCGAAGAGGAACGCGATCAGATCGAGGCGATGCTGGCCGAATTCGCCGGTACCGGCGTCGATCTGACATTGGTCGATCCACGCGACCGCATTTCCGGCCTGCGCCCCGAATGGACTCTCGCGGTGTGGGAGCCGAGCTGCGCCTATATCGACGTCGCCGGCCTCCACGCCGCCGCGCTGTCGCGCGCGAAAAAGGCGGGCGCCGACCTGGTGCTCGACGCCGGACTGACCGCGGCGTCGCGGAGCGGCGATGCGTGGCGGCTCGAGACGAAGGCGGGCGGCTTCGCGGCGAAGATACTGGTCAACGCGGCCGGCGCCTGGGTCGATCGCGTCGCGGCGATCGCCGGGGTCGCGCCGATCGGCATCCAGCCACTGCGCCGCGCGCTGGTCCAGCTTCGCGTCGATCCGCCGGTGCCGGACGATGCGCCGCATGTCGCGCACATCGGCGGGGACTTCTATTTCAAGCCCGAATCGGGCGGGCGGCTATGGCTGAGCCCGCATGACGAGGTGCCGAGCGAGCCGGGCGACGTCCAGCCCGAGGAAATCGACATCGCGATCGCGATCGACCGGCTCGAACACGTCGTCGACTGGAAAATCGAGCGTGTCGAACGTAGCTGGGCGGGGTTGCGCAGCTTCGCGCCCGACCGCCTGCCGGTCTATGGTTTCGACAACCACGTGCCGGGCTTCTTCTGGTGCGCGGGGCAGGGTGGGTTCGGCATCCAGACCGCGCCGGCCGCCTCGCTGGTCGCGGCGTCGCTGCTGCTCGGCACCGCGCCCGATCCACTCGTCGCGGAAATAGACCGGGATCGTTACACGCCCGCGCGCTTCCGCTAGCGGGGGCGTGGGGCCTCGCTACCCCTTGGCTGCGACTAACGCGGCGTCACTTGCCAGTTTGTCGGCCCGCTCGTTGTCGGGATGACCGGCATGACCCTTCACCCACACCCATTCGATGCGATGCGGCGCAGTCGCGTCGATCAGCGCCTGCCATAGATCGGCATTCTTCACCGGTTTCTTGTCGGCGGTCTTCCAGCCGTTCTTGCGCCAGCCGTGGATCCACTTGGTCAGGCCATCCATCACGTAGCGGCTGTCGGTCGACAGCGTCACGCGGCACGGGCGCTTCAAGGCGTTGAGCCCTTCGATCGCCGCCATCAGCTCCATGCGATTGTTGGTGGTCAGCTTCTCGCCGCCCGACAATTCCCTCTCGCGGCTGCCCATGCGGATCAGCACGCCCCAGCCGCCCGGCCCGGGATTGCCCTTGCACGCGCCATCGGTCGCGATTTCGACATGCGACAATTCGGTCATGCCAGCGACTTGAAATCGCGCACGGAGCCGGGATCGTAGACCTTGAGCCGACGCCAGTAAGCGAGCGGATCCTTGCGCGTCACCATCGCGTCGGCCGGCGTATTGAGCCAGTCCCACGCGCGGCTGAGGAAGAAGCGGATGCAGGCGCCGGCGGCAAAGCCGGGAAGCGCCGCGCGCTCCTCGTCGCTCAGCGGCATCGTGCGGTGATAACCGCGGATCAGCGCCTCGCCGATCGCCGGGTGGTGCGTCGCACCGGTGGCGTCGAACGACCAGGCGGTGTGCATCACCGCGAGGTCATAGATGCGCGCATCGGTGCAGGCGAAATAGAAGTCGATCAGTCCGGTGACCTCGCTGCCCCGCATCAGCACATTGTCGGGGAACAGGTCGGCATGGATCGTGCCTTGCGGAAAACCATCGCCTTGCCAGCCGCGCACGACGCGATCGACCATCGCGCTTGCTTCGGCATGGAGATTGGGCGCCATGTCGTCGAGCGAGCGGCCGCAGCGATCGAACAACGGCCGCCAGGTACGAACGCCCATCGAATTGTCGCGGACGGCGGCGAAGTCGATCAGGCCGGCGTGCATCCGGCCCATCGCCGCGCCCGCCGCCTCGGCCTGGGCCGCGGTCGGGTGGCTGACCGACACGCCAGGCAGGAATTTGATCAGGCACGCTGGGCGCCCCTGGAGCGTCTGGATCGCTTCGCCGGCGCGATCCTTGATCGCCGGCGGTACCGGGTTGCCGCGATCGGCGAGATGGTCGAGCAGCGCCATGAAATAGGGCAGGTCGCCGGCCTCGACACGCTTTTCGTAGAGCGTCAGGATGAAGCGGCCTTTGGTCGTGTCGACCATGTAGTTCGAATTCTCGACGCCCTCGGCGATGCCCTTGGCCGAGACCAGTTCGCCGACATCGTAGCGCAGCAGGAATTCCTCCAGCGCCTCGGCCGAAACGAGCGTGTAAACTGCCAACGACTTCCCCCTTCGTCATCCCCGCGAAAGCGGGGACCCATCTCTTGCTGGCGAGGCAAGCAACACAGTTGTGATGATGGCGGCACCTACGGGAGATGGGCCCCCGCTTTCGCGGGGGTGACGATAATGCGGCGTCATGCCGCAACCTCTAGCCCGCGCGGGAGCTTGAACGAGATCGTCTCCCGCGTCGTCTCGACTTCGCGCTCGGTTATCGTGAAACGCTCCGCCAGCCGATCGACCAATTCGCGCACCAATGCCTCGGGCGCCGACGCGCCGGCGGTGATGCCCAGGGTGTTGATGCCGTCGAGGAATCCCCAGTCGAGATCGCTCGCGCGCTGGATCAGCCTGGACGGAATACCCTGACGCCCGGCCACTTCGACCAGCCGCAGCGAATTGGACGAATTGGGCGCGCCGAGCACCAGGACCGCGTCGCACGCGCCGGCAATCGCCTTGATCGCGGCCTGGCGGTTGGACGTCGCGTAACAGATATCCTCGCCGCGCGGCGCCTGGATCGCGGGGAATCTGGCCTGGAGTGCTGCGACCACTTCGGCCGTGTCGTCGACCGACAAGGTCGTCTGGGTCAGGAACGACAGCGTCGCGGGATCGGGCGGCACGAAGGACGCGACATCGGCGAGGGTCTCGACCAAGGTCATCGCCCCCTCGGGAACCTGTCCGAACGTGCCGATCACCTCGGGATGGCCGGCATGGCCGATGAACACGATGTGCCGGCCCGACGCCACCAGCCGCTCGGCCTGGCGATGCACCTTGCTGACCAGCGGACAGGTCGCGTCGAGATAGGACAGACCGCGTTCGGCCGCCTTGGTCGGCACCGCCTTGGGCACGCCATGCGCGCTGAACACCACGGGCACGCCGTCGGGCACCTCGTCGAGTTCCTCGACGAAAATCGCGCCCTTGGCTTTCAGCGCGTCGACGACGAACCGGTTGTGGACGATCTCATGCCGGACGTAGACCGGCGCGCCATATTTCTCGATCGCCAGCTCGACGATGCGGATCGCACGATCGACCCCCGCGCAGAAACCGCGCGGCGCCGCGATCAGCAGCTCGAGAGCTTTTTTCGGGGCGGAAGCCATGGCCGGCGCTCTACGCGATTGCTCGGCGGAGGCAAAGGCGGTTTCAGGAGCGCTCCACTGTCGAGATGGCCGGACGGCAAACCCATCATTGCTTTTTTCGCCCACGACGCCCATATAAGCAGGGCTATCGTCGCAGGCGACGGAATCCGACGCTTCCGAGCCGACTCTTCCTTTTCTCGCTTCTTGGCTCCGGTCGCACGTGCGTCCGGACAATCCACGCTCCGTGAAAGGAACATCTCATGCCCATCGGCAAAGTCAAATTCTTCAATGTCGACAAAGGTTACGGCTTCATCTCCCCCGAAGGCGGCGGCAGTGACAGCTTCGTCCATATCAGCGCCGTCGAACGCGCCGGTATGACGACGCTCCAGGCCGACCAGCGGGTGTCGTACGACGTCGAAAACGACCAGCGCGGCAAGGCGTCGGCCGTCAACCTTCAGGCAGTCTGAACCATCCTCTAACCTGTTGCCGGAGCGTTGCGGCGAGTCCGCATCGCTCCGGCGGCATGAAGTGCCCCCGGCGCGATTGACCGCGCCGCCTCCGGGCCCTGGCGCGACCGCCGTCATTCCCGATCGCGGGGCATTTCAAACCACATTTATCGATCGCACGGGCGCCGGCATCCGGCGCGCGCGGGGTCCTTCAGGAGACAGTCATGTCGAGAATCCCCGTTCGCCCCTTTCTCGTGACCAAAGACGAGGAAGGTGTGTTTCGCGTGACCGTGCGGACGACGCGGTTCAATTCGCAAGGCTATCCGCTCGTCTCGAGCGAAGTGCTCGAAGACGCGTTTCGCACGCAGACCGCCGCGCGCGCCTTCGTTCGCGAAACCTATCGCGTCGAATCCAGCGAGATCGCGACCAAATAGGCACTGCCTTCCCCTCGGCCGCGATCCATTTGCCGATCCGTGGCCTGGGTTTTCAGCGCGGCTCGCGCAATTGTCGGGCGCCCCGCATGGGCCGCCAATGAAACGCGCGCACGGCTGTTGCCGCGCTGGGGTTCGGACCCTATGGTGCCGGCCGCTTATGTGAAGGTCAGGGGCCATGGCGCGTGCCGCGGCCCCTTCCCGTGTCGAAAAGGTCTGCCGTTCGTGTCACCCCGCTTTCTTGCCGCTCCGATCGCTCTCGTGCTGGTCCTCGGCGGCTGCGCCAGCCGTGGCGAACTCGACATTTCCGAATCGGGCGCCGGCGTCACCGCGGTGCGCACGCCGTGCCCGACGGTCGGCGTGCCGGCGGGGACCGGCGATCTCACCACCTTCGATCCCGCGACCAGCCGCGATGCCACCGCGATCGATGTCGTCGCGGCGATGACCGACGTGCGGTCGACCTGCAACAATGACGGCGAGAGCACTCAGGTGCTCACCAACGTCACCTTCACCGTTCTCGCGCGGCGCGCCCGCGCCGATGGCGCGCGCGACGTGACCTTGCCCTATTTCGTGACGGTGGTTCAGGGCGGCAGCGCCGTCGTCGCCAAGCGCGTCGGCCGCGTCGTCGTCCATTTCGACGCCGGCCAGACGCGCGCGAGCGCCAACGGATCGGCCACCGCCAGCGTCGATCGCTCGGCCGCGACGCTGTCGGACGAGGTCAAGCGCCGCATCACCGAAAAGCGCAAGGCGGGCAAGGAATCCGCTGCGGTCGATCCGCTGAGCGCGCCCGACGTGCGCAACGCGGTGTTGCGCGCGACGTTCGAGGCTTTGGTCGGTTTCCAGCTGACCGACGACCAGCTCAAATATAACGCGACGCGCTAACCGCGCGGCGCGGTGAGCGTTGTGACCGTGCACGGCGCGGCGCTCTTCGCCTGAGGCGACGGCGTCACCTGGTACAATGTCGAACTCGCGTTGGACCAGATGACCCGCAGGTCCGCCGCGCAGGCCGCGCCGCTCGGGAAGCCGACCGTCCACACATAGCCGAACGTTCGGCGATCGAATGTCGCGATCGCCTGCCGCAGCGACATGCTGCCGGGCACCGTGCCCGGGTAGATCAGTTGCGACGGGTCGCGATCGAACGGCGCCGCGCTCGGGTGCAGCGGGCGAACCAGTTGCTGGCCGGCGAGCGCCCATTGTTCGTTGGTGAAGATCCGGCGCCGCGCGATGGCCAGCCCGGCGATGTGGCCGAGGCGTGGATTGGTCCAATTGTCCGCCGCCGGTTCGTCGACCAGGACCAGCACGCTCGCGCCCCGCGGCATCGCGTCGATCGCGCGGAGTGCCGCCATCTGGCTTTGCGCGAACAGGACGAACGCCAGCGTGGTCGTCGCCAGGCGGATTGCGAAAAAAATGGCTGCGAGCCTCGCAATCCTGGCCTCCAGCCTGTCGTCGCCGGGCGAAACCTGGATCGCCAGCAGAGCGAGCGCGACCATCGTCGGCAGCACACGCATGTCGACCATCGAGCCACCGGCGTAGAAAGCGGGCAGCAGCACGAACGCGACCGCGCCGAGAAGCGCGGGAACGGCGAGGACCGGTGCGAGCGAAAGCCGTCGCGATCGCAACGCCAAAGCGATGACGGCATAGAGCAGCATGGCGCAGAGGACGTCATAGACTTGCCAGCGTTCGCGCAGCAGCGAGCCGACCCAGAACAATTTGAGCCGGACGTCGAACCAGTCACCGGTGCCGCCTGTGAGGTGATCGGGACCGCCGAGCACCAGGAGAACGAGCGGGAGCGCCATCGGCGCGCACATCAACGCCGCGCGAACGCCGGCGCCGGCGCCGGAGCGCCCGGCCTTTCGCCCGATCGCCCATTCGGCGCCGAACACGAACAGGCCGAGCATCGCCCAGCCGAACGAATGACAGACGAAGATCAGGCAAGAGATCGGTACGAAGACGAGCGCGCGGACCCAGGCGGACGGTTCGCGCGCCAGCCGCAGCCACAGCGCCAGCGCCGCCAGCACCAGCGCGCTGGCCAGAGCGAAGTTCACGAAGCCGAGCTGGAAGGGCGACGCATAAGCGAGCGGCAGCGCGAACATGGCGGTTGCCGGCACGCGGCCGTGAACCTCGCGCGCCAGCCACAGCATCGCCGCCACCGACAGCAGCGGGATCAGCATGACGATGATCTTGGCGGCGAACTCGATGCCCAGCAACGGGGCGAGGGCAAGCACCAGCCCATCGACGCCGAGATTGCCGATCAGCGCCCAATGCACAGCGTAATGCTGGCTCAACGGCGGCCGGCCTGCCTCCGCCATGATGCGATACCGTCCGATGTGGCCGGGCAGATCGGACAGCGGCGGGATCGCCGGCCACAGCAGCGGGACTACCGCCAGCGCGATGAAGGCCATCATCGCGGCGCGTGTTTGCCACCAGCGCCGAATCGCGGTCGGCTGGTCCGCCGCGGCGCGCGTCTCCCGCGGTGACTTCGGATCCGACATGCGGCCAATTCATGCCCGCGCCTCCACGGAAAGCCAAGCGATCGAACGCGCGCGGCCGGACCAAAGCCGCCGTCGATCGGCGTTTGCCGATTCTCGCTGCTGTCTCCCGTTGACTCGGTTGCTGCGCCGCGTCACAGCATCGGCCTAGTCGCTGACGACGCGGGAGAGTGCGGGCCCCTTCCCAAAAGGAAGGAAGTCCGCCGCCGAAGGAGCAACCGCCCCGGAATCTCTCAGGCAAACGGACCGCGTTTGTCGATAGCGACGCTCTGGAAAGCGTGCGGGGGCCAAGTCCCCGTGCCACCGAAGGGGTAAGCCGGGCCGTCAGGCCTGGTGAAAGCTCTCAGGTTCCGTGACAGAGGGGGCGGCGGATATTCGGTCCTGACGGGCCGTTGTCCTGCCGTCATCTGTTATCGGGAGACCGGGTGTGAGCGACGAAGCCGAAACCGAGATCGAACTGCAGACGCTCCCGCTCGATGCCTGGCATCGAGCGCGCGGTGGACGAATGGTGCCGTTCGCGGGCTATCATATGCCGGTCCAATATGAAGGCATCATGGCCGAGCATCTGTGGGTGCGCGACTCGGCCGGGCTGTTCGACGTCAGCCATATGGGCCAGCTCCTCCTGTCGGGCGACAATCTCGACGACGAGCTCGAGAAGGTGATCCCTGCCGACGTGAAGGGCGTGGCGCTCGGCCAGCAGAAATATTCACTGCTGCTCGCCGAAAATGGCGGGATCCTCGACGATCTGATGTTCAGCCGTTGGCCGGGCGGCATCTACATGGTCGTCAACGGCGCGGTGAAATATGAGGATATCGGGCATCTGCGCGAGAATCTGCCCGACGAGATCACGATCAACCATCTCGACGACCGCGCGTTGCTGGCACTGCAGGGTCCCAAGGCGTTCGACGTGCTCAAGCGCCATGTGACCGGCAAATGGCCGCTCGAGGCGCTGGTGTTCATGAAGGGTGGCCAGTTCGAGATCGCCGGCGTCGACGCCTATATCAGCCGCTCGGGTTACACCGGCGAGGACGGGTTCGAGATTTCGATCCCCGCCGCCGCCGCGGAGAAGATCGCCGACCTGCTCTGCGCCGAACCCGAAGTGAAGCCGATTGGTCTCGGCGCGCGCGATTCGCTCCGGCTCGAAGCCGATCTGCCGCTCTACGGCCACGACCTCGATCCCGAGACGACGCCGCTGATGGCGGCGCTCGGCTTCGCGGTGGCCAGCAAGCGCCGCCGCGAGGAAGCCAATTACCCCGGCGCCGCGCGCATCCTCGCCGAGCGCGAGCAGGGTCCCGTGGTCAAGCGCGTCGGCCTGCTGGTCGAGGGCCGCCAGCCGGTCCGCGAAGGCGCGGCGGTGCTCGACGCTGACGGCTCGGAGGTCGGCAAGGTCACCTCGGGCGGCTTCGCGCCGACGCTCGGTGCGCCGATCGCGATGGCGTATGTGCCCGCGGCGATGGCTGAGGTCGGCACCAGAATTCAGCTCAACCAACGCGGCAAGGTCCATGAAGCGACCGTCGCCGCGATGCCCTTTGTTCCCCACAAATACGTTCGAGGAGCCAAATAATGCGCTACTTCACCGAAGATCATGAATGGGTCGATGTCGATGGCGACATCGGCACGGTCGGCATTACCGATTATGCCCAGGGCCAGCTTGGCGACATCGTGTTCGTCGATGTCCCCGAAGAGGGCAAGACCGTCACCAAGGGCGACGAGGCCGCGGTGGTCGAATCGGTCAAGGCGGCGTCGGACGTCTATTCGCCGGTCTCCGGCACGGTGATCGAAGGCAATGCCGAGCTCGCCGACAATCCCGGCCTGGTCAACGAGGATGCCGATGGCGAGGGCTGGTTCTTCAAGCTTACCCTGAGCGATCTGGACGAGCTCAAGGACCTGATGGACGAAGCCAAATACGACGCGTTCGTCGCCAAGCTGTGACCATTCCCCTCCCGCTCGCGGGAGGGGTTAGGGGAGGGCGTGTGCCAGGGCCGCACGTCCTTCACCCAAACTGAAAATAACAGGCCCTCCCCCGACCCCTCCCGCAAGCGGGAGGGGAGGAGTTTGTGAATGCGCTACCTGCCTCTGACCCAGCCCGATCGCGAGGCGATGCTCGCCACGATCGGTGCCGCTTCGATCGACGATCTGTTCGTCGACGTACCCGCGATCGCCCAGCTCGACGGGCCGATCCGCGATCTGCCGATGCACGCGTCGGAACTCGCGGTCGAACGCCACATGACCAGGCTGGCGAAGAAGAATCTGGCCGCGGGTGATGCGCCGTTCTTTCTCGGCTGCGGGGCATACCGCCATCACGTGCCGGCGTCGGTCGACCATCTGATCCAGCGCGGCGAGTTCCTGACCGCCTATACGCCCTATCAGCCCGAGATCGCGCAGGGCACGCTGCAGATGCTGTTCGAGTTCCAGACGCAGGTCGCGCGCCTGCTCGGGACCGATGTCGCCAATGCCTCGATGTACGACGGATCGACCGCGTGCTGGGAAGCGATCGGCATGGCGCGGCGTATCACCAAGCGCGGCAAGGCGATCCTGTCGGGCGGGCTCCACCCGCATTACGTCTCGGTCGCCAGGACGATGGCCAAATATACCGGCGATCATCTCGAAACGTCGCTGCCGACGCTGTCCGCTGAGACCGATATCGACAGCCTGATCGCGGCGATCGACGACGATACGTCGTGCGTCGTCGTCCAGTACCCGGACATCCTCGGCCGCATCGCCGACCTCCGTCCGCTCGCCGACGCCGCGCACGCCAAGAAGGCATTGCTGATCGCGGTGGCGACCGAGCCGGTCGCGCTTGGCGCGCTCAAGTCGCCGGGCGAGATGGATGCCGATATCGTCGTCGGCGAAGGCCAGTCGATCGGCGTCGGGCTGCAGTTCGGTGGTCCCTATGTCGGCCTGATGGGCTGCAAGGATAAATATATCCGACAGATGCCGGGGCGCTTCTGCGGCGAGACCGTCGATGCCGAAGGCAAGCGCGGCTTCGTGCTGACGCTCTCGACTCGCGAGCAGCATATCCGTCGCGAAAAGGCGACGTCGAACATCTGCACCAACAGCGGTCTGTGTGCGCTGGCCTTCTCGATCCACATGACCCTGCTCGGTGAAGCCGGGCTGCGCGCGCTCGCCGCGACCAACCATGCCGGCGCGGTCGCCGCAGCCGAACGGCTGGCCAAGGTGCCGGGGGTCGACCTGGTCAACGACAGTTTCTTCAACGAATTCACGCTGAAACTGTCGAAGGAAGCGCGCCCGATCGTTCGCACGCTGGCCGACAACGGCATTCTCGCCGGCGTATCGCTCGGGCGGCTCTATCCGGACGCCGCCGATCTCGCCAACGGGCTGGTTGTCGCTGTCACCGAAACCACCACAACGGAGGACGTCGAGACCTTTGCCTCCGCGCTTCAGGAGGCGCTGGCATGAGCAACATCAACCAGAGCGGCTGGCGCCCCGAAATGACCCCGGAGCGTCGCGCGCACGACGCGACCTTCACCGGCAACCGCGCGCTGATGCTCGAAGAGGCATTGATCTTCGAGATCGGCTCGACCGACACCACCGGCGTCGAAGTCGCCGAACCGGCCAAGGTCGCCTCGCGGCTGGGCGATCTCGCCCGCAGCGCGCCGATCGGCCTGCCGGGCCTGTCCGAGCCCGAAGCGGTGCGGCACTATACCCGCCTCAGCCGGCAGAATTACGCGATCGATCTCGGCCTGTTCCCGCTCGGATCGTGCACGATGAAGCACAATCCGCGGCTCAACGAGAAGATGGCGCGGCTGCCCGGTTTCGCCGACGTCCACCCGCTGCAGCCGGTCGACACGGTGCAGGGCGCGTTCGAGGTGATCCACCAGCTCGCGCATTGGCTGGTCACGCTGACCGGCATGCATTCGGTGGCGATGAGCCCCAAGGCCGGCGCGCATGGCGAGCTCTGCGGCATCCTCGCGATCAAGGCCGCGCTCGAAGCGAAGGGCGAAGGACACCGCAAGGTCATCCTCGTCCCCGAATCGGCGCACGGCACCAACCCGGCGACCGCCGCGTTCGCCGGCTATAGCGTCGAGGACATTCCCGCGACCGCCGAGGGCCGCGTCGATGTCGGAGCGCTCAAGGCGCGGCTCGGACCCGATGTCGCGGGCGTGATGATCACCAACCCCAATACCTGCGGCCTGTTCGAGCGGGAGATGCGCGCGATCTCGGATGCGGTCCATGCGGTCGGCGGGTACGTCTATTGCGACGGCGCCAACTTCAACGCGATCGTCGGGCGCGTGCGTCCGGGCGATCTCGGCATCGATGCGATGCACATCAACCTGCACAAGACCTTCTCGACTCCGCATGGTGGCGGCGGGCCCGGTGCGGGGCCGGTGGTGTTCTCCGAAGCGCTGACGCCGTTCGCGCCGCTGCCCTTCGTCGAAAAGCAGGGGGATCATTTCGTCCTGATCGAGGAAGAGACGGCGGGCGAGCATCACGGCAAGAGCTTCGGCCGGATGGTCGCGTTCAACGGCCAGATGGGCATGTTCACCCGCGCGCTGACCTATATCCTCAGCCACGGCGCCGATGGCCTGCGCCAGGTCGCCGAGGATTCGGTGCTCAACGCCAATTACATCCTGCGCAGCCTGGAAGACACGCTCGACGCGCCGTTCGCGGCCTCGGGCCCGTGCATGCACGAAGCGATCTTCTCGGACGATGGCCTGCCCGAGGGGTTCTCGACGATCGACATCGCCAAGGGGCTGATCGACGAAGGCTATCATCCGATGACGATGTACTTCCCGTTGGTCGTCCATGGCGCGATGCTGGTCGAGCCGACCGAGACCGAATCGAAGGCGGCGCTCGATCAGTTCATCGGCGCGCTGCGCTCGGTCGCGGAGCGGGCAAAGGCCGGCGACGAATCGCTCCGCTCGGCCCCGCATTTCGCGCCGCGCCGCCGCCTCGACGAGACGCTCGCGGCGAGGAAGCCGGTGCTGGTGTGGCAGGATCCCGAACTCGCGCAGGCGGCCGAATAAGGCTGGCGCGATAGTGAGTTAGTTTGCTATGACAGTCCCCGGGGTTTCTCGGGGACTATCAAGCAGCAGCAACAGCTTGTCAGTTACGCCGTCACCGCCGTCGTCGTTGTCGCATTGCTGGCATAGCGCTTGCGGCGGATGAGCCAATTGCGCCGATTGCGGCTGGAGACGCTCTGGGTCGTTCCGGCGATTTATCTGATCTTCGCCGGGGTGATGTTCTATCAATTTCCGCCGACCGCGATCGGCTGGGCGATCAGCGCCGCCGCCTTGCTGGCCGGTGCGGCGATCGGCTGGCAGCGCGGCAAGATGATGCAGATCCACGTCGATCCCCAAACGCATGTGCTCAACCAGAAGGCATCACCGGCAGCGATGATCTTCATCGTCGTCCTGATCGCGGTGCGCCTGAGCACCAAGACCATCCTCGCGAGCGGGGTGGGGAACGGCTTTCACATCAGTGCGATGCTGATCACCGACGTGCTGATCGCCCTGGCATTGGGGCTGTTCGCGGCGACGCGGCTGGAGATGTTCCTTCGCGCCCGCCAGATGCTCGACGAGGTACGCGGGGCGCGCGCCTGATCGGCGCTTAATCCGCAATCGCCTCGCTGACCTGGGGGCGTCGCGCGACGCGGCTCTCGCGCCAGACGATGTAGAGACCACTGGCGACGATCACCGGCGCCCCGACCCAGGTCCATGGGGTCGGCAGCATGTCGAACAGCACCCAGCCATAGAGCGTCGCCCAGATCAGGCTCGAATAGTCCATCGGCATCACGGCGGAGACCGGCGCGTATTTGAGCGCTGCGGTGAAGGCGATCTGGCCGAGCCCGCCGACCAGACCCATCGCGATCAGGACCGCGAAGGTGGTGGCGTCGTGGCCGTGTGCATAAAAGGGATAGATCAGCGTCAGCGGCACCATCGACAGCGATGAGAACCAGAATACCGTCGTCACCGGTTGATCGACCTTGCCGATCTGGCGCAGCTGGATCGCGACTATCGCGATGAAGGCCGCCGATGTCAGGCCGACGAGCACCCCACGGATGGGGAAATGCCCGCTGCCCGGCTGGGTCACGATCAGCACGCCAATAAACCCGACCACGACCGCGGCCCAGCGATGCCAACCGGTCGGTTCCTTGAGGATCAGCGCGCCCAGGATCGTCGCGAAGATCGGGATCGTGAAGCTCAAGGTGGTGGCCTCGGCCAATGGCAGCAACAGCACCGCGCAGAAGTTGAACACCATGCCAGTCAAGCCGATCACCGCGCGGATCACCTGGCCGCGGAAGGCATTGGATTTGACCGCGCCCAGGCCCGGGCCGGCGATCACCATATAGGCCAGCACCACCGGCACAGCCGCGCCCTGACGAAAGAACATGATCTCGGCGAGGTTGGCGCCGCGCGTCTCGGCGACCTTGATCAGCGCCGACAGGCTTGACAGCAGCAACACCGCGAGCAGCCGCATCGCGATGCCGAGCATTACCCTGTCGCCAGTCTCCGCCAAGCTACCCCCGTCATGCCGGACGTGTTCCGGCATCCAACCATCCGCAGGCCTTGCCGCTTGGGGCACTTTGGACCCCGGAACAAGTCCGGGGGTGACGACCGGAACAAGTCCGGGGTGACGAACCGCGTTTGTCCGACTAAGCGAACGCCATCATGATCAAGCACGCCCTTTCCGTCACCCGCGCCGAGGATTTCGCGCAATGGTATCAGACCGTCATCGCCGAGGCCGATATGGCCGAGGAGAGCGGGGTTCGCGGGTGCATGGTGATGCTGCCATGGGGCTATGGCATCTGGGAGCGCATCCAGCGCCTGCTCGACGATCGCATCCGCGCGCTCGGCTATGACAATACCTATTTCCCTTTGTTCATCCCGCTGTCCTATTTCGAGAAGGAAGCGGAGCATGTCGAAGGCTTCGCCAAGGAAATGGCGGTCGTCACGCACCACCGCCTGATCCCCGACGGCAAGGGCGGGCTGATGCCCGATCCCGCCGCCAAGCTCGAAGAACCGCTGATCGTTCGGCCGACCTCCGAAACGGTGATCGGCGCGGGCTTCGCGCGCTGGATCCAGTCGTGGCGCGACTTGCCTGTCCAGATCAACCAATGGGCGAATATCGTCCGCTGGGAAATGCGCACGCGCATGTTCCTGCGCACGTCGGAGTTCCTGTGGCAGGAAGGCCATGCCGCTTATGCCTCGGCCGAGCAGGCCAAGGCGGAAACCGCCAAGGCATTGGAGCTCTATCGATCGTTCTCAGAGGATTGCGTGGCGATGCCCGTCGTCGCTGGCGAAAAGCCCGAGAACGAGCGTTTCCCCGGTGCGGTCGAGACCTGGTCGATCGAGGCGATGATGCAGGACGGCAAGGCGCTCCAGGCGGGCACCAGCCATTTCCTCGGCACGCATTTCGCCGAGGCGCAGAATATCCGCTTCCAGAATACCGAAGGCCAGTTCGAGCCGGCCAACACGATCAGCTGGGGCATGTCGACGCGCATGGTCGGCGGCCTGATCATGACGCATGGCGATGACGACGGCCTGCGCGTGCCGCCGCACGTCGCGCCGTGGCAGATCGTGATCGTGCCGATGCTGCGCGACAATGACGAGGATGCCGCGCTGATCGATTATTGCTCGGGGCTACGCGACGAACTCGTCAAGCAGAGTGCGTTCGGCGAGCCGCTGCGCGTGCTGCTCGACCTCAAGGCGACCAAGGCGACGACCAAGCGCTGGAGCTGGATCAAGAAGGGCGCGCCGATCGTGATCGAGGTCGGCGGGCGCGACATGGCGGGCGGCAACGTCTCGCTGATCCGCCGCGACGCGCTCTATCGTGAGGACGGAAAGCTCGACAGCGCGGTGGTGGCCAAGGGAGGTTGCGTCGCGCGGGCGGCGGCGATGCTCGGCGAGATCCAGCAGGGACTGTACACCCAGGCCAGGCAGCGGCTCGACGACAATATCGCGACCGACGTCGTCGATATGGATGGACTCAAGGCCTTTTTCGCCGACAGCGTCGAAAAGCCGGGTTGGGTGCTTGCCCAATGGTCGAAACCCACCGGCGCGGCGCTCGACAAGGTGGAGGAGCAATTGAAGGCGCTCAAACTGACCCTGCGCAACACGCCGCGCGATGCCGAGCCCGCCGACGGCACGTGCATCTTCACCGGTGCGCCGGCGGTCGAGCGCGTGCTGATCGCGCGAGCTTATTAAGGACCAAACGTCATCCCGGCCTTGTGCCGGGATCCGCCTGGCGGCAGGCGGCGGGGCAGAAGGCTCCAGGGCATCGCTGGCGGCATGGCAGACGCCGGCACAAGGCCGGGGTGACGAACTGGGAGTGACGGGAATGATCTGGTTCGGCGGAACGAAACCCGACCTCGCGGCGATGACGACGCTTGGGGCGGCGTCGATGCCCGGGCTGCTCGGCATCGAATTCGTCGACGCGGGCGACGACTGGGTATCCGCGCGGATGCCGGTCGATCATCGTACACACCAGCCGTTCGGCCGTCTTCACGGCGGCGCATCGGTCGCGCTGGCGGAGACGGTCGCGTCGATGGGCGGCGCGATGACGCTCGATCCCACAAAGCAGGTGACGGTCGGCATGGAGATCAACGCCAACCATATCCGTCCGGCGATGTCGGGCCATGTCACCGCGACTGCCAGGGCCGAGTCGCTCGGCCGCACCACGCAGATCTGGACGATTCGCATCACCGACGATGCCGGCAAGCTCGTCTGCCTGTCACGGATCACGCTTGCGGTGATCGCCGTCGCCTGACGACTGCGTTTCACGACGCCGGCGCGAGAATAGGGAAATCAGCTCAGTCGCTGGCTCAGCGCGCGCATCATGTCGCGTTCGATCGGCTGGTCGAAGCGAGCGCCGATGATCCCGGCCTTGCACCACACCACGGTCGCGGCGATCGGCGCATCGCGATCGAAGCGCAGCGTCAACTGCTCGCCCTGGGCGGCCTCGATGCGGCTGGCGAGGTGGCAGCCATAGATCGAGAGCTGGTGGAGCGCTGCCTTTCGCTGGCGCTTCACGCTGGCGTGCGAAACCGACAGGACCGGCATGCGATCACGCGCCAGGTCGGTTGCCCTGCGGCGAAAATGCGAAAATGTCGTAGCCATGACCGACCCCCGTCTGTCGTTGGAACGGCTATGCAACGACGAAGGTTAACGACTGACTAAACGCCGTTTTCTCGCCACCATTGGTCGATCCGCTCGCGATCGGCGGCGGTCAGGTGCAGCCCCAGCTTGCTTCGCCGCATCAGCGCGTCCTCGGCGGTCCGCGCCCATTCGCGGTCGCGCATCCAGCGCGCCTCGATCTCGGTGAAGCCGCCGCCGAGATCGGCGCCCATGCCGGCCTCATCGGTCACGCCGCTCAGCATGTCGGCGAGCATCGTGCCGTAAGCATGCGCCATCCGCGCCGCGCGCTCGTCGCCGAGGAACGGCCAGGTCGCGCGCGCCTGGGCGAGGAACTGATCGAAATCGGCGATGGCGCCGCCGGGGAAGACGCGTGCCCGCGATACCGGACGGCGCTTGAGCCCTAATGTCGGGCCGAGCTTGCCCATCGCATCTTCCGCCAGATGGCGCCCGGTGGTGATCTTGCCGCCGAACACACTGAGTAGAGGCGCGCCGTCGGTGTCGAGTTCGAGCACGTAATCGCGGGTCACCGCCTTTGCCTCGCTCGCGCCGTCGTCATAGAGCGGGCGCACGCCCGACCATTTATAGGTCACGTCGGCGGGCGTGATCTGCCTGACGAAATGATGGTTCACGCCGTCGCACAGATAGGCGATCTCGTCGTCGGTGATCACCGCGTCCTCGGGCGCATCGACCGGAATGTCGGTGGTGCCGATCTCGGTTCCGCCCTGCCAGGGAATCGCGAAGATGATGCGGCGGTCGGGGAGCTGCAGGATATAGGCGTGGTCGCCATCGTAGAGCCTGGGCACGACGATATGGCTGCCCTTGACCAGCCGGACCTTGGCCTTGCCGTCGAGCCCGAGCCGGTCGAGCATCAGATGGACCCAGGGGCCCGCCGCGTTGACCAGCGCCCGCGCTTCGACCGTGCGGCCGTCGGACAAGGTCGCGGTCCAATGATCGCCCTCACGCCGCGCGGCGTCGAGCGAGACGCGCGTGCAGATCTCGGCGCCATTGGCCTTTGCGTCGACCGCGTTGAGCAGGGTGAGCCGCGAATCATCGACCTGCGCGTCCGAATAGACGAACCCGCGCTCGCCGCCCTTGAGCGGGGAGATATAATCCTTGTCCGAGGCCCGCAGCCCGCGCGACCGCGCCAGGGTCATCTTCCCGCCGAGCATGTCGTAGAGGTAGAGGCCGATCCGGATCATCCACCATGGCCGCACCGAATTCTCCTGCGGCAGCACGAAGCGCAGCGGCCGGATGATGTGCGGCGCGGCATGGACCAATAGCTCGCGCTCGCGCAGCGCGTCGGCGACGAGGCGGAAGTCATAATATTCGAGATAGCGGAGCCCGCCGTGGATCAGCTTGGTCGAGGCCGACGAGGTGTGGCTGGCGAGATCGTCGCGCTCGACCAGCAGGACCTTCAGCCCCAGCAGCGATGCCTCGCGCGCGATCGCGCATCCGTTGATCCCGCCGCCGGCGATGAGGAGGTCGTACGTCACGGGTCCAATCCTGGTTTCGGCACGGGGGCGGAACAGTTGCTGGTCTCACCGGTTCAACAGACCTACGTCAACTGCAGGATGCATCCGACATGCGAAAGTTCCTAATCGCGGCCAGTACGGTTGCGGCCGCGGCGGTGCTCACCGGCCCGGCGAGCGCCGATCCGGGCCAGGGCCGTTGGGGCGGCTGCCCGCCGGGGCTCGCCAAGAAGGGCAATGGCTGCATGCCGCCAGGCCAGGCGCGCAAATATTATTGGGACCGCGGCGCGCGCGTGCCGTACGGCTATAATGGATGGACGCGCTATGACGCGATACCGCGCGCCTACCGCATGCGCGTGCCCTATCTTGCCCGCTATCGCTACGTGTACCGCGACGATTACGTCTATATCGTCGATCCGCGGACGCGGCTGGTGCGCGATATCATCGACCTGATCGAGCGCTGACCATGTTCCCCGGCCGCGTTCTCGCGCGGCCGGGGTGACGGCGCGGTCGGTTGGGCCTATCTTGCCCCGACATGGCAAAACCAAAGCATAAACCTGGCCTTCCCACCCGACAGCAGATTCTCGATTTCATCGCCTCGTCCGACACGCCGGCGGGCAAGCGCGAGATCGCGCGCGCGTTCGGCCTGACCGCGCAGGAAAAGATCGCGCTCAAGGCGCTGTTGAAGGACATGGCCGACGAAGGCCTGATCGACAGCGCGCCGGGCCGCGCCTTCCACAAAATGGGCGG
>DASVNU010000228.1:0-3294 GCA_036383655.1 Sphingomonas sp. | reverse complement strand
CCTTTCCTGCTTGGTCAGGCCAAGCCGGTATCGAAACCGGTGCTGGTCCCCGACGTGTCGCAACGCCAGATCGAGATCGCCTATTCGTTCACCGGCGCCGATTTGCTGCTGTTCGGCGCGATCCTCTATCCCGGCGGCCGGCTGCCCGACGACGACGTGCCGACCGACATCGTCGTCGTGGTCAAGGGCCCGACCCAATCGATCCTGGTGCGCGAAAAGGAAAAGATCGCCGGCATCTGGGTCAATGCGTCGCGGCTGCGCTATCGCTCGGCGCCAAGTTTCTACAGCATGGTATCGTCGCGCCCGATCGGCCAGGTGGTCGATGGCCGGACCCGCGCGATCTACGAGCTCGGGCTCGACAGCCTGCAATTGTCGCCCGCGTCGAGCGCGCCGCAGGACGAGCAGGACCGTTTCGCGCGCGGGCTGGTCGACCTCAAGCGCCGCTCCGGCCTCTATTACGAGCGCCCCGGCGCGGTCGAGATCACCGATGGCGTGCTCTACCGTGCCCGCGTCACCATCCCCGCGCGCGTGCCGGTCGGCCGCTTCACCGCGGAAACCTTTCTGATCCGCGACGGGCATGTCCTGGCGGTCGCGACCAAGGACATCGACATCCGCAAATCGGGGTTCGAGCGGTTCGTGGCGCGATCAGCGCAGCGAAGCTCGATCGTTTATGGCCTGGTCGCGGTCGCGCTGTCGGTGCTGTTCGGCTGGGGCGCGGGGTATATCGCGCGGCGGGTTTGATGGGGTTTGGCTCAGGAACATGGCTGGCTTCCGTCGCGCGCCGGGCTTGTCCCCGGGGACCGCTGTGCCGAAACCTTCGCAAGGAGTCCAATTTACCCTCTCCCGCTTGCGGGAGAGGGTTGGGTGAGGGTCTTCTTTCTTCTTCCAAGCGAAGAGAGCCAAAAAAGAAGAAAGAAGACCCTCACCCTCCCACCGCCTTCGGCGGCGGGCCCCTCCCTCTCCCGCAAGCGGGAGAGAGGAAATGCACGCTTTCGTCCCGGTGCGACGCTCATCTGCACGTTGGATGCCGGAACCAGTCCGGCATGACGCTTGGAGGTCAACGTCCGTTGCGAGATTTGCCGTACCTCATGTGAACGATAGCAAACCCAATATTTACTCCTGATCGGCCATATCGACTCGGAATGATCAGGGGATTCTCATGACCGAAATGCTGGGCGGCAGCGCGTTCGCGCGGACGACCGCCGATGAGGCCGCCGCGCCTACGCCGGCCCCAGGCCTCGGGCGAGAGATCGGCACGCTGATCGAGATCGCCGGTTCGGGCGGCCAGGTGCTGCTCGATCCCGACGCCATCACGAGCTATGCCGGCAGTCCCGACCCGGTGCTGGTATCGGCCGGATCGGTCGGCACGCAGGTCAAGATTCGCGTCGGCGCGTGCTGGATGATCGCCAATGTCCGCTCGCTGCGGCTGGTCGATGGCGGCATCCTGGCGCAGATCGACTTCCTGGGCGAAGGCGATGAGGAACGGCTGACCGGCAAGCTCTACAAGTTCCGCCGCGGCGTCACGCGCTATCCGGCCCCCGGCGCGGTCGCCTTTCCGGTATCGACTCCCGACCTCAAGCAGATCTACGCCGCCGACGATCGCGCCAATATCGAGATCGGCACGGTCTATCCGACCAAGGACATCCGCGCGTCGCTCTATGTCGACGCGATGCTGGGCAAGCATTTCGCGCTGCTCGGCTCGACCGGTACGGGTAAATCGACCAGTGCCGCGCTGATCCTGCACAAGATCTGCGAGCTCGCGCCGCAAGGCCATATCGTGATGGTCGATCCGCATGGCGAATATTCGGCGGCGTTCCGGACCACCGGCGCGATCTACGACGTGTCGAACCTGCAGATGCCGTACTGGCTGATGAATTTCGAGGAACATTGCGAGGTGTTCCTGACAACCTCCAATTCCGAGCGCCAGATCGACGCCGACATCCTGGCCAAATGCCTGCTCGCCGCGCGCGCCAAGGGACGGCTGGGGCAGGAGATCAGCAAGCTGACGGTCGATGCCCCGGTGCCGTATCTGCTCAGCGACCTGACCAATCTGATCCAGCTCGAAATGGGCAAGATGGATCGCGCCGGCGACACCGCGCCTTATCTGCGGATCAAGACCAAGATCGACGAGATCAAGGCCGATCCGCGCTACAGTTTCATGTTTTCGGGCATGCTGGTCGCCGACACGATGCAGGATTTCATTTCACGCGTGTTCCGCCTGCCAGGCGACGGCAAGCCGATCTCGATCATCGACGTGTCGGGCGTGCCGACCGAAATCACCTCGGTGGTGGTCGCGGTGCTGAGCCGCATGGTGTTCGACTTCGCGATCTGGTCGCGCAACGAAGCGCGGCGTCCGATCCTGCTCGTCTGCGAGGAAGCGCACCGCTACATCCCCAATGAGCGCAACGCCGACGGATCGTCGGTCGGCAAGATCCTCAGCCGGATCGCCAAGGAAGGCCGTAAATACGGCGTCAGCCTGGGCCTGATCACGCAAAGGCCGTCCGACCTTGCCGAAGGCGTGCTGTCGCAATGCGGCACGATCATCTCGATGCGCCTCAACAATGATCGCGACCAGGCCTTCGTCCGCGCGGCAATGCCCGAAGGCGCGCGCGGTTTCCTCGATTCGATCCCGGCGCTGCGCAACCGCGAGTGCATCATCTGCGGCGAAGGCGTCGCCATCCCGATCCGCGTCTCGTTCGACGGGCTCGAGGAAGGCAAGCGCCCGGCCTCGGACGATCCGATCTTCTCCGCCTTGTGGCGCGAGACCGGCGGCGAGGATCAGATCATCGGCCGCACGATCCGCCGCTGGCGCTCGCAGGGACGCTGATCGGGCGAGGCGGACGACCGATCGTCGATCGCCACTCGCGCGGAACAAGACGCGTCTCCGGCTTTGGCGACCTTGTAGTTCGGCCGTCATGCCGGGCTTGTCCCGGCATCCACTGTGCAGGTTAGCGCAGTAGCAAGAGCTTCTTTTCCCGGATTTGCCGCCCGGTGGACCCCGGCACAAGGCCGGGGTGACGATTCAACTCGGTCGCATTCAACTCTGCGCGATCAAATCCCAACGCCGCGAAACTAGGTCAGCCCGACTTGCGCGCTGTGCCCGGATGGACCGAGAGCAGCTCCGACACGTGCGACTTGAACGCGCGCAACGCCGCGCCGGTCAGCGCCGCGACGCTCGAGAAGGAGAAGCCGCGCGGATTGACCGCCTGGCCGCTGCGATAGGTTTCGAAATGCAGATGCGGCCCGGTCGACAGGCCCGAATTGCCCGAATAAGCGACGATCTGGCCGCGCTGC
>DASVNU010000227.1:0-27662 GCA_036383655.1 Sphingomonas sp. | reverse complement strand
TCGTCATCACGCCAGCGTAAGTCCGCCCGCGCGCAACGGCTCCGCGCCTTGCAGGAAATACCGGCGGGCGATGGCGTCGGACAATTGCGCGAGCTGACGTTCGGCATCGCCGAGCTGGCCCGCGTCGAGCCGCGTGGCGCTTGCCGTCGACAGCAAGGCGCATAGTGCGCGCGCCTCGGCCTGCTGTTCCTCGGGCACGCCGTCGTCGTTGAGTACGGGAAGGTCGGCGAGATGCTCGGCGATGCGCTCGGCCTGATAAGCGAGGCTGCGCGGATTGCCCGGATCGAGCGCGACCAGGTCGAGCACCGGCACGCGCGCGATCCCGGTCAGATAGCGCTGGCGATAACCGATCTGGCTGTCGGCCAAGTCGAGCAAGGTGGTGAGATCATCGCTCGACGCCCCCGTCATGCCGAAAGTACGGACCAGCCGCGCCACTGCGGTGCCGCGCTCGACCCGGCGGCCGAGATCGTGGAAGCGCCACGCCGCGGTGCGGCCCATATGTTCGGCCGACAGCCCCGACAAAGCGGCGTAGCGCCGTTGCAGCGAGCCGCAGCGATCGAGCATCGATCCCTTGGTCGGATGCGGCGCGTCGAGCAGGCGCACGACATCGGCCGACAGACGGTCGCGCGACACCTGGGCGATGGTCCGCGCCATGCGGTTGATCGCCGGGATGTTGTTCCAGCCGTCGGGCGCGTCGAGCGCGGTCCGCGCGAGCTGGACGAGGTCGGGGCGCTTGAGATGGGCGGGATGCGCCGCGGCGCCGGCGGCGACCACCAGCCCCGCCATCCGTCCGACCGTGTCGTGGTCGAGCGCCGCGCCGGCATCGGCATCGATCGAATTGCCGAGCATCGCGCGCACGATCGCCAGCAATGCCTCGCCGCGTTCGAGATAACGGCCGAGCCAGTAGAAATTGTCCGCCACCCGGCTGGGCAAGGTGCCCGGATTGCGGCGGATCTGGGTGCTGTCTGCCGCCGGCAGCAGCGACGAGGCGGGCACCGGGTCGGGGCTGTAGATCGCGACGTCGGCCGACCACGTCCCCTCACCCATCACCGCGGCGCGGATGTCGGGATGCTCGCCGATCCGCGCGAAGCCGCCGGGCATCACCGTCCAGCCGCCATCGACACCGCGCGCGGCGAATACGCGCAAGGTAAAGGGCCGCGCCGCGAGCTCGTGGTCGGCCACCACCGGCATGGTCGACAGCCGCACCAGTTCCTGCCCGACATAATCCTGCGGCCGCCGCGCCATGTCGTCGAGCAGCGCCTGACGCGCCTCGGCCGACAATTCGGATCCCTGCACGGCGCCGTCGGGGAGGCCGAGCGGATTCACGCCGAACGCCGGCGCGATCATCAATGTATCGAGCCGCGCCTCCACCTCGGCGCGCGCGGCGGTGTCGCCGCACCACCAGGTGGCGATATTGGGCAGCTTGAGTTTCTCGCCGATGATCCGCTCGGCGAGCGCGGGCAGGAATGCCTGCAGCGCCGGCGCCTCGAGCACCCCGGCGCCCGGCGCATTGGAGATCAGCACATTGTGCGCCGCGAAGGCGTCGATCAGCCCGGCGACGCCGATCGTCGAATGCGAATCGAACGCGAGCGGATCGAGCATGCGCGGGTCGGCGCGCTGCCACAGCGCATCGACCCGCTTCAGCCCGGCGATGGTGCGGACGTAGAGCCGGTCCTCGGCCACCGCGAGGTCGGCGCCTTCCACCAGCAGAAAGCCGAGATAGCGCGCGAGATGCGCCTGTTCGGCATAGCTGGCGTTCCAGCGGCCAGGCGTGAGCAGGCCGATCCGCGGCTCGGCGCGCTTGCACAAAGCGGCGAGGCCGTCGCGGAACGCGGTGAAGAAGGGCGCGTGGCGAAGGATGTTGAGCCGCCCCTGTAACCCGCCCAGGGTCCGCGAGGTGGCGAGCCGGTTTTCGAGCGCATAGCCCGCGCCGGCCGGGGCCCGCAGATGGTCGGCCAGCACGCGCCATTCGCCATCGGGCCCGCGTCCGAGATCGAACGCCGCGAACTGCAGCTGATAACCGCCGGGCAGCGTCAGTCCGACCATCGGCCGCAAGAACAGCGGGCTGCCGTTGATCAGGGCCGCCGGGATCGCACCATCGGCGATCAGCGTGCCGGCGCCATAGATATCGGCGAGGATGGTTTCGATCAGCCCGGCGCGCTGTGCGACGCCTTCGGCGATGCCGCGCCACTCACCTTCCGCGATCAGCAGTGGAACCGGCGACACGGGCCAGGGCCGCTCGTCCGAGTCGCCGGCGACGCGGAACCCGGTGCCGATGTCCTCGGCGTGGCGCTGGACGCGTTCCTGGGCATGCGCGAGATCGTCGCCCCCAGCCACCGCGAGTTCCTCCAACGCCGCGATCCAGGCGGCCTGGTCGCCGCTGGCGACGACGTCCCCGGCGCCATCGCCGACCCGCCCGCGATAGTCCGCCAGCCAGCGCGCGGCATGCGCCGCGGCGTCGAACAAACCGTCGCTGAGTGCGTGACTGGCCAATCGGGCCTCCCCTTGGGAAAGGCTAACCACCACAAACCATGCTGCGTGGCAACATGGATTAGGGTTGCCCGAAGGGCTATTTATCTTCCACCCAGGCGAAGGCCGGGGCCCAGTCGCACCGTCGCCTGTCGCTTCGGCCCCCCGCCGCCTCATCGATATCGATGCTGGGCCCCGGCCTTCGCCGGGGTGGAAGAAGAGGGCGGGTACGCCCCAGTTCGTCATGCCGGGCTCATCCCGGCATCCGCCTTGCCGCTCGACGGGAAGCTCGAGCCTCTTGTCCATTACGCGCGGCTCGGCAGACCCCGGCGCAAGGCCGAGGTGAGGTTGGAGGGCGTCAAAGGTCGGGCAATACTTGCCGCGCGATTCCCCAGCCAGCCAGATCCTTCGACGACGCGCGTTTCAATAACTCATCCTGATCCCCGACATGCCATTTTGCCGGCGTGTCGAGATCGCCTAGCTCGGCCCAGGTCACCGGCACCGCGAGCGGCGCCTTGGCCCGTGCTCGTGCGGTGTAGGGCATCACCGCAGTCGCGCCGCGCTGGTTGCGCAACCAGTCGAGGAAGATCTTCCCCTTGCGCTTGGCCTTGGACATGGTCGCGGTGAAGCGGTCGGGTTCGGCCTGGACCATCGCCTGGGCGAAGCGGTCGGCGAAATCCTTGATCGCCGGCCATTCGGCCTCGGGCGTCAGTGGCACGACGACATGGACGCCCTTGCCTCCGGTCACCATCGCAAAACTGACCAGCCCGATCTCGGCAAGGTGGCCCTTGATCTCGGCCGCCGCTTTCTTGACCTCGGCGAAGCCCAGCCCCTCGTCGGGGTCGAGATCGAACACCAGGCGATCGGGCTTTTCGACATCCGCGACCGACGACCCCCAGCCGTGAAACTCGATCGTCCCCATCTGGACGCATTGCAGCAGCCCGTCGGCATCATCGACATAGAGATAGGGTTCGATCGATCCGTCCTTCTCCTTGATCTTCACATGCTTGACGTGATCGCCGAACGACCCGGCGTCGTGCTTCTGGAAGAAGCAATGCTTGCCGCGTCCCTGGGGGCAACGCATCAGGCTGATGGGACGGTTGGCGATCCATTGCAGCGCGACCGGCGCCATCGCCTCGTAAAAGGCGGCGAGGTCGCCCTTGGTGACATCCGAATCGGGAAACAGCAGCCGATCGGGATGCGTGATCGCGATGCTCGACTCCTTGGCCTTGGGCGCCGCCTTGGGTTTTTCCACCACCACGTCTTCGGCCTCCTTGTCGCCGCGCAAGCCGAGAAAGCTCGGATGCCTGAGCGCACCATCGGGTGTTACCTCGGTGAACGCGATCTGTGCCACCAGCTTCGGCGTCACCCAATGCGCGCCGCGAGTAGCCGCGCGCGGCGCCTCCACCGTCGGAGTCTTGCGCGCGAGACGATCGAGCCTGGCGCGCAGGTCGGGACGCTATCGACCAGGGTACAGAGTTGGGGGTCGCGGAACTTCGGAAATTCCTCCCCGGCACGGGGAGGATCGGTTAAGGGGCTCCCCATGACCACCGACCCCTTCGCCCTGTTCGACACCTGGTTCGCCGAAGCGCGGGAAAGCGAACCCAACGATTCGAACGCCATGGCGCTGGCCACCGCCGACGCCGACGGTCACCCCTCGGTGCGCATGGTATTGCTCAAGGGGCACGGCCCCGACGGCTTCGTCTTCTACACCAACCGCGAGAGCCGCAAGGCGGGCGAGATGGCGGCCAATCCGCACGCCGCCTTGCTGTTCCACTGGAAATCGCTGCGCCGCCAGATCCGGATCGAAGGCGGCCTGGGCCTCGCCAGCGATACCGAATCGGACGCCTATTTCGCCAGCCGCAGCCGCGATTCGCAACTCGGCGCATGGGCGTCCGACCAGTCGCGTCCACTCGACGCGCGGGAGACGTTCGAAGCACGATACGAGCAAGCGAAGGCGCGGTTCGCAGGCCAGGACGTGCCGCGCCCGCCGCATTGGGGCGGCTATCGCCTGACCCCGACGCATATCGAATTCTGGCAGGACCGCGCGCATCGCCTGCACGAACGCCGCGTGTTCGATCTTGCCCCCGACGGCACATGGGCCGAAGGATTGCTCTATCCATGATGACCGAGAGCGAACGCCGCCGCATCATCCCCTTCGCGATCCGCGCCGCGCTGGCGAGCGTGGCGATGGCGCTGTTCCTGCTCGCGCTGAAGAGCTACGCCGCTTATTCGACCGGATCGGTGGCGATGCTCGGCAGCCTGGCGGATACCGGGCTCGACCTGCTCGCCAGCCTGGTCACGCTCTACGGCGTCAAGATCGCGGCAGAGCCCGCCGACCATGACCACCGCTTCGGGCACGGCAAGGCGGAGGCGCTGGCCGCATTGTTCCAGGTCGGGCTGATCACCTTGTCCGCCGCGGGCATCGCCTGGCGCGCGGTCCTGAAGTTCGGCGACAATACGCAGACCGCGGAAGCCGAATTCGGGATCGGCGTGTCGATCGTCGCGATCCTCGCGACCTTCGCGCTGCTCGCCTACCAACGCAGCATCATCCGCAAGACCGGATCGGTCGCGATCATGGCGGACAAGGTCCATTACCAGTCGGACTTGTTCCTCAACCTCTCGGTCATCGCCGCGATCGTGCTCGACCAATATGTCGGCGTGCGCGGCGCCGATCCGGTGTTCGGCATCATCATCGCCGCCTGGCTCGCCTGGGGCGCGTTCCAGGCGTCGTCGACCGCGATCGACCAGCTGATGGACAAGGAATGGTCCGAGGAGCAGCGCAAGCAATTCATCGAGGTCGCCGCGCGGCAAGACGGGTTGAAGGGCATCCACGATTTCCGCACGCGGCGATCAGGCAGCCACGATTTCGCGCAATTCCACATGGAAGTCGGCCGCGACCTGACCGTGGCGCAATCGCACGAGATCGTCGAACGCGTGGAGAATGCGTTGCACAAGGCGTTCCCCAAGGTCGAGGTGCTGATCCATGTCGACCCTGAAGGCCATGTCGACACCGACAACCCGCTGGTCGAGGCCGACGTGACGCCGCACTGGTTCGGCAAGCGCATCTAAGGAGACAGGCTGTGAGGTTACCGATCGCGCAGATCGACGCATTCGCGCGCCACGCTTTCGAGGGCAATCCGGCGGCGGTGATGCCGCTGACCGATTGGCTGGCGGACGATGTGCTGCAGAAGATCGCCGCGGAAAACAATCTGTCGGAAACCGCTTTCCTGGTCGCGTCGGACGATGACGGCGTCGATTTCGACCTGCGCTGGTTCACTCCCGCCGTCGAGGTGGTGATGTGCGGGCACGCGACGCTGGCGAGCGGGCATTTCGTCCTGTCCTCCGACCCCGATCGCGAGCGCGTCAGCTTCCGTACGCGCAAGGCCGGGATGCTCGAGGTCGCGCGCGCCGGCGGCAGCTACGAACTGGCGCTGCCTGCCTGGGTGCCGTCGCCCAAGCCGCTGCCCGACATCGTCGCGGGGCTGGGCATCGATCGCGCGGTCGAGACCTTGTGGCACGAGCATCGCTACGCGCTGGTGGTGCTGGAAACCGCCGATCAGGTGCGGGCGCTCAAGCCCGACTTCCGCGCGCTGGCGGCAGGCGGCGACCTGCTCACCATCGCCACTGCGCCGGGGGATGACACCGACATCATCAGCCGAGCTTTCGCGCCCGGCGGCGGGATCGACGAGGATCCGGTGACCGGATCGGCGCATGCCGTCGCGGTGCCCTATTGGGCGAAGCGGCTCGGGCGGAATGCGTTCACCGCGTACCAGGCCAGCGCGCGTGGCGGATATCTCGATTGCCGGCTGGAAGGCGACCGGGTGATCCTGGGCGGCAGCTGCGTGACGGTGCTGGAGGGAACGTTTCTGCTGGGCTGACCCAATTCCTCCCCGGCACGGGGAGGACTTTGTTCAGTCCTACCCCTCACACCAGCTTTCCGTAGCGTCCGCTTATCCACCAGAAAGTTCGCTATTTTTCGGTGTTCGCACTATAGTAAGCTGGTGACCGACCACGCCCTTCCGCATGATTTCCCGATCGGCATCGATCCTGCCGACATCGACTTCATGGGGCACGTCAACAACGCTTCCTATCTGAAGTGGGTGCAGGATGCGGTGCTGAGCCACTGGCAGAAGATCGCGCCGGCGGACGCTGTCGCCAGCCTGCTGTGGGTCGCGCTCAAGCACGAGATCACCTATCGCAAGCCGACCTTTCTCGACGACGAAGTGATCGCCACCGTCCTGCTCGAGAAGGTCCAGGGCGCACGCGCTTTCTACCAGACGATCATCCATCGCGGCGAGGAAGTGCTGGCCGAGGTCAAGTCGAGTTGGTGCTGCATCGACGCCGAAACGCTGCGCCCCGCGCGGCTGGCGTCGAGCGTGATCGAGAAATTCTTCGCGAAGAGCGGCGAGTAAGAGCCCCGCTTATCCGGCAGGCGGGATATACTCGAATTCGACCAGATAGACGTTCGTCCCGCTACCATGTTTGGCGGTCTTGAGCAGGTCGATCACACCGCCGAATCCCGAACGCCGCGCCAGGTCGCCGGTGATGTCCTCGATCGCGATCCGCTCGATCGACTCGACCAGGATATGCCCTTCCCCCATCGGGTAGAGGCCGCCCGCCTTGACGCGCGGGCTTTGCCAGATGCGGACGCTGCAGGTGATGTCGCCGCGGCGGACGCCTTCACGCAGGCGCTTGGCGAACATCATGGTTCAGCGCGTCCTCACGCCGCCAGCGCCGCCTCGACCGCTTGCGTTTCCTCGATCCAGCCGCCGCCGAGCACGCGGTCGCCGGCGTAAAGCACGGCCGCCTGTCCGGGCGCGACACCATATTCGGGGCTGTCGAACAGCACGCGGTCGCCGACGAGTCGCGCCGGCACCGGCTTGGCGAGGCTGCGCACCTTGGCGGTGATCGGGCCGGCATAGCCCTCGCCGAGCCAGTTGATGTCCGACATACGCGCCGAGGCGACGCCGAGCGCGACGCGCGGTCCGACGATTACGCGCCGAGTCGCGGGATCGAGACGGACGACGTAGAGCGGCTCGGGGCTGCCGCCGATCTCCAGCCCTCGGCGCTGGCCGATGGTGAAATGGATCAGCCCCTTATGCTCGCCGAGCTTGCGGCCGGACAGGTCGACGATATCGCCGCCGGCCTCGGCGTCGGGCCGCAATTTCTTGACCAGGCTGGCATAATCGCCGTCGGGGACAAAGCAGATGTCCTGGCTGTCGGGCTTGGCGGCGACTCCAAGTCCCAGTTCGGCGGCGAGCTCACGGACGCGCGGCTTGGGTAATCCGCCCAGCGGAAAACGGAGAAAATCGAGCTGGTCGCGCGTCGTCGCGAACAGGAAGTAACTCTGGTCGCGCGCCGGATCGGCGGCGCGATGGAGTTCGGCGCCGCCGAGGCCCTCGACACGGCGGACATAATGGCCGGTCGCCAGGCAATCGGCGCCGAGGTCGCGCGCCAGCGCGAACAAATCGGTGAATTTGGGCCCCATGTTGCAGCGGACACAGGGAATCGGGGTGCGTCCGGCGACATATTCGTCGGCGAACTGATCGATCACCGCGTCGCGAAACGCGCTTTCATGGTCATGGACATAATGCGCGATGCCGAGCCGGTCGCACACCGCGCGCGCATCGCGAATGTCGCGCCCGGCGCAGCAGCTGCCCGCGCGCCCGACCGCTTCGCCATGGTCGTAGAGCTGGAGCGTGATGCCGATCGTCTCCGCGCCCGTGCGCGCGGCGAGCGCGGCCACGACCGACGAATCGACTCCGCCCGACATGGCGACGACGATGCGCTTGCCCGACAAATCGGGACCCAGTTGGAAGTCGGTTTCGGTCATTGCTTGTGCCGCGTTCAATAGGGATGTCGGCGCGCTTTGCCTAGGTAAGCGACCGCCTTTGGCTGGTTAAGCTGCTGCCAACACCGTCTTTACGGACCTTTAGGGCAAAATGGGTACACCCTCGATTCTGTTCAAATGCAGGCGAGTAAAGCGTGGACCTGAGCTATCTGAGATTCGATCACGACGCGTCGGTTGCGGTGTTGTCACCCGACCTGGCGGTGCTGATGGTCGGCATTTCGGCGCGCCAGGCAGCGAGCCCGACAGCGCTGACCCAGACTCGGCGTTTTCCGCGAGTGGTTGAATCTTCGGTCTTCTTCCCACCCTCCGGCGCGTTCGACGCGGATGTTGCCGCCCGGATCGCGGATTGGGGCCAAGAATGAAGAACGTGTTTACCTAGACGCTTCAATCGATGTTCAAGTCCGGCCGCTAACGGTCGTTTTTAACCAAAGTGAGTGGGGGCCCCCCGCCCCAATCGAGGTAGTGAATGATTGAGAACCAGAAAATACGCCCCGCAAAGGTGATCGGCCCCCTCGGGGAACCGCTGACTCTCGAGACGCTGCCTCCGGCGAACACGACGCGTTGGGTCGTGCGCCGCAAGGCAGAGGTCGTGGCGGCGGTCAATGGCGGCCTGCTGACGGTCGACGAAGTGTGCGACCGGTACAGCCTGACCGTCGAGGAGTTCGCCGGCTGGCAGCGCGCGATCGATCGTTCGGGCATGCCCGGGCTTCGCGTGACGCGGATCCAGCATTACAAGAGCCTCTACGAGCGCCAGCAGAAATACTGACGCCGCCGCCCCCGCTCAAACCGGGGGCGGAACATTTATTCCCACTGAAGAGTCGTAACCCCAAGACCGATCGCACGAGATCGGCTCTAAAAGGAGGGTTGCGATGTACTGGATTCTATTGATCGTCATCGGCGGCGTGATTGGCTGGCTGGCCAGCATCGTCATGCGCACCGACGCCCAACAAGGGCTCATTCTCAACATCGTCGTCGGGATTGTCGGATCGTTCATCGGCAATTATCTGCTGGGTCCGCTCTTCCCCGGCTCCGGATCGATCGCCAGTTGGCCGCCGTCGATCGGTGCACTGGTCGCCGCCTTCGTCGGTGCGGTGGTCCTGCTGCTCATCCTCAACCTGATCAACCGCGGTCGCGCGCGGTAACCGGCGGGAGATCGGCACATGCTCGAGAATATCATCATCTGGCTCGTCGTCGGCGGCCTTGCCGGCTGGCTCGCCGGCCTGGTCGTGCGCGGCGGCGGGTCGGGGATCATCGTCAATATCGTCGTTGGCATCATTGGCGCGGTGATCGCCGGATGGTTGTTCGGCGCCGGGATCAACGAGGCGATCACGATCACCACGTTCATCTATTCGGTCGTCGGGGCGATCATCCTGCTGGCGATCCTCGCGCTGATCAACCGCGGGCGGTTTCGCTAGACCTTCGTGGAACGCGAATGAAATAAAGGGGCCGTTCCCGTGTCGGGAGCGGCCCCTTTCTCGTCATTTGAGCAGGAAGCGCACCGTGATGGTGACGGTGACATCGCTTTCACCCGCCAGGACCTGGGTATCCGCCGCCTTGGCCGCGGCCATGCGATAGACCGGCATCGGCGGCGGCGGCCCGGCAATCTCTCCACCTTCGGCGATCGTCAGGATGCGCGACACCGACAGGCCCGCGGCCTTGGCATAAAGCAGCGCGCGCGCCTGGGCGCGCTTGACCGCGTCGACCCGCGCCTCGTCGAGCGCGGCATCGGGCTGGTCGAGCGACAGGCTGGGGCCATCGATCTGGTTGGCACCCTGGGCCACCAGCGCATCGAGAATCTGGCCGGACTTGGCGATGTCGCGGAAACGGATCGAGACGTTGTTGGTCGCCTGATAGCCGGTGATGACCGGCGGCTTGTTGTCCTCATAGCGATATTGCGGCTGCAGCGAGACATTGGCGGTCGCGACGTCGCGCGGCTGGATCCCCGCTCCCTTCAGCGCCGCCAGCACCGCGCCCATGCGCTTCGCATTGTCGGACAGCGCCGCCGCCGCGGTCGGTGCCGCGGTCACCACGCCGGCGCGGATCGTCGCCAGATCGGGCACGCGGGTCGTCTTTCCCGTCGCGGTGATGTCGAGCAAGGTTCCATCGGGAATCATCGCCGGGGCGGTCGCGGACGGCATCGACTGGGCGATCGCCGGAGTGATCGCGATCGACGTCAGCGTGATGACGGCGGCGGTGGCAAGCAAGCGCATTTCGGTCTCCAGACATGACGGATCGTTCCGCCGGACATGGCCATTGCCACGGGGCGGCCTACACGAACCTGAACGAACCGCGCCCTATACGCGGCGATTGACCACCAGCCGGTACAAAGCAAGCAGCACAATCGCGCCGGCGGTCGCCGCCGCATAATTCTGCCAGCCGCCGACCAAGGTCCAGTTCATCGTCCGCGCGACAAAGCCGGCCAGCAGCGCGCCGGCGATGCCGATCAGGATCGTGACGATGAACCCGCCGGGATCCTTTCCCGGCATGACGAACTTGCCCAATACGCCGGCGACGAGGCCGATCAGCAGCCATCCTAGAATCGATCTTTCGGGCATCGAACTTCCCTCCTGTCCGCCTTTCGACGGGCGGCGCCGCACCGTCCACCCAAAGCGCGAACGAATGCAACCATTTCTGACGCGAAATGGCGTTGCAGGTTGCGATTTCGGGCCGAAAAGGGCATGTTTGATGCGGTGCACCGAGCCTCTTGAGGTCGGTGCTTTATTTCTATAATACAGTCGCAACGGAGGCCCTGTTGGCGCCTCAATGACAGGGCACATGGGGACGTGGCTGACATGAATTACGAGTCGAGCGGCATGTACGCGCTCTCCGACGAGACCCGGACGCCGCGGCGTCGCTGGTTGATGCTGGGCGGAATCGCCGCGATCATCGTCGTGCTGGCAACCGCATTCTTCATGATGCGTCCGGCCGCCAAGCCGGCGGCGGGGACCGGCGGTACGACCGCCAGCGGCGCGCCCGCTGACCAGATGCCGACCGTGTCGGTGGGGTCACCGGGGAGCAACTCGGTCGACCGCATGGTGTCTGCGACCGGATCGCTCGCCGCGCGGGTCGATATGCCTGTCGGCGTCGCCGGCGAAGGCGGCCGGGTGACCGCGGTGCTGGTACAGCCGGGCCAATGGGTCGCCGCGGGCCAGACCCTCGCGACTGTCGACCGCTCGGTCCAGGTGCAGACCGCCAGCAGCCTTGCCGCCTCGATCGCGGTGGCCGAGTCGGACGCCGATATCGCCCTCAGCGAATATAACCGCGCGAAGGCGCTGGTCGATCGCGGCTTCATCTCCAAGGCCGATCTCGAACGCAAGGGAGCGACGCTCGCGGCCGCCAATGCCCGGGTGAAAGTCGCGCAGGCGCAGCTCGCCGAGACTCAGGCGCGCAACGGCCGGCTCGATATCCGCGCTCCGGCTGCCGGCCTGGTGCTGGCGCGCATGGTCGAACCCGGCCAGATCGTCAGCTCGGGCTCGGGCACGTTGTTCCGCATGGCCAAGGGTGGCGAGATGGAGCTCAGGGCCGAAGTGGCCGAGGGCGATATCAAGGGCATTTCGGTCGGCTCGCGCGCCCAGGTGGCGCCGGTCGGCGGCAGCCAGTCGTTCGCCGGCCAGGTGTGGCAGCTGCCCCCGGTTATCGATCCGCAGTCTCGCCGCGGTATCGTCCGCATCGCGATCCCGTTCGACGCCACGTTGCGCCCCGGCGGCTTCGCCTCGGCGACGATCTATGGCGGCGCGAACACGTCGCCGATCCTGCCGAACTCGGCGATCCAGACCGACGCGACCGGCAATTTCGTCTATATCCTGGGCAAGGACGACAAGGTCGAGCGCCGTGCGATCAAGACCGGTGAAGTGACCGATCGCGGTGTCGCGATCGTTCAGGGCCTGACCGGCAATGAGCGCGTGGTGTTGTCGGCGGGCGCGTTCCTGAGCCCCGGCCAGAAGGTCAAGCCGCAGCTGCGCAAGCTTTGAAGAGGGCGTTCGCATGAGCTTTCGCAACATATCCGCCTGGTCGATCCGCAACCCGGTCCCCAGCCTCGTCCTGTTCTTCATGCTGACGGTGGCAGGGCTCGTCAGCTTCGCGACGATGCAGGTCAACAACGATCCGGACATCGACTTTCCTGTCGTGATCGTTTCGGTCAGCCAGCCGGGCGCCGCGCCGACCGAACTCGAAAACCAGGTCACGCAGAAGGTCGAGGCCGCGGTTCGCAGTCTGTCGGGAATTGACGAGATCAACTCGAACGTGACCGAGGGCAATTCGGTCACCGTTGTCCAGCTCGATATCGGCACGCCGATCGACCGCGCGGTCGAGGACGTGCGCAGCGCGCTGCAGCAGATCCGCGGCAACCTGCCCGACGGCATCCTCGAGCCGCAGGTCGAACGCGCCAACACCACCGGTAACGACCTCGCCAACTATGCCGCGATCTCGACCGACATGACGATCGAGCAACTGAGCTGGTACATCGACAATACCGTCACCAAGGAATTGCAGTCGGTGTCGGGCATGGCGACAGTCGAACGCAATGGCGGCGTCAGCCGCGAGATCCGCGTCAAGCTCGATCCCGACAAGCTGCAGTCGCTTGGCCTGACCGCCAGCCAGGTCAACGCCCAGCTGCGCCAGGTCAATATGAATGCCGCGGGCGGCCGCGCCGAGATTGCGGGCTCCGAACAGACCGTGCGCGTGCTCGGCAATGCCAAGGACGCCTATGCGCTCGGCCAGACGCAGATTTCGATCGGTGGCGGCCGTATGGTGCGCCTGACCGATATCGCGACCGTGGTCGACCAATTCGCCGAACAGCGCTCGGCGTCGCAGCTGAACGGCGCGCAGGTGATCTCGTTCGACTTCCAGCGCGCGAAGGGCGCGTCGGACGTCACCGTCTTCCATGGCGCCGAGAAGAAACTCGCCGACCTCGAAAAGAAGAACCCCAAGGTCAAGTTCAAGCTGATCTTCAACAACGTCCAATATGCCGAGATGCAATATCACTCGGCGATGGAAGCGATGTACGAAGGCGCGGGCCTGGCCGTGCTGGTCGTGTTCCTGTTCCTGCGCGACTGGCGCGCGACCGCGATCTCGGCACTTGCCATCCCGCTATCGGCGATCCCGACCTTCTTCGTGATGCAGCAACTCGGCTTCACGCTCAACCAGATGACCTTGCTCGCGCTCAGCCTGGTGGCAGGCGTGCTGGTCGACGACGCGATCGTCGAGATCGAAAACATCGTCCGACACATGCGCATGGGCAAGACCGCCTATCAGGCGGCGATCGACGCCGCCGACGAGATCGGCCTGGCGGTGCTCGCCACCACCATGTCGATCGTCGCGGTGTTCCTGCCGGTCGGCCTGATGCCGGGCGTATCGGGTCAGTTCTTCAAGAATTTCGGCCTGACCGTCGTCGCCTCGGTGCTGATGTCGCTGGCCGTCGCGCGTCTGCTGACGCCGATGATCGCGGCCTATTTCCTCAAGGCCAAGGGCCACGCCTCGCACGGCGAAGGCCGGATGATGAACTGGTATATGGCGGCGCTGCGCTGGACGCTGCGCCACCGCTGGTCGTCGATCGTGGCGGGCGCAGTGGCACTGGCGATGACGGTGTTCTTCTTCGCCATCCTGCCGCAGTCATTCCAGCCCGATCAGGATCAGGACGCGTCGACGGCGAGCATCGAAATGGTGCCCGGCACGACGCTGGCCCAGACTCAGGCGGTGGTCGACAAGGTCGCGGCCATCCTGAAGAAACAGTCGCAGGTCGAAGACGTCTATTCGCGCGCCTTCGTCGGCAACGGCCGCGTGACGGCGATCTTCAAGAAGGACAAGGACCTCAAGAGCGTCCAGTTCGAGCGTCAGCTGGCGCCGACCCTGGCCGCGATCCCCGATGCGCGCGTCTCGTTCCGCTCGCAGCAGGGCTGGGGATCGAGCGGGCGCGACATCACCATCGTGCTGGGCGGCGACGACCCCAAATTGCTGACCTCGACCGCGCAGACGATCGTGCAGCAGCTGTCGAAGCTGAAATCGGTCACCGCGCCGCGCATCCAGGGCGATTTGCAACAGCCGGAACTGGTGGTCAGCCCCCGGTTCGACCTCGCCGCCAATCTCGGCGTGACGACGCAGGCGCTGTCGAGCGCGGTGCGCCTCGCTACTTTGGGCGACATCGACCAGAACAAGGCGAAATTCTCGCTCAGCGATCGCCAGGTTCCGATCACCGTCGCGCTCGAACAATCGGCGCGCTCGCGGATGGCGACGATCGAGAACATCCCGGTCTCGACCATCAATGGTGGTTCGGTACCGCTGTCGACCGTCGCCGATATCGGCTTCGGCGCCAGTCCGTCGAAGATCGAACGCGTCCAGTTGCAGCGTCAGCTGACGATCGGCGCCGATCTGGGGCTCAACCCCAAGACTGGCAAGCCGTTGGTGTCGGGCCAGGCGTGGAAGGAAATCAACGCGCTGCCGATCATGCAGCATCTGCCCAATGGTGTGCAGCAGCTGACGCTCGGCCAGGCCAAGTGGCAGGCCGAGATGATCAACAACTTCCTGGTCGCAGTGGTCGCCGGCGTGTTCCTGGTGCTCGCAGTGCTGGTGCTGCTCTATCGCCGCGTCCTGCCGCCGTTCGTCAACATGGGCTCGCTGTTGCTGGCGCCATTGGGCGGCCTGATCGCCTTGTGGATCGCCGGCCAGCCGATCTCGATGCCGGTCTATATCGGCCTGCTGATGCTGATCGGTATCGTCGCCAAGAACTCGATCCTGCTGATCGACTTCGCGCTCGAGGAAATGACCAAGGGCGTGCCCAGCCTGGCGGCGATCGAGGATGCCGGCCACAAGCGCGCCCAGCCGATCGTGATGACCACGGTAGCGATGGTCGCGGGCATGGTGCCGACCGCGGTGTCGCTGTCGGGCGACGCCTCCTGGCGTGCGCCGATGGGCATCGTCGTGATTGGCGGGCTGATCCTGTCGACCGCACTCACGCTGCTGATCGTGCCGGCGAGCTTCAGCCTGGCGATCGGGATCGAGGAATGGGCCGGGCCGTGGCTGCGCCGCGTGCTGCTGACCTATCGCCCCGGTGACGACACCAGGCCGGTGCTCGACCATCCCGATACGCCTAAGCCGATCGGCTATGATCATGGCGACCAGGGGCCGCAGCCCGCCGAGTGATGGCCGAATACATCACGGGCTTGAACAATCCCCGCTTTGGGGGATTGTTTCGCGCATGAAACTGGCGCGACTGAGCATTCCCGGCCCGACCACCGCGCCACCAGCCCTTCGGCGGATGCGGCTGGTCGCCACCGCGTTGCTGGTGGCGATGGCCGCGGTGTATCTGGTCGCGCGCGCGCTCGGCGATCGGCATCCCGTCTGGGGCTTCGTCCGCGCCTTTGCCGAAGCGGCGATGGTCGGCGGGTTGGCCGATTGGTTCGCGGTCACCGCCTTGTTCCGTCATCCGCTCGGCCTGCCGATCCCGCACACCGCGATCGTACCGCGCAACAAGGACCGGATCGGCGACACGCTCGCGCAATTCCTGCGCGATAATTTTCTGATCCCCCGCGTCGTCGCACGGCGGATGCAGCGCGTGGACGTCGCCGGTGCCGCCGGGCGCTGGCTGGCAAGCCCCAAGGGAGCGACTGAGGGCCGTCTGCGGCGCGGCGCGTCGCGGCTGGCGGCCGACATGCTCGAATCGCTCGACCAGGAACGGCTGGGCGGGATGGTGCGGACGACCCTGGCGCAGCGGTTGCGCTCGCTCGAAATCTCGCCACTCCTGGGCAATGCGCTGACCGCGGCGATCGCCGACAATCGCCACGTTCCGCTGCTCGATGGCATCATCAAATGGGCAGCCAAGGTGCTGTCCGCCAACGAGCCGGTGATCCGCGCCATGGTCCACGAACGCGCCGGATCGCTGATGCGCTGGACCGGGCTCGACGAGACGCTGGCCAACAAGATCATCGCCGGGCTCGACGGCATGATCCAGGACATGGCGTCGCAGCCCGACCATCCGCTGCGCGCCAAGGCGGAGGAAGGCCTGGCGCAGCTCGCGCACGACCTGCAATTCGATCCGGTGATGCGCGAGCGGGTCGAAGGCTTCAAGGCGGAGATGCTCGACAACCCCGCGCTGAGCGACTGGTGGCAGGGAATCTGGGAACAGATGCGCGGCGCGATGCTCAAGATCGCGCGCGATCCCGATGCGATGATCGCTGGGCGGTTCGGCGAAGCGCTGCGCCAGCTCGGCACGACGTTGCAGGACGATGCCGAGCTCGCCAACACGATCAACCGCTTCGCGCGCCGCGCGGCGGTCGGCACCGCGGCCGATTACGGTGATGCGATCGTCCGGCTGGTGTCGGAGACGGTGCGCGGCTGGGACGCGCAGACGATCACGCGGCGGCTCGAAAATGCGGTCGGCCGCGACCTGCAATATATCCGGATCAACGGCACCCTGGTCGGCGGGCTGGTCGGGCTAGCGATCCATACGATCGACGTTGTGCTGTGACACCCCACCCTATTGCCAGCGCAACACTTCCCAACCCTTCTCGCCCGCCAGCGCCAGCAACGGCGCGTGCGGGTTGACCGCGAAGGCCTCGTCCGCCCAATCGAGCGTCGGCGCGTCGGAAACGTGATCCGAATAGAAGCGGACATGGGCGTCTCCGCGCGCGATCCCCTCGCGCGCCATCCACGCCTCGATCATGCGAAGCTTGGCCTCGCCGTAGCAATTTTCCCCGGCGATGCGCGGCAGCAGCCGGCCGTGCTCGACGGTCGAGGGCGTCGCGATGACGTCGGTGATGCCCAAGGCCGCAGCGATCGGACGGACGTAGAAATCGTACGAGGCCGTCGCCATCACCACGCGATAGCCGGCCGCGCGGTCGGCGGCGATCCGCGCGCGGGCATCGTCCCACACCTTGCCGGCGACGACGGTCGAGGCGAACCGTCCGGCGACGTACTCGACCGTGGCAATAGCGGCGCCCCGCCCCATCACCAGCCGCTGCGTCATTTCCTTCAACCGCGCGCGATCGATGTGCTTGCCGAGATAGAGCGCCGCCGGCCCCACGCTCGCCGCCAGCGCGGCCATTCGCCACGGCCGCCGCATCGCCCAGGCGCGCAGGAACGGCGTCCAGGTCGGCGATCGGGTGATCGTCTTGTCCATGTCGTAAATGGCCAGCCGCTGCATGCGATTGCCTTAGACTCGATTTCGGCAAGCTGAAACGGTTGCGGCACTTAGTCACATGTTATTGCCGATCCAGTCGTAATCGCCCATGGATAGAAGCGGATGAGCGCTCCAGCTGCCTTTACCGACGATTCTGCCGGCGGCACGCTCCGCTTCACCGGCAGCTTGTCGCTCGCGAAGCTCGGCGATTTGCCCGAGCGGCTGGCGACCTATGATGGCAAGGTCGAGCATATCGACCTGGCGGGGATCGAGCGGCTCGACACGATCGGCGCCTGGACGATCCACCGGCTGGCGCGGCGGACCGGCGCCGACATCAAGGGGCTGAACGCGGACGCGCAGCATCTGTTCGATCAGGTCCAGGCGGCCGATCAGCCGGTCAGCATCCGCGCCCAGCACGTTCCGGCTTTCTACCGCGTGCTGGGCGAGATCGGCGAAGCGACGATCCAGACGTTCAGGACGATGGTCGGCCTGCTTGGCTTCCTCGGCGCGACCACGCTCGCGTTCGGGTCGATCTTCAAGAGCATCTTCGTGCCGCCGCGCCGGTTCCGGTTTAACGCGACCGTACAGCGGTTCGAAGTGGTCGGCGTCTCCGCGCTGGGCATCATCGGGCTGATGAGCTTCCTGATCGGCATCGTCATCGCGCAGCAAGGCGCGGTGCAGCTGCGCCAGTTCGGCGCGGAGGTCTATACGATCAACCTGGTCGGCCGGTTGAGCATGCGCGAACTCGGCGTGCTGATGACCGCGATCATGGTCGCCGGGCGATCGGGATCGTCGTTCGCGGCGCAGATCGGCACGATGAAACTGACCGAGGAAATCGACGCGATGCGGACGATCGGCGTGTCGCCGATGGAGGCCCTGGTCGTGCCGCGCGTACTCGCGGCGGTGTTCATGATGCCGTTGCTCGGTTTCTATTCGGCGCTGATCGCGATCATGGGCGGCTGCCTGTTGTGCTGGATTGCGCTCGGCATTCCGCCGATCACCTATATCCAGCGCATCCGCGAAGTGGTGCCGATCAGCGACGTCTATGTCGGGATGATCAAGGCGCCGGTGTTCGGCGCGATCATCGCCATCGCCGGGTGTTTCCAGGGCATGCTGGTCGAAGCCGATGCCGAGCAGGTCGGGCTGCGCACCACCGCCGCGGTGGTCCAGGGCATCTTCCTGGTGATCGTGCTCGACGCGTTCTTCGCGGTGTTCTTTTCGTCGGTCGGATGGATTTGATGGCGGAGGACGACATCGTCATCCGTGTCCGCGGGTTGAAGAACAGTTTTGGCGAGCAGGTCGTGCACGACAACCTCGACCTCGAAGTCCGGCGCGGCGAGATTTTAGGCGTGGTCGGCGGATCGGGTACCGGCAAGTCGGTGCTGATGCGGTCGATCATCGGGCTGCAGATACCCGATGAGGGCGAGATCACCGTGTTCGGCGAAAACACGGTCGATCTCGAGGAAAACGAGGCGATCGAAATCCGCAAGCGCTGGGGCGTGCTGTTCCAGGGCGGGGCGCTGTTCTCGACGTTGACCGTCGCCGAGAATGTCGAAGTGCCAATCAAGGAATTCTACCCGAATTTCGACCCCGCGCTGCTCGACGAGATCGCGTCGTACAAGGTGGTGATGACCGGCCTGCCCGCCGATGCCGGGCCCAAATATCCCGCCGAACTGTCGGGCGGCATGCGCAAGCGCGCCGGCCTGGCCCGCGCGCTGGCGCTCGATCCCGAATTGCTGTTCCTCGACGAGCCGACCGCGGGGCTCGACCCGATCGGCGCGGCGGCGTTCGACGAGCTGACCTTGTCGCTGCAGCGGACAATGGGGCTGACCGTGTTCCTGATCACGCACGATCTCGACTCGCTTTATGCGATCTGCGACCGTGTCGCGGTGCTCGCCGACAAGAAAGTGATCGCGGTCGGCACGATCGACGAGCTGATTGCGTTGGATCATCCGTGGATCGAGGAATATTTCAAAGGGCCCCGCGGCCGCGCGGCGGTCGCGACGCAGGAAGCGGGCACGGGCAAGGCAGGGGCTGACTGATGGAAACGCGTTCCAACCACGTGCTGGTCGGCGGGGTCGTGCTGATCCTGTTCGCCGTGCTCGCGCTGTTCATGGTGTGGATCTCGCGCTTCGGCGCCGAGGGCAAGCGCGAATATGACATCCTGTTCAAGCAATCGGTCGACGGCCTGGCCAAGGGATCGGCGGTCAATTTCTCGGGCGTACCGATCGGCCAGGTCAAGGACATCAAGCTCGACGCCAAATCCCCCGAATTCGTCCGCGTGCGCGTGTCTGTCGACGACAAGACGCCGATCCTGCTCGGTACCACCGCTGCGATCCAGGGCAGCTTCACCGGCCCGTCTACCGTCCAGCTCGACGGCGCGCAGGCCGGCCGGCCGCTGATCGATTGCTCGAACAGCGCCTGCCCGCTGGGCGTGCCGCTGATCCCCGCCAAGCCGGGCGGGCTCGGGGCGCTGCTGTCCAACGCGCCGCAATTGCTCGAGCGGCTGACGACGCTGACCGAGCGGCTGACCGCGCTGCTCAGCGATCGCAACCAGGCGTCGATCGCCGGCATCCTCGAGAACACCAACCGGTTGAGTAAGGCGTTGTCCGATCGCGGACCCGAAATCGCCGCGACCCTGGCCGAGACGCGGATCGCGATCCAGAAGGCGGGCGTCGCGTCGCAGCAGATCGGTGACCTCGCCGCGACGACCAACGGTCTGCTCGCCAACGACGTCAAGCCGGCGGTGGGCAACCTCAACAAGGCGGTGGCGTCGGCGCAGAAGTCGATGGACACGCTCGACGCCGCGATCGGTGACGCGCGGCCGGGGCTGCAGAGTTTCTCCAAACAGACCATTCCCGAGCTCGGCCAGCTGATCCACGACCTGCGGCAGATGTCGCAATCGCTGTCGTCGGTCGCCGACAAGATCGATCGCGGCGGTGCCGGATCGATCGTCGGCAGTCCCAAGCTCCCCGATTACAAGGGCAAGTGAGATGACGAAGCGCTACCTTTCCCCGCTCCTCGCGCTGTTACCGGCCATGGCGCTCGCGGGCTGCCTCAGCTTCGGCGGCAAGCCGCCCAAGGTGCTGCTGACGATCAACTCGACGGCGTCACTACCGGTCGGGTCGACACAAAATTCGGCGAGCGCCAAGACCGTGACCATCCAGGTGCCGGTGGTGCCGCAGTCGTTGGCGGTCGCGCGCGTGCCGGTCCAGACCGGCGACCAGCTCGCCTATGTCACCAATGTCGCCTGGGTCGAGGCGCCGCAACGGCTGTTCGCGCGGCTGATGTCCGACACGATCGCCGCCAAGACCGGCCGCGTCGTGCTGACCCCAGCGCAGTCGTTCAGCGATCCGGGCGCGCGTCTGTCGGGCGAGCTCCGCAATTTCGGGATCGACGGCACGACGCACGAAGCGGTGGTGACGTTCGAAGGCTCGCTGATCCGCAGCGACGCCGGCAAGGTCGAGAAGAAGAAGTTCGAGGCGCGCGTTGCCGTGACGCCGATCGACGCCAATTCGGTCGGCCCCGCGCTCAACCAGGCGGCCAACCAGGTCGCGGGTGAAGTCGCCGATTGGGTCGGTAGCTGAAAAAGCCCTCTCCCGCTTGCGGGTGCACCGGGTCGGTCATGCCCCCGGCATGACCTGAACAGCGCGGGGCGCTGTTCACCTGGTGCAGGTTGGGTGAGGGTCTTCTTTCTTCTTCCAAGCGAAGAGAGCCAAAAAAGAAGAAAGAAGACCCTCACTCTCCCGCTTGCGGGAGAGGGGAAGGAAGAATGATTCAGCGCGTCGCCATCGCGGCCGGGCTGGCCACGCGACGCCAGATTTGCGCCTTGCAGAGCAGTCCGCCCAGGATGCAGCCCTTGATGTTGAGCGTCTGGGCATCGACCAGCGTGATCGTCGAAGAGAAACTCGATTGCATGTCGGGCACATAGACTTGACCCGCCCACCGCCCGCGATCGGTCGCGCGATAGTCGCGCAGGAGCGCGGTGCCGATCAACTGGTCGACGCCCTTCTTGCGCGCATCCGCCTGCGCCTGGGGGCTGGCCCAGACGATCCAGCCGCAGATCTTGTCGCCGCACGATCCGGTGCGCACCTGGACCGTCCCCTTGGGATTGGCCCATACGCCATCGACCGACGGCGCCACCGGCGTGGTCTGGCCGGCAAGCGCCAGCGCCATGGCAATCAGCGACAACATGACGATTTCCCGATTTTCCCGCCTAACGCGGGCATTTTATCACTAATCGCGATATGGGGCCGCAATACGGCGCCACCAGCATGGATCATGGCAAGAATTCGTATGCCTGCCTCAAGTGTTGCGATACGTGGATCAGGTCTTGCGACGTACCGGCACGGGTACGTTGCAGATATCCGCCCCGCCCGCGGGCACCGTGAAGAACGGCGGCTCGCGGTTTTCGCGCGCGTGGAGATAGCGCGCGAAATCGGCGCTGGCGGGGAAAAGATATTCGAAATGCGGTCGCTCGCCGGGCGACAAGGCGCTCGCCAGCCGCGCGCTGACGATCGGGGTCGGCTTCTGCCCGTCACCGTAGAAGCCGAGCTTGCCGGTACCGCGTTCGAGCGAGGACAAGGCATCGATCCCCTCGATCACGCGCCCGACCAGCGCGATGTTGCGGTCGAGCGCGCGCGGGGCATGGCCGATCACCGCATAGAGCTCGGCACTGCTGCCGACCGACGGCGCGAGATCGCGGCCGACGCCGACCATGGCATAGCAATGCGTCAGCCAGCTACGCTTGCCGTCGGACGCCACCGGCCAACCGTCGGCGGTGAAGCCCGCGATCGAGGCGAAACTGTCGGGCCGGGTCATGCGCACCACCGGCAGGCCCCCTGCCCGTGTATATTCGCTGGGCCCTTCATCGGCGACGCCTTCGGGCAGTTTCTTCTTCTCGGTGACGTCGCCCCATTGCGCGACGTAATTGTCCTGGATGCGATAGACGCTGGTGTCGTCCCACCATTTCTTGTTGGCGAGCGTCCGCATCCGCGCGACGTGCTGGGGCGCGAAAGCGGGCGCGAGCTGGATGATCACCTTGCGCCCATTGGCGAGCGTGAAGATCAGGATGTCGTCATCGGCGATCGTCCGCCACGCGGCGGACGGCGCCTTGTTGGCGATCTCGGTCGGTGACAGCGGCGACTTGGCCGCGGGTTTTTTCGGGGTGTCGGCGGCGGGCTGGCCGGCGAGCATGAGGGCGAGCGAGAGCAGGATCGGCATGAAGCGGAAGCTGCCACACCCCCGCCCGATCCGGCAAGCGCTTGCGCGGTGGCCCGGGTATCTCTAGGGGCGACGCTTCCCGGCAATGCGGAGCGGTGGCCGAGTGGTCGAAGGCGCTCGCCTGGAAAGTGAGTATACGTCAAAAGCGTATCGAGGGTTCGAATCCCTCCCGCTCCGCCAGCCAGTCTGAGTACCCCGCTATCGATAGCCCGAAGCGGCGGAAAAGCCCGCACTCCCGCCCATTTTGTCCGCAATTCCAAACTCGGAGAATTCGTCCGAAGGGCTTTATGCCGCCCTTTTCGCCGGAATTCTCCAGCCGCGACCGCCGCAGTATGGTTTCGCCAAATTCTCCGCTCGGCGGAAAACGTGAGGCGCGCGAGCTGTCACCGAGATTCCCTGTTATTAGAAAATTTCGCGAAAAACTTGCCCCTCGAAGCGAGCTGATCATCGTAGTTCCAGGTTATTACAGCATGTTAGTGGATAGCCAGAAGTCAAATCGACGTGAAATTTCATTCACCGAACAGGGAATTAAATGCTGCGGAATAGGGAAATTGGGCGTCGCGAACAGGGACCGGTATCGATAAAAATTGCGCGGCCATGTTCGCGCGCCGGCTGGCCGGCTAGTGCTCGAAAAGAACGAGCAACGCAGACATTCATATCGGCTTCTAAGCGCTTGTTGAACACGTGCCTGCTCACCAAATTTCTGCCGGCGAGAGTGTACCCGCGCGCTCGTTGGCAGCATGACCATGGAGTTAGTCGATATGACTTCCACCCAGCCCTCCGGGCAACTCATTCGGGCAACCGCGGTGGCGGTCAAGACGTGGTTCCACGACGCTTGGCCGGGCCGCAAGGACTATCCGAACGAAGCGCGCAACTGGGAGGTCGCGACCCGAATAAACATCATCGTGGATCGAGCGAACGCTCGGTCCGTGAAAGATTATCCCGCAGATGCCTTGAAGAAGCGAAGAAAACACTATGGCGACGCCCTCAAGCACGCGCGAGCGCTGGAAAGGGCGTTGCAGCCGATCAAGAACTACCTTCTTTACGTAAAAGAGCAACTGCACGGATTCCAGGCTGTCGAGCCGAAAGTCCCCATGTTCGCCAGGGAGATTGCTGCGGTCGAAGAGATGGAGCGAGCTCTGAGGGAATTTCTCGCTCGGTGTGAAGCACCAAGTCTGCGCGACCATAAGGATGAGATTTCCTGGATAGGGGCTGCCGCCCAAAAAGCGTGGGCGGACACGCTGGCGGACCTTCCAGAAAATCAGCGAAAAAGGCTGCCTCTCGGCCTGGGTCCTGATGGCCGGTTGGTCGGATTCGTTCAATTGGTGTTGGAAGGCATCGGCCTCCCGAGCGCGGGCCGAGGCGGAAACAGCCGCGCGAAGATCAGCGACCATCTTCGCGGACGTCAGAATCGGAAGCGCGACCGCAAAAAGAACAAGAAGTGAGGGGGTAAATCGATCCGGAATGCCCTTCTCCCGACGGGTGAGAGATGTAGCTAATCGGGGGCCGGGCGGCTGATCCTGCCGTCGTCATTGGACCTACATCATGAACGAGGCAGCAAATGAACCAGCCCCCTCTGGCCCGAGCAGCGACCAGCGTCGAAGGCTTTGCATGGAAATGCGCTCGATCGCCGAGCTCAAACCCAACCCCCGCAATGCCCGCACCCATCCGAAGAAGCAGATCAAGCAAATCGCGTTGTCGATCAAACGGTTCGGCTTCACCTCCCCCGTGCTGATCGCTGACGGTGTGATCCTTGCCGGACATGGTCGGATCGAAGCGGCAAAGCTTCTGCACTTGAAAAGCGTGCCCGTCGTGGATCTCTCAGATCTGAGCCCCGACGAGCAACGAGCCTATATGCTCGCGGACAATAAGCTCGCTCTCAATGCGGGGTGGGATAGCGAAATCCTCGCAGTTGAGTTGCAAGCGCTGCTCGACGTCAATTTCGACATGGAGCCCATCGGCTTCAGCGTCTCTGAGATCGACATCGCGCTGGATCGGGCACTCGATTCCAACCCCGAGGGAGAGCGCGAGCCAGAGGATAAGATTCCGGCGGTGACGGGCAACCCCGTCACCCGGCACGGCGATATCTGGCATCTCGGCCGACATCGCACTTTATGTGGCGACGCCCGACTGCCGGCGGACGTTGCTGCCCTCATGGGAAATGAACAGGCGGACATCGTGTTCACCGATCCGCCCTACAATGTACGGATCGATGGCCATGTCTGCGGATTGGGCTCGGTTAAACATCGCGAATTTCTGGTCGCATCCGGAGAGATGAGCAGCGATCAGTTCACCGACTTCCTTACCTGCACGCTGAGCAATGCCGCATCCGTGATGCGCGATGGCGCAATCGCGTTCGTTTGCATGGATTGGCGCCACATAGGCGAGATGCACGCGGCCGGTCGGCAAGCCTTCACGGAGTTCAAGAATCTCATCGTCTGGAACAAGACCAACGGCGGCATGGGGACCTTCTATCGGTCGAAACATGAGCTGATCTTCGTGTTCAAGGTCGGCACCGCTGAGCACACGAACAGCTTCGGCCTGGGCGAGACGGGGCGCTACCGCACGAATGTTTGGGATCATCCGGGCATTAGTTCGATCGGGTCGACGCGATCCGAGGAGTTGGCGATGCACCCAACTGTCAAGCCCGTTGCGCTGGTTGCCGACGCCATTCGTGACTGCTCGCGCAGGGGTGAGGTCGTTCTCGATTGCTTTGGAGGATCGGGGAGTACCCTTGTTGCGGCCGAGAAGACCGGCCGCAGGGCACGACTGATCGAAATGGATCCCTTCTATTGTGATGTGATCGTCAAGCGGTGGGAAGCATTCACTGGCAAGCGAGCCACGCTCGCGACCACCGGCCAGCCCTTCGAACATGTGGCCGAGGAGCGCCTCGGCGACAACCTATCGGGCCAGGATTCGGTGGCATGAGTGCCGCCAAGCCACCCGGTTCGGTACGCCGCAACCGCTCCGTTGGCGACCACGAAGTCGGTTATTGCAAGCCGCCGGTCAAGAACCGCTTCAAGAAGGGCGAGACGGGCAATCCAAAAGGAGCACCGAAGAAGGTGAAGCGCGACGACAGCAATGCGATCCCCGCAATTGCTGACGCGGCGGAAATATTGAATGAAAAGATAGAAATTGCTGAGCGCGGTCTAAAAAAGAAGGCTCCCTTACGGGAAGTTATTGCCCGTCGATACATCCACACGGCCGCGAAATCCGATGACCCAAAGGTTCTCAGCGATCTGATGAAATTCATGGAGAAGGTGGACCGGGCCATTCTTGAAGGCCGGGGCGGAGAGCCTTTGAAAATTATCATCGAGGGCGGGCTTCCGGACGATTACGCCGACCATTTCCGACCGGACGGCGACGACGATCAGTTCACGCTCACATCGCAGCCGCCCGACGGTCCCGCGGACGGATCGCAAGGAGAGATATCGGATCTACCTCCCGTCGACGATCAGCCCGATCCCGGTGACCAGAAAAAGTAGGCCATTGTGCCGTGCTGCGGGAACGTCAGCACGGCGATGATGGCGCTTGAGCAAACGTCAGCGGCAATGATCGATCAGCCAACCGGTAAGCCCCTGCGCGCACGCTTGGCGAGCGAGATGCCGGCCATCCCATAAATCGACGCCGGCCACCTGGGCGGCGCTGCTTGGGCTAGGCGCAGCGCCTGCGGCCCGCGCCTCGCTGCAATTCGCGTAATAGACTGGCCCTACGTCAGCCGCGGGCGCGGCGAGTAACCGCGGGCTCGCGATCGGCGCCGGAGGCGTGCTCAGGTCGACGCTGCACCGTCCCACAAAGAAAGCGACGACGGCAACGGCGACAAGCGTCGCGGCTCCGTCCTCTTTACGCCGGTTCATGGCCCCTCCCCGGCAGCGAGGTCGTCATGAAGCGGCATTGCTGTCAAGCGAGCGCTAGATGTTCGCTCCAGATCGGATCAATTTTTCAGAGGAAAGCAACAACCAGGCGAGCACCAACTTGGCGAGCAGCGGTGCTCAAATTTCGTCAAATGGGCGGATTGATACAGGCATTATGTTCGATCAGCGGATGCGCACGATCCGAACAAGAACGATCGCCAGTCCCTCCCCTTACCAAACCGTCCGCATTGGTGGCGAATTCACTTTACCAGCTAGAAGGTGCGTCGCAGGCTCTTGCGGAGGGGAAACGGCGATGATCACTCTTTGTAACCTCTAGCGTATTTCATCGCGTTGCCATCAGCCATCGGCGCGGCCTCGCTCGCCATCACTGTCGGCACGCTAAATACTCTCTAGCCTTGCGCGACGTCAAAAGAGCGTTGGCAAGAATATAATTGATTGTCCAAAAGTGAAACTGCAGAATATAACATTGCAGTTACATATGAATCGCTGTTTATCAAAATGAGTAAGATGATGTATCTTCGTTCTTACTTATATCGAGTTCGCTAAATCAAATAATCATTGCACTACTTTGGTGTTTCGATAACATCGACTGTAACGCGATTCTGAGTCGCGTCGGGGGACGGGGCGATGTTCGATCTCGATGCTGCGCGTCGCTGGACGCGCCGGTCCGCGCTAAAACACACACATGAAGGGGAAACGACCGGCGTTACGCGACGCCAGATGTTGTCTTTCAGTGCGCTCGGCACGGGCTTGCTGTTGCCAGCCCCGACTTGGGGACAGACCACCGAAGGGCTGTCTATAACCTCGTTCGGCGTGGAGGTTGTGCTCGGCGGGCGGACCTGGGTCGTTCGTCGCGATGCATTCGGCCTCAAGGCGGCATCAGCAATGGTCATCACCTCGATGCCGGAGCGTCGAATTTCGATCGCCAATGCGACGTGGCCGGGGACGGGGATCGTCTACGATCTCGATCTTACCTTCGAACAGGGTCCGGCGGGCTGGACGATCGAAGCTCGGTCAACGGCTCTGGGTCTGATCCGCAAGGTCAGCTTCGCTGACTTCCTAGACGGTGCCGACGCCCTAACCATGACGATGTCGGCCAGCGCCAGCGCCTCGATGGTCCGCAAGCTTG
>DASVNU010000226.1:0-5077 GCA_036383655.1 Sphingomonas sp. | reverse complement strand
GTCGCGGCGAGCCCGAGCCAGACGGTCGCGCGCTTGAGCTCGCGGCGCATCTCGGGATCGCGCATCTCGTTGGGGCTGGGCTCGGCGACCAGCGGGGGAAGCGCCTCGGCCATTATTTATCGTGTGCCGGGTGGAGCGAGGTGCCCGCGCGGCCGCCACGAAGACCGCCCCACCAGGTCAGCGGGTTCCAGGTCGCCTTGCCGTTCTTGGAGAAGGTGATGAATTCGGCGCGCCCGCCGATATATTCCCACGGCACCGGGCCGCCGAGCCCGCCCTGGTCGAGCGCGATGCGGCTGTCGGCCGAGCGTTCGCGATTGTCGCCCATCAGGAAGACTTGGTCGGCCGGCACGGTGATCGGGCCGAAATTGTCGCCTTCGTAATAATTGGGGTCGCTGCCCGGCGTGCTGCGGCTGAGGTCGACCGTCTCGAAGCTGCGCCCGTTGGGTAAAGTCTCGCGGACCAGCGGCAATCGGCAGACATGCTTGTCCGCGCTGCCCTGCAACCCGCCGGGAATGTCGCAGGTCGAGCCATATTCCTGACCCGTCAGCGGCACGCCGCCATAATCGGGCAGGTCGACATAATGGAGCGGGCCACGCTTCACCGGCACATTGTTGATCAACAACACGCCATTGCGCACCTCGATGCGGTCGCCCGGCAGGCCGATCACGCGCTTGATGTAATCGGTGTTGCGCCCGGGGGGCGTGACGATGACGACGTCGCCGCGGTCGGGCATGCGGCCGAACAGCCGGCCGTGGACGAAGGGCAATTGCACGCCCCAGCTTTCCTGCGGCTTGTGCTCGACGAGGTCGCGCCACATCGCCACCGGGTTGGGCAAGGTGGGGGAGATGAACGACCAGCCATAGGCATATTTGGCGACGACCAGTTGATCGCCGACCTCGAGCCCCGGCAACATCGATTCGGACGGGATGTAAAAGGGCTTGGCGATGAAGCTGTGGAAGCCGAGCACGGCGAGGATCAGCCAGAAAATGCCGGCGACCTCTTTCCAGACGGCATGCGCGCCTGCCCGCCACTTGTCGCTGGGCGCCGGCGCGGCGGTTTCCGCCGGTGTCGCCACGGGGTCGAATTTTCCGTCGTTCAACGCCAACTCGTCACTCATCGTCGTTTCCGTTACCATGTCCCGACCCGATAGCATCATTCGGCGCGGGCCGCGCCTCGATCACGACAAAGGCCTGCGCCCAGGGATGATCGTCGGTTAGTGTTACATGTATATAAGACACGTGGCCAGCCGGCGTGATCGCGTCGAGTCGCGCCTTCGCGCCGCCGGTCAGCGCCAGGGTCGGCGCGCCCGACCGCGCGTTGACCACGCCGATGTCGCGCATGAACACGCCTGCCTTGAACCCGGTGCCGACAGCCTTGGAGAAGGCTTCCTTGGCGGCGAATCGCTTGGCCAGCGTTCCCGCCTTGGTGAAGGGCCGGCGATTCGCCTTGGCGCGCTCGATCTCGGTGAACACGCGATTCTCGAATCGCTCGCCGAAGCGATCGAGCGAATTCTGGATCCGCTCGATATTGCAGAGGTCCGAGCCCAGGCCGATGATCAAATTCCCCTCCCGCTTGCGGGAGGGGTTAGGGGAGGGCGTGTGGAATGGCGAGAAGGCGACAGACCCTCCCCCAGCCCCTCCCGCAAGCGGGAGGGGAGAAAGCGGGCGCCCTTCATCGCGCCTCGTCCATCAGCGCCCTCATCCGGCGCACCACCGGCGCCAGGCCATCGAAGATCGCCTCGCCGATCAGGAAATGGCCGATGTTGAGCTCGCGAATCTGCGGAATGGCGGCGATCGGCACGACATTGTCGAACGTCAGGCCGTGCCCGGCGTGCGCCTCGATCCCGTTCTTGGCGGCAAGCGCGGCGGCGTCGGCGATTCGGCGCAGTTCGACGGCGCGCTCCTCGCCCTCCAGCTCGCAATAGAGGCCGGTATGGATCTCGACGACCGGCGCGCCGAGGCTCAGCGCGGCCTCGATCTGGCGCGGATCGGGCTCGATGAACAACGACACGCGGATGTTGGCCGCGCCGAGCGCGCGAACCATCGGCGCCAGGTGGTTGTGCTGGCCAGCGGCGTCGAGTCCGCCCTCGGTGGTGCGCTCCTCGCGCTTTTCGGGAACGATGCACGCGGCGTGCGGGCGATGGCGAAGCGCGATCTCGAGCATCTCGTCGGTCGCCGCCATTTCGAGGTTGAGCGGAATCGGCAGTTCGGCCGACAGCCGCGCGATATCCTCGTCGGTAATATGGCGGCGGTCCTCGCGCAGATGCGCGGTGATGCCGTCGGCGCCCGCTTGGGCCGCGAGCAACGCCGCGCGCACGGGATCGGGGTAGCCGGAGCCGCGCGCGTTGCGGACGGTTGCGACATGGTCGATATTGACGCCCAGGCGCAGGCGTTCGGAAGGGGAACCGCTCATCTGGCGCCCCAGATACGGGCCCGGTTCGAGGCGCGCAACGTGGTCTCTCTGCGAAAATCGACTCCCGCGCTTGAAGATTGCGACGCGGGCGGCGTATAGGCCCGGGCCAGACGGGCCAAATCCGCGACTTACCGGGCCGCTGCGGCGGCTCAAATGCATGAACGGCCAAATGATTAAACGGGGTGACGCGACAATATGCGCTTTATCGGTGTGAAAACTGCGATGCTGGCGGCGGGGCTGATGCTCGCCGGCGCCGGCCAGGCCGCGCCACAGGCGCCCGCGGCACCGCCGCCCGCCACCGCCGCGACTCCGGCAGCGACGACCGCTCCTGCCGCGACCACGGCTGTGGCGACGGATGCCAAGGCGACTCCGGCCGATCCGTTGCTGTCGATGGACGGCGCGCCGCCGATGAAGCCCGTCGCGGGGATCGGCCAGCCGGTCGATGGCGAGATCGGCCTGCAGCCGCAGGTGACCAAGAATGGCGAGCGCGCGGCCGGTTTCCACAACGGCCCGTTGTTGTGGACGATCACGATCATCTCGGTGTTCGTGCTGCTGCTGCTGCTGTGGGTGATCGTGCGCTTCAACCGTCGCGCCAACCCGGTGCCGTCGAAAACCGCGCACAACACGATGATCGAAGTCGTGTGGACCTTGCTCCCGGTGGTCATCCTGGTGCTGCTGGCGATTCCGTCGATCGGCCTGCTCCAGGCGCAGTTCGCGCCGCCGCCCAAGAACGCCATCACGCTCAAGGTGACCGGCAACCAATGGTATTGGACCTATAACTATCCGGACAATGGCGGATTCGAGATCACCGCCAATCTGCTCAAGGAAAAGGACGAGGTCGCCCCGGGCGAGCGCGCGCGCACAGATGACGACGGCCCCCGCCTGCTCGCGGTCGACAATCGCGTCGTGCTGCCGATCGGCGTGCCGATCCGGCTGATCACCACCTCGGCCGACGTGATCCACAGCTGGGCGATCCCGGCCTTCTGGATCAAGCTCGACGCCGTGCCCGGCCGCCTCAACGAGACCAGTTTCACAATCGAGAAGCCGGGCCTCTATTTCGGCCAATGCTCGGAACTGTGCGGTCCCAAGCACGGCTATATGCCGATCGCAGTCGAAGCGGTGCCGCTCGACGTCTATAACAAATGGGTCGTCGCCAAGGGCGGCAAGGTCGCCGGTGCCGCCGAGCCGGCCGCGCCGGCCGGCGACAACGCGGCCGCGCCCGTCGCCGCCAATGTTTCGGCGCCGACGGATGCCAATGCCGCGGCTCCCGCCGACACTATGACCGCCCCCGATAATGCCGTCGCCGGCAACTCGACTGGACAGTAAGACAATGAGCGATATTGCCCTCACGCCCAACGCCTTCGAGGCGCATCATGGCGGCCACGAGCATCATCATGACGCGGACCACAAGCCGGGCTTCTTCGCCCGCTGGTTCATGTCGACCAACCACAAGGATATCGGGACGCTGTACCTGATCTTCGCGATCACCGCGGGGATCATCGGCGGCGCCATTTCGGGCCTGATGCGCGCGGAACTGATGCATCCGGGCATCCAGTATCTCGGTCACTGGGCGAATACGCTCAACCACATTCGTGGCGGCGGCGACGTCAACATGGACCAGGCGCGCCATCTGTGGAACGTGCTGGTCACCGCGCACGGCCTGATCATGGTGTTCTTCATGGTCATGCCGGCGATGATCGGCGGGTTCGGCAACTGGTTCGTGCCGCTGATGATCGGCGCGCCGGACATGGCGTTCCCGCGGATGAACAACATCTCGTTCTGGCTGCTGATCCCCAGCTTCACGCTGCTGCTCGCCTCGCCCTTCTTCGGCGGCGCGGATGGCGGCGCGGGGACCGGCTGGACGGTCTATGCCCCGCTATCGACGCAGGAGGCCGGACCATCGGTCGACATGGCGATCCTGTCGCTACACCTGGCGGGCGCGAGCTCGATCCTGGGCGCGATCAACTTCATCACCACGATCTTCAACATGCGCGCGCCGGGCATGACCCTGCACAAGATGCCGCTGTTCGTCTGGTCGGTGCTGGTCACCGCCTTCCTGCTGCTGCTGGCGCTGCCGGTGCTCGCCGCGGCGATCACCATGCTGATCACCGACCGCAACTTCGGCACGACGTTCTTCGATCCTTCGGGCGGCGGCGATCCGGTGCTCTACCAGCACCTGTTCTGGTTCTTCGGCCATCCCGAAGTCTACATCATGATCCTGCCGGGCTTCGGCATGATCTCGCAGATCATCTCGACCTTCTCGAAGAAGCCGGTGTTCGGTTATCTCGGCATGGCCTACGCGATGGTCGCGATCGGTGTGGTTGGCTTCATCGTGTGGGCGCACCACATGTATACCACCGGCCTTTCGGTCGACACGAAGATGTACTTCACCGCCGCTACCATGGTGATCGCGGTGCCCACCGGCATCAAGATCTTCTCGTGGATCGCGACGATGTGGGGCGGCAGCGTGGAGTTCAAGTCGCCGATGGTCTGGGCGATGGGCTTCATCTTCCTGTTCACCCTGGGCGGCGTCACCGGCGTGGTTCTGGCCAATGGCGGCGTGGATGACGTGCTGCACGACACCTATTACGTCGTTGCGCACTTCCACTACGTGCTGTCGCTGGGTGCGGTGACCTCGCTGTTCGCGGGCTTCTATTACTGGTTC
>DASVNU010000225.1:0-14439 GCA_036383655.1 Sphingomonas sp. | reverse complement strand
TCGCCGGCGTGCGCGCGGCAGCAAAGGCGGCGCGCGAGACCGGGGCGACGGCGTTCCTCCACGTTTCCGCACTCGGCGCCGATGCCGAATCATCGTCGCTTTATTATGCGACCAAGGCGGCCGGCGAGGCCGCGGCGCGTGAGGCCTTTCCGGGCGCGATCGTCCTGCGCCCCTCGGTCGTGTTCGGACCGGAGGACCAATTCCTCAACCGCTTCGCCGGCATGATCAGCGGTGCGCCGGGCATCTTCGGCCGCGCGGTGGTGCCGGTGCTGCGCGCGAGCGCGAAATTCCAGCCGGTTCATGTCGTCGACGTCGCGCGCGGGGTCGTGCGGGCGCTGGCGGCGAGCGAGGCGCAGGCCGGCAAGACGATCGAGGCGACCGGCCCGGAAGTCATCTCGATGCGCGACCTGCTGCGCTGGCTGGCCGATGCGATCGGGCGCGAGGCGGACTTCGTCGAACTGCCCGACGTCGTTGGTCAGGCGATCGCTTATGCCGGTTTCCTGCCGGGCGCGCCGATCAAGCTCGACCAGTGGAAGATGCTCAAGACCGACAATATCGCGAGCGGCACGCTGCCCGGTCTCGACTCGCTGGGCATCGCGCCGACGCCGATGGAGGCGGTCGCGTCGTCCTGGCTGGTGCAATATCGCAAGGCTGGCCGGTTCGGCCTGCGCGCCAAGGCCGCCTGAACCCACCCCAACATCCGTTCGCGGCAGCGCCCGCGTATAGGGAGTATCCCCCGTGAGCGACGTGATCACTGCCATTATCCTCGGCATCGTCGAGGGCGTGACCGAATTCCTGCCGGTCTCCTCGACCGGCCATTTGATCCTGGCGAGCGCGCTGCTCGGCTATAACAGCGATTATTGGGCGCTGTTCAACATCGTCATCCAATTGGGCGCGATCCTGGCGATCGTCGTGCTTTATTGGCGCACTTTCTGGGCTGTGCTCCAGGGGCTGTTGCGGTTCGATCCGACCTCGGTCCGCTTCGTCCGCAATCTGCTGGTGGCGTTCCTGCCCGCCGCGGTGATCGGGCTGGCGTTGCACAAGCAGATCGAAAAATTGCTCGGATCGCCGCTGACCGTCGCCGTCGCGCTGATCGTCGGGGGTATCGCGATCATCGGCATCGAGCGCACGGTCAAGGAAGGGCGGATCAAAGGCGTCGCCGACATCCCGCTGCCCAAGGTGATCGGGATCGGCTTCATCCAATGCCTCGCGATGATCCCCGGCGTCAGCCGGTCGGGCGCGACGATCCTCGGCGCATTGAGCCTGGGGGTCGAACGCCGCACCGCCGCCGAATTCAGCTTCTTCCTCGCCATCCCGACGATGCTCGGCGCGACCGTGCTCGAACTCGTCACCAAGCGGCACGAACTGATGGCTGCCAACAGCGTCGGGTTCGGTCTGATCGGGATAGGGTTCGTGGTCGCCTTCGTCGTGGCGCTGCTGGTGGTGCGATGGTTCGTCGGGCTGGTCGGGCGCACCGGATTCAGCCCGTTCGGCTGGTACCGAATCGCTGTTGGCGCGCTCGCGCTGGTGTTTCTGCTCAAGTAGGTCCGTATCGGTCCATATTTAGCGATATTCCCTATGCTTTGCGGCAAAGCGCATCGGATTTTCGGTTAATTAGGGAAGTAGAACTGTCCTAATCGGCCGAATTCGCGTGACGCGCGGAGAGAAAGCAGCTAGCGGCCGTTTCCGAAAGGAAGCGGGCAATGGCCGGTGACATGCTGAAATTCGTGGGGGTGACGCAGGCCTATCCGGCCAAGCGCGACGCGTCGCAGCGCGCGGAGGACTTCCGCGAGATCGCCGACCGCTATGGCGTGCCCACCGCCGAGGAACAGTCGGCGCGCTGCTCGCAATGCGGCGTGCCCTATTGCTCGGTGCATTGCCCGCTGCATAACCACATCCCCGACTGGCTGCGGCTGACTGCCGAGGGGCGGCTGCGCGAAGCCTATGAGCTCAGCAATGCGACCTCGACCATGCCGGAGATCTGCGGCCGCATCTGTCCGCAGGACCGGTTGTGCGAAGGCAATTGCGTGATCGAATTCTCCGGCCACGGCGCGGTGACGATCGGATCGGTCGAAAAGTTCATCACCGACACGGCGTGGGAAAATGGCTGGGTCGAGCCGATCGTGCCGGGGCCGGCGCGCGGCCAGTCGGTCGGCATAATCGGCGCGGGTCCGGCCGGCCTGACCGCGGCCGAACTGCTGCGTGTCGCCGGTTACGACGTGCATATCTATGACCGCCACGACCGCGCCGGCGGGCTGCTGACCTACGGTATCCCAGGCTTCAAGCTCGAAAAGCCGGTGGTGATGCGCCGGGTCGACCGGCTGAAGGCGGGCGGCATCGTCTTCCACGAAGGGTTCGAAGTCGGACGCGAGGCTGGGCTAGAGGAATTGCGGACGCGCCACGACGCGATCCTGGTCGCCACCGGCGTGTACAAGGCGCGCGGGCTGGCGGCACCGGGCGTCGAGGCGGGCGGGGTGATCGAGGCGCTCGACTATCTGACCGCGTCGAACCGCAAGGGGTTCGGCGACGCGGTGCCCGATTTCGACAGCGGCGCGCTCGACGCCGCCGGCAAGAACGTGATCGTGGTCGGCGGCGGCGACACCGCGATGGACTGCGTCCGTACCGCGGTGCGCCAGGGGGCGGCCTCGGTCGCCTGCCTCTATCGCCGCGACCGCGCCAACATGCCCGGCTCGCAGCGTGAGGTTGGCAATGCCGAGGAAGAAGGCGTCGAATTCGTCTGGCTATCGGCGCCCGAGGCGTTCGGCGGTGGCGACACGGTCGATAGCGTGACGATCGCGCGGATGCGCCTCGGCGCGCCCGACGCCAGCGGCCGCCGGGCCCCCGAACCCGATGGCGGTGAGAGCGAAGTGCGCTCGGCCGATCTGGTGATCAAGGCGCTCGGCTTCGACGCCGAGGATCTGCCGCGACTGTTCAACGCGCCCGAACTCGGCGTGACGCGCTGGGGCACCTTGCTGGTCGACAATGCCACGCTGATGACCAGCCTCGACGGCGTGTTCGCCGCCGGCGACATCGTGCGCGGCGCCAGCCTGGTAGTGTGGGCGGTGCGCGACGGGCGCGACGTCGCCGGGCATATGGACAAGTATCTGCGCGCGAAGGCGGTCAGCGAGAGGAAGGCGGCATGATCGTGAAGACCCTGGCGATGGCTGCGGCGCTGATGCCGCTTTCGGCAATGGCACAGACTAGTGCGCCGGCCCCCGCAGCCGCGGTCGCGGCGCCGGTCGAGCCCGCGCGGCTGACCGCAGCACGCAAGCTGATCGACGAGATTCTGCCGCCTGAAAAGCGCGATGCGATGATCGACGCGATGATCCGTCCGATGATGGCCAACCTACGCGACAGCATGGCGCAGTCGCCCGATATGGCTGCGCTCTTCCAGCAGCACCCGGCGATGCGCGATCAGATGCTGCAATTCCTCGACGGTGAGACCGAGCGCTCGTTGCGAGTCGCGCATGAGACGATGCCGGCATTGTTCGACGCGATGGCGATCGCTTACGCGCGCCAGTTCACGCTCGACCAGCTGGCCGACATGGAGCGTTTCTTCACCTCGCCTACCGGCAAGATCTATATGGAGCGCGTACCAGCCGTGATGGCCGATCCCGCCGTCACTGCCGCGCAACGCACCATGATGGATAAAGCGTTCGACGGCTTGCAGGACCGCATCAAATCGATGGCCCAGAAGATGCAGGACGCCGCCGGGAAGGAAGGCAAGTCGTGAGCAATTCCACCGACCAACGCGCCCGCCTCGCCGCAGAGGGGATGTATCGCCCCGAATTCGAATCCGATGCCTGCGGCGTCGGCCTTGTCGCCGCGACCGACGGTCAGCCGTCGCGGCGCGTGGTGCAATCGGCGATCGATGCGCTGAAGGCGGTGTGGCACCGCGGCGCGGTCGACGCCGATGGCAAGACCGGCGATGGTGCCGGCCTGCATATCGACCTGCCGATGAAGTTCTTCGACGAGGCGATCCAGGCATCGGGGCACAAGGTCGCCGACAATCAGCTCGCGGTCGGCATGATCTTCCTGCCGCGCACCGATCTCGGCGCGCAGGAATCGTGCCGCACGATCGTCGAGAGCGTGATCATCGAGGCGGGCTATTCGATCTATGGCTGGCGCCAGGTGCCGGTCGACGTGTCGGTGATCGGCCGCAAGGCGCAGGAGACGCGCCCCGAAATCGAGCAGATCATGATCGCCGGCCCCTTGCCGGGCACGCAATCGGCGGCCGAGTTCGAGAAGGACCTCTATCTGGTCCGCCGCCGCATCGAGAAGCGCGTCATCGCCGCGCAGATCAACGGTTTCTACATCTGCTCGCTGAGCTGCCGCTCGATCGTCTACAAGGGGTTGTTCCTCGCCGAGAGCCTGTCGGTCTTCTACCCCGACCTCAGGGATCCGCGGTTCGAGAGCCGCGTCGCGATCTTTCACCAGCGCTATTCGACCAACACCTTCCCGCAATGGTGGCTGGCGCAGCCGTTCCGCTGCCTCGCGCATAACGGCGAGATCAACACGATCCGCGGCAACAAGAACTGGATGCTCAGCCACGAGATCAAGATGGCGGCGAATGCGTTCGGCGAAGCGTCGGAAGACATCAAGCCGGTGATCCCGGCGGGCGCGTCGGACACCGCCGCGCTCGACGCGGTGTTCGAGGCGATCTGCCGCTCGGGCCGCGACGCGCCGACCGCCAAGCTGATGCTGGTGCCCGAGGCGTGGGGCCCCAAGGGTGAGATGCCCAGGAAGCATCTCGACATGTTCAAATATCTCGGCTCGGTGATGGAGCCGTGGGACGGCCCCGCCGCGCTGGCGATGACCGATGGCCGCTGGGCGGTCGCCGGCATGGACCGCAACGCGCTGCGTCCGCTGCGTTATACCCAGACGTCCGACGGGTTGCTGATCGTCGGATCCGAAGCCGGCATGGTCGTCGTGCCCGAGACGATGATCGTCGAAAAGGGCCGGCTCGGCCCGGGCCAGATGATCGCGGTCGACCTCGACGACGGCCGCCTGCTCCACGACCGCGAGGTCAAGGACCGCATCGCCGACGAGCATGATTATGCCAAGATGGTCGGCGAGTTCCTGCTGATCGACGAGTTGAAGGCACCGAAGGGCGAGACCGTCACGCGTTTCGATCGCGCCGAGCTGCTGCGCCGCCAGGTCGCCGCCGGGCAGACGCTCGAGGACATGGAACTGATCCTGGCGCCGATGGTCGAGACCGCCAAGGAAGCGATCGGATCGATGGGCGACGACACGCCGCTCGCGGTCATTTCCGATAAGCCGCGGCTGATCAGCCAGTTCTTCCGGCAGAATTTCTCGCAGGTCACCAACCCGCCAATCGACTCGTTGCGCGAGCGCCACGTCATGTCGCTCAAGACGCGGTTCGGCAACCTCGCCAACATCCTCGACACCGGGGTACGGCAGGACCGCGTGCTGGTGCTCGAAAGCCCGGTGCTGACCGGCGCCGAATGGGCCAAGCTCAAGGCGCATTTCGGCAGCCAGACCGCCGAGATCGACTGCACTTTCCCCTCGGGCGGCGGGCCCGATGCGCTCAGGACCGCGATCCAGCGCATCCGCAACCAGGCCGAACAGGCGGTGCGCGAGGGCAAGAGCGAAATCTTCCTGTCGGACCGCAATATCGGCCCGGACAAGGTGGCGATCGCCGGCGTGCTGGCGGCGGCGGCGGTGCACACGCATCTCGTGCGGCGCGGCCTGCGCTCCTATTGCTCGGTCAATATCGAGACCGCCGAATGCCTCGACACGCATTATTATGCGGTGCTGATCGGGGTCGGCGCGACCACGGTCTATGCCTATCTGTCCGAAGCGGCGATCGCCGATCGCCATGCGCGCGGGCTGTTTGCTGACGATCTCAGCCTCGACAAATGCATCGCCAATCACCGCAAGGCGGTCGACGAGGGTCTGCTCAAGATCATGTCGAAAATGGGGATCGCGGTGATCTCCAGCTATCGCGGCGGCTATAATTTCGAAGCTGTCGGCCTGTCGCGCAGCCTGGTCGCCGACCTGTTCCCCGGCATGCCCGCCAAGATTTCGGGCGAGGGCTATGCCTCGCTCCACCTCAATGCCGAACTGCGCCATCAGGCGGCGTTCGACGCTTTCAGGAGCGGCGGGGCCGTGGTGACCCTGCCGATCGGCGGTTTCTATCGCCAGCGCTACGGCGGCGAGACTCATGCTTATTCGGCGCAGCTGATGCATCTGCTGCAGACCGCGGTCGCGACCGACTCTTATTCGACCTATCAGAAGTTCTCGCGCGGCGTCGCCGATCTGCCGCCGGTCTATCTGCGCGACCTGCTCCAGTTCAATTTTCCCGACGAAGGCATCGCGGTCGACCAGGTCGAGCCGATCACCGAGATCCGCAAGCGCTTCGTCACCCCGGGCATGAGCCTGGGCGCGCTGTCGCCCGAGGCGCATGAGACGTTGGCGATCGCGATGAACCGGATCGGCGCCAAGGCGGTGTCGGGAGAGGGTGGCGAGGACAAGCTCCGCTACCAGCCGTACGAAAATGGCGACAATGCCAATTCGGGGGTCAAACAGATCGCCTCGGGCCGGTTCGGCGTGACGGCGGAATATCTCAATGCCTGCGACGAGATCGAGATCAAGGTCGCGCAGGGCGCCAAGCCCGGCGAGGGTGGCCAGCTGCCCGGCTTCAAGGTCACCGAATTCATCGCCAAATTGCGTCACGCCACGCCCGGCGTGACCTTGATCAGCCCGCCACCGCACCACGACATCTATTCGATCGAGGACCTGGCGCAGCTGATCTACGATTTGAAGCAGATCAATCCGCGTGCGCGGGTGTGCGTGAAGCTGGTCAGCTCGGCCGGGATCGGCACCGTCGCGGCGGGCGTCGCCAAGGCGCATGCCGACGTCATCCTGGTCTCGGGCCATGTCGGCGGTACCGGCGCGAGCCCACAGACCAGCATCAAATACGCGGGCACGCCGTGGGAAATGGGGCTGTCCGAAGTCAACCAGACGCTGACGCTCAATGGCTTGCGCGGCCGAGTGAAGCTCAGGACTGACGGCGGGCTCAAGACCGGACGCGACATCGTCATCGCCGCGATCCTGGGTGCCGAGGAATTCGGCATCGGCACGCTCAGTCTGGTCGCGATGGGCTGCATCACGGTGCGGCAATGCCATTCGAACACCTGTCCGGTCGGCGTCTGCACCCAGGATTCCAAGCTGCGCGACAAATTCACCGGCAGCCCGGAAAAGGTCATCAACCTGATGACCTTCATCGCCGAGGAAGTCCGCGACATCCTCGCGCGGCTCGGCGTGCGCAGCCTCGACGAGATCATCGGCCGCACCGAATTCCTGCGTCAGGTCAGCCGCGGTGCCGAGCATCTCGATGATCTCGACCTCAACCCGATCCTGGCCAAGGTCGACGCCGACGAGGATCAGCGCCGTTTCAGCCTGCAGACATGGCGCAACGAAGTGCCCGACAGCCTCGATGCGCAGATGATCAAGGATGCGGCGCACGTCTTCTCGCGCGGCGAAAAGATGCAGCTGACCTATTCGGTGCGAAACACCCACCGCGCCGTCGGCACCCGGCTGTCGAGCGAGATCACGCGCACCTTCGGCATGGACAAGCTCGCCGACGGCCATGTCACCGTACGGCTGCGCGGCTCAGCCGGGCAGAGCCTGGGCGCGTTCCTGTGCAAGGGCATCACGCTCGAAGTGTTCGGCGACGCCAACGATTATGTCGGCAAGGGTCTGTCGGGGGGCACGATCGTCGTCCGCCCGGTCGTCTCGTCACCGCTGGCAAGCCAGGAAAACACCATCATCGGCAATACCGTACTCTATGGCGCGACCAGCGGGCGGCTGTTCGCGGCGGGGCAGGCCGGTGAGCGCTTCGCGGTCAGGAATTCGGGCGCGATCGTTGTGGTCGAAGGCTGTGGCGCGAACGGCTGCGAATATATGACCGGTGGCATTGCCGTGGTGCTCGGCGCGGTCGGCACCAATTTCGGCGCGGGCATGACCGGCGGCATGGCGTTCATCTACGACGCCGGCGCCAGCTTCGAGCGGCGGGCGAACGGCGACTCGATCGTCTGGCAGCGGCTTGCCTCGGCACATTGGGAAGCGGTGCTCAAGAATCTGGTCCGCGCGCATGCCGCGGCGACCGACAGCAATTGGTCGCAAGGGATTCTCGACGATTGGGACCGCGCACGCGGCAAGTTCTGGCAAGTCATTCCCAAGGAAATGCTCGACCGCTTGCCCCATGCGCTGGACGACAGCGAGGAACTGGAGGCGGCGGAGTAGCGTTGCAGGGGCGATCGGTGCTATAGACGACTCACCGATCGTCTGTCGGATGGTGTGCTATGCGTAATTATATCCTGTTTCCCCTCCTCGCCTTCGCCGCGACTCCGGCGCTTGCGCAAGATCGCGATGCACTGCCAGCTGGGCCGGTGCCGCAGGTGAACGCGCGCGCCGCGGCGAACGCGCTCAACAACCCGATGGTGCAGAACGGCGTCGTCGGGCTGATCGACGCGTTGACCGATGCGGTGATGGAGACGCGGGTCGGACCGATGGCGACGCTCGCGCCCGATTCGAGCATCCGCCCCAACGATACGCTCGACAGCGTGGCGGCGCGGCGCAATCCCGATTACCGCAACGAGGTCCACCGTACCGCCAAACAGACGGTAGTGGCGGCCGGCCGCACAGCGGGTGCCGCGATGGCGATGTCGGATGAGCTCAAGGCGACGACCGAGCGCATTCGCCGGGTGCTGGGAACGACCAACGCCAACTGACGGACTGACCGGTAGGGTCAATCCCACCCCGGCGAAGGCCGCGGCCCAGTCGCGACGCACTCACGGCGGCGGGTCACAATCTCGACCTCATCGTTACTGGGCCCCGGCCTTCGCCGGGGTGGCGCTGTTTAATTCTGTCGGCGTAGAACTAAGGGACGTTCGACTTTAGGCCGGCGAGCTGGCGCTACGCGCGACCGCAGCTTCGGGCTGGCTCCAGGTGATGGCGACCGTCTCGAACCGGTCATCGATCGAATAGTCTGCCAAGCTATCTTCCCCCGCCCGCCGCCAGCTTATAACAGCGACAGGATGTGGCAACTCCTCCAATTCCCGCTCTGTCCCTTCTCGCGCAAGGTCCGGCTGCTCCTCGGGGAAAAGGGGGTCGGCTATACGCTTGTCCGCGAAAACCCGTGGGAGCGGCGCGACGAGTTCATCGACATGAATCCGGCGGGGCAGACCCCGGTGATCACCGATGCGCAGCGCGACATCCGGCTGATCGATTCGCTGGTCATCTGCGAATATTTCGAGGAGACGGTCGACAAGGCGCAGATGATCAACGGCACCGCGATCCAGCGCGCCGAGATCCGCCGGCTGGCGACCTGGTTCGACACCTTCTTCTTCCGCGACGTGACCGAGCGGCTGCTGGGCGAGCGCATGCTCAAGCGCATCGTCACCAAGGCGAGCCCCGACGCTCGCGTGCTGCGCGAGGCGATGAAGTCGGCGGTCGAATATCTCGATTACACCGATTACCTGCTCGACCGGCATAACTGGATGGGTGGCGCGACCCTGAGCCTCGCCGATCTGGCCGCGGCGGCGCAGATTTCGGTGGCCGACTATCTCGGCGGGATCGACTGGAAGAATCACGAACAGACCGCGCGCTGGTATGCCGGGATGAAGAGCCGTCCAAGCTTCCGCCCGCTGCTGAGCGAGCGGATGGAAGGCATCCCCGCCTCACCGCATTATCACGACGTGAATTTCTGATGCACGTGACGCACGATAGCGGAGCACCCGCGGCCGAGACGATCGCGTTCGACGATTTCCTCAAGGTCGACATCCGCGTGGGCACGATCATCGCCGCCGATCCGTTTCCCGAAGCGCGCAAGCCGGCGTTCAAGCTGACGATCGATTTCGGCGAGCCGATCGGGATCAAGCGCTCCTCGGCGCAGATCACCGAACATTATGCGCTCGGCGACCTGGTCGGGCGCCAGGTCGCGGCGGTGGTCAATTTCCCGCCGCGCCAGATCGGGCCGATGCGCTCCGAAGTGCTGACGCTCGGGTTTCCCGATGCCGAGGGCAAGGTGGTGCTGATCGGCCCGAGCGAGACGGTGCCGAACGGCGGGCGATTGTTTTAGCCTCACCGTCATGCCGGGCTTGTCCCGGCATCCAACGTGCAGCCACGGCCGAATTCCGTTGTGGAAGGTTGGACCCCGGAACAAGTCCGGGGTGACGGCCCAGGCTTTACCCCTCCAGACTCTTCGACGCCTGTTCGAACAGGTCCTTCGACAACCCCGGCGTCGCCAGAATCCGCTCCAGTTCCGCCTTCATCAGCCCCGCGCGGACCTCGTCGAACCGCCGCCACCGCCCCAGCGGCGGCAGCAGCTTCGCCGCGGTCTGCGGGTTGAGCCGGTCGAGCGCGATCAGATTGTCGGCCAGGAAGCGATAGCCCGCGCCGCCCGCGGCGTGGAAGGCGCGCTGGTTGACGCTGAACGCCCCGACCAGCGACCGCGCGCGGTTGGGATTGGCGAGCGTGAAGTCTGGATGCCGCGCCAGTTCCTCGACGATCGCCGGGGTGTCGTCGCGCGACGACAGCGCCTGGGTCTGGAACCATTTGTCGAGCACCAGCGCATCGGTCGAATAGCGATTGTAGAAGATATCGAGCGCGGCGATCCGCTTGTCCGACGTCCCGCTGGCGAGCGTGGTCAGCGCGCCCTGGCGATCGGTCATATTGTCCGCTTTCTCGAACTGCGCGAACGCCATATCGGCGGCGTCATCGGCACCCGAGGCGGCGATGTAGCCGAGCGCGACGGTGCGCATCCGGCGATCGGCCTTGGCGGCGGGCGAATAGACGAACGGCGCGCTGGTCGAGGCGGTGCCATAGGCCTGGCGCCACAAGGGCGCGAGCGTCTTGCCGAGGTCGCGGCGCAGCGCTTCACGCGCGCGGAACACCGCTTCCGGATCGACCCGTTCGAGCTGGTCGCCGATGAAGCTGTCCGACGGCAGCAACACCGCTTCGGCGACAAAGGCATGGTCGAGCGCCTCGTCCTCGAGCGTGCGACGCACCGCCTCGATCACCGGGCCATGATCGGCGCGGCCGAGCTGTGTCGCGGTCACCAGCGTATCGAGCATCAGTTGCTGCATCGCTTCGTAGCGCGCGAACGGGTCGTCGTCGTGCGCCGAAAGGAACGCCAGGTCCCGCGCCGAGCGGTCGCTGTCGATGATGACGGGGGCGGAGAAGCCGCGGTTGATCGACAGCACCGGCGCTTCGCTCACGCCGTCGAACACGATCTCGCTGGTCGGCTGGTCGAGCAGATAGAGCTGCTCCTGACCCAGCGCGGCGCCGGTCGCACTGCCGAACAGCTTGAGCTTGAGCGGCAGGACCATGGGTTCCTTGACCGACTCGCCCGGCGTGGGCGGCGTGCGCTGCGCGAGGCGCAAGGTGGCGCGACCCGATCCCGCATCGTGATCGAGCGCGGCGGAGACGCGCGGCGTGCCGGCTTGCGAATACCAGCGGCGGAACTGCGCCAGGTCGACGTCACCGCCTTCCTCCATGCAGCGCACGAAATCCTCGCAGGTCGCCGCCGTCCCGTCGAAACGATCGAAATAGAGATCGGTGGCGCGGCGAAAGCGATCCTTGCCCAGGATCGTCGCCATCATCCGGATCAGCTCGGCGCCCTTGTTGTAGATCGTCGCGGTGTAGAAATTGGAGATCTCGATATAGCTTTCCGGGCGCACCGGGTGCGCGAGCGGGCCATTATCCTCCGGGAATTGGCTGGCGCGCAGGCCGCGCACGTCTTCGATCCTTTTGACCGCCGCCGATCCCTGATCTGCCGAGAAGCTCTGGTCGCGAAAGACGGTGAAGCCTTCCTTCAGGCTCAGCTGGAACCAGTCGCGGCAGGTGACGCGGTTGCCCGACCAGTTGTGGAAATATTCGTGCGCGACGACCGCGGCGATGGCGTCGTAATCGTAATCGGTCGCGGTGTCGGGGTCGGCCAGGATGTAGCGGCTGTTGAAGATGTTCAGCCCCTTATTCTCCATCGCGCCGAAGTTGAAATCGTCGACCGCGACGATGTTGAACACATCGAGATCATATTCGCGGCCATAGGTTTTTTCGTCCCACGCCATCGCCAGCTTGAGCGCTTCTAGTGCATGCTCGGTTTTGGCCAGATCGCGCTCGCGGACCCAGATGCCGAGCTCGACCGCGCGGCCCGACATGGTGGTGAAGGTCGCGCGGTTGGCGGCGAGATTGCCCGCCACCATTGCGAACAGATAGCTCGGCTTGGGGAAGGGATCGCGCCATTCGGCCCAATGACGGAGGCCCTTGCCTTCTTCGGGGTCGAGATCGCCCGACGCGATCGGGTCGCCATTGGCGAGCAGGATCGGGAAGCGCTTCTTCTCCGCGGTCATGCGGACCGAATAGCGCGCGAGCACGTCGGGCCGGTCGGGGAAGAAAGTGATACGGCGAAACCCTTCCGCCTCGCATTGCGTGCAGAGGTTGCCGCCCGAGGAATAGAGTCCCATCAACTGGGTATTGCGATCGGGATGGACCTCGACCTCGGTCTCGACGCGATGCTTGCCGCCGGGCAGGTCGATGATCAGATCGCCGTCCTCGATCCGCCAGTCGTTGTGCGGATTGCCATCGACGCTGACCGAAAGCAGCGTCTGCCCATCCCCGTCGAGCCGGAGCGGATGATCGTGGTCGCCGTTGCGCGTCACGTCGAGCGCCGCCTTCACGCGCGTCGTTGCGGGGTCGAGATCAAAATCGAGTGCGATGTCTGGAACCAGCCAATCGGGCGCGTGATAATCTTCGCGCCGCGTCACGCCGGGAGTCATTGGCGGATTGGCAAGGGCAGACTGGGCGTCGATCATGTGGTTTCCGTACGATCCTGCGTTTGTGGCTGTATCACTCGCACAAGACGCGATTGCCAACCTTTCCCGGCGTGCTACGCCGCGCGACCGGGACAGCCAAGAGGAAAGCCATGTTGAGACTGATCGGCGCAGCAATGGTGACGCTCGCCGCCGGGACTGCGCTCGCGCAGAGCGAAAAGGTGCCGAGCCCGCCCGCTCCCCAAAAGGAAAGCGCCAGGTCGATCAACGATCGGGTCAACGCGCCGCTTCCCGCCGATCAGGCGGCGATGAAGGCGCATGTCATGTTCCTCGCCTCCGACGCGATGCGCGGGCGTGAAGCGGGCAGCCCTGAATTCGACATCGCCGCGCAATATGTCGCCGCGCAATTCTACGCCGCCGGGCTGCGTCCGGGGGGCGATGAGGGCGGTTATCTGCAGAAGGTCCCGCTGATCGCCGCCAAGCTCGCCGACAAGGGCAATTTCGTCTGGACTCCCGCTGGCGGCCGACCGCAGACGCTCGTTTTCGGGCAGGATTTCGTGCCGTCGCCCAATGCCGCCAAAGCGGAAACCAGCCTGAGCGCACCAATCGTCTTCGTCGGCTACGGTATCGTCGCCCCCGATTATAAACGCGACGATTATCGCGGTGTCGACGTGAAGGGAAAGATCGTCGCCTTCGTCGGCGGCGTACCGAGCAATTATGACGGCGAGGAGCGCGCATTCTTCGCGGGCGCCCCGACCAAGGCGCGGATCGCCGCCGAGCATGGCGCGATCGGTGCTATCCAGATCGAAAGCCCGCGCGGCGCGCGCGGCAATTTCCCGGTCACGGCATTGGCGCGCTCCTGGGATCGCGAGCGCGTGACCTGGGCCAATGGCAAGCAAACCGGCGGTGCCGATGGCGTGCCGGTGCTCGGGACTCTGTCGACGGGCACCGCGGCGACAATGTTCGCCGGCGCCAGGATCGGCTGGGATCAGGTGCGCAAGGCGGCCGAGAGCGACGACGCCGCGTTCAGGCCGGTCGCGCTCAACGGCGTGCTGTCGGTCGCGATCAAGACCGAGATGCGGCCGATGCCGTCGTCGAACGTGATCGGCATGATCCCGGGGAGCGACCCGAAGCTGAAGGATGAAATCGTCATCCTGTCGGCGCATCTCGACCATATCGGTGTCGGCCGCCCCGACAAGACCGGGGACACGATCAACAATGGCGCGGAGGACAATGCGATCGGCATCGCCAGCCTGATCGAGGAAGCCAGGCGCTTCACCGCGTCGGGCAAGCCGCCGCGCCGCACCGTGATGTTCCTGGCGGTGACCGCCGAGGAAAAGGGCCTGGTTGGCTCGGACTATTTCGCCAACAACCCGACCGTGCCGCTCAAATCGATCGTCGCCGACGTCAATCTCGACATGCCGCTGATCACCTATCCGTTCGAGGACATGGTGGTATTCGGCGCGCAGCGCTCGACGCTTGGCCCGATCGTCGAGCGCGCGGCGGGGTCGGTCGGCGTGTCGATGTCGCCCGACCCGATGCCCGAGCAGGGTATCTTCGTCCGCTCCGACCATTTCCGCTTCGTGCAGAAAGGCATCCCGTCGGTGTTCCTGTGGCCGGGTGAGAAGGGCGCGGGCAAGGC
>DASVNU010000224.1:0-1605 GCA_036383655.1 Sphingomonas sp. | reverse complement strand
GCGCAGCTTTGCCGCGCCCTGCAGGTGCACAGCTGCGCTGAGCGGCGCCATCGCCAGCGCAACGCCGACCTGCCGAAGCTGCTCGACCGATCGCGCGCCGCCCATCCCGCCATGCGCGACGAACGCGACGGGCTTGCGGCCCCATTCGGCATAGACGGTGTCGAGCGCGTTCTTGAGCGCCGCGCTCATGCCGTGATTATATTCGGGCGCGACCAGGATATAGCCGTCCGCGGCACCGATCGTTTCCGCCCAGGCGCGCTGTTTCTCTCCGGTGTAGCGGCCGGTCGCGGGCGGATTGGGCTCGGCGAACATCGGCAGATCCCATTGGCCAAGGTCGAGCAGTTCGGCCTCGAACTCAGGGCGGGCGGCGATCCGGTCCATCACCCAATTGCCGATCGGCAGCGAGATCCGCCCTTCGCGGACGCTGCCGACGATCACCGAAATCCTGAGCCGCGCCATGATCGCTTTCCCCCTTTTGTCGGCCCGTCATCGCCGCGCGCCGCGAATGGATCAAGCATCAGATGCATTCAGGAATTGGGCAGAAATTGGGTCGGTCATCGCCCAGGCGTCGTTCGCGCAAGCGGCGATCGATCGGCGGTGCGGTGCTTCGGCAGCCGCCGAATGATGGCGCCCGCGTCCGCACCCCTTCCCGCACCGCACAAATTGAGCTAAAGGCGCCGCCAATCCGCCTCCGGGCGCCTCCAACCAGGAAGTATCATGAGCCTCCGCAACGTGGCGATCATCGCCCACGTCGACCACGGTAAGACCACGCTTGTCGACCAGTTGTTCCGTCAGTCCGGCACGTTCCGCGACAATCAGCGCGTCGAGGAACGCGCGATGGATTCGAACGACCTCGAAAAGGAACGCGGGATCACCATCCTGGCGAAGTGCACCTCGGTCGACTGGGCGCCCCCGGCCGGCGGCGAGCATACCCGCATCAACATCGTCGACACCCCAGGCCACGCCGATTTCGGCGGTGAGGTCGAGCGCATCCTGTCGATGGTCGACGGCGTCATCCTGCTGGTCGATGCGTCCGAAGGCGCGATGCCGCAGACCAAGTTCGTCACCGGCAAGGCGCTGGCGCTGGGCCTTCGCCCGATCGTCGTCGTCAACAAGGTCGATCGCCCCGATGAGCGCATCCAGGAAGTGCTCGACGAAGTGTTCGACCTGTTCGTCAGCCTCGAAGCGACCGACGAACAGCTCGATTTCCCGGTGCTCTACGCCTCTGGCCGTAACGGTTACGCGAACGAGGATCCGAGCTTGCGCGAAGGCACGCTCACCCCGTTGTTCGAAAAGATCGTCGAGCATGTCCCGCCCCCCTCGGCCGATCCGAACGGGCCGTTCAAGTTCCTCGTCACCTTGCTCGACCGCGACAATTTTCTCGGCCGCATCCTGACCGGCCTGGTCTTCTCGGGCTCGGTCAAGACCAACCAGCAGATCCACGCGCTCGATAATGACGGCAATGTCGTCGAGACCGGCCGCGCGTCGAAGATCCTGACGTTCCGCGGGCTCGAGCGCGTGCCGACCGACGAGGCGCAGGCGGGCGACATCATCTCGATCGCGGGCCTGACGCACACCACCGTGTCCAACACGATCTGCGACCCC
>DASVNU010000223.1:0-3579 GCA_036383655.1 Sphingomonas sp. | reverse complement strand
GAGGGGCTAGGGGAGGGCATGTCGGCAAAGGACGCACTCGCCTCGACAAGCCCTCCCCCGACCCCTCCCGTAAACGGGAGGGGAGAAGAGGGCCGCACGCGCGTCGACGACGGCGTCCTCGAGGGCGGCGAGGTCAGCATGTTCTACGATCCGATGATCGCCAAATTGATCACCTGGGCGCCGACGCGCGAGGAAGCGATCGATCGCCAGATCGCGGCGATCGACGAATTCGTCATCGACGGACCCGGCAACAACCTCGATTTTCTGTCGGCGCTGATGCAGCATCCGCGCTTCCGTGAGGGCGCGTTGACCACCGGCTTCATTGCCGAGGAATATCCCGACGGCTTCCATGGCGCGCCGGCCTCGCCCGATCTGCTCAAGGCGCTCGCTGCGGTCGCCGCCTTTGCCGCCACCGCGGAGGCCGATCGCGCGCGGCGGATCGACGGTCAGCTCGGCAAGCGCCTGCGCCCGCCGGCCGCCTGGACCGTGCGGATCGACGGTCACGACCATCAGGTCGAAATCTCGACCGACGGCGTGGTCGTCGACGGCGACGATCTCGACATGGCGCTCGAATATACGCCGGGCGACCGCATCGTGACCGCCGAGCTCGGCGATGAGGACCTCACCGTGCGGATCGCGCGGACGCGCACCGGTTTCCGCCTGACCACGCGCGGCGCGTCGCATATCGCCCGCACCTTGCCCGCGCATGTCGCGCCTTATGCCCAGCATCTGATCGAAAAGATCCCGCCCGACCTTTCCAAATTCCTGATCGCGCCGATGCCGGGCCTGCTCGTCCGGCTCGACGTCAAGGAAGGCGATGCGGTCCAGCCGGGTCAGCCGCTCGCGGTGGTCGAGGCGATGAAGATGGAGAATATCCTGCGCGCCGAAAAGGCGGCGACGGTCAAATCGCTCGCGGCGAAGGCGGGTGACAGCCTGGCGGTCGATCAGGTGATCCTGGAGCTCGAATAAGCGCGCCCGGTCGGGGAAACATGAACCGAATCGGCCGGATTGCGACAAAATACGACATATTGGGGATGGACCTCTGTCCTACCGACCGTCATGCTTTCGGGTATGAAACGGTCGCGTATCGCCTTGATGCTTACCGTCGTGCTGCCGCTCCAGGCGTGCATGGTGGGGCCGAACTACAAACCGCCGGCGAGCGCGTCACTGGGCGTGCCCGACGCCTATTCGGGACCCGCGACCACCGGGGCGCTGCCCGACATCTCGACCTGGTGGACGACGTTCGGCGACACCGAACTGACCAGCATCATCGAGCGCGCGCGCAAGAACAATCTCGATATCGCCCAGGCGGTCGCCCGGCTGAAACAGGCACGCGAGGGGCTGGTCCAGGCGCGCGCGTCGCTGCTCCCCACCGTCACCGGATCGGCCGGCTACACCCGCAACGTGCTCGATTCGGTCGGGCCGCGCGACAATTTCTCGATCGGCGCCGATGCCAGCTACCAGGCCGACATCTTCGGCGGCACGCGCCGCTCGATCGAGGCGGCCAGGGCCAATGAGGAATCGTCGGGCTACAGCCTGGCCGATGTCCAAATCTCGGTCGCGGCGGAAGTCGCGCGCAACTATCTGCTCGCGCGCCAATATCAGGCCGCGCTCAAGATCGCGCGGGACAGTTTGGCGATCCAGAACGACAATCTCGAGATCGCCGGATTTCGCGTCCAGGCCGGCCTGGTGTCGAGCCTCGACCAGGAACAGGCGCGCGCGCAAACCGCGCAGACCGCCGCGCAGATTCCGACGATCGAGCAGAATTACGCCACCGCGGTGAACCAGCTCGGCGTGTTGACCGGCCAGGCGCCGGGCGCGCTCAAGGCCGAGCTCGAGGCGGCGCAGCCGATCCCGACCGGCCCCGCCGAGATTCCGATCGGCATTCCCGGCGACGTGCTGCGTCAGCGCCCCGACGTGCGGGCAGCAGAGCGCACGCTGGCGTCCTCGACCGCACAGATCGGGGTGGAGAAGGCAGCGCTCTACCCGGCGCTCAACATCACCGGCAATATCGGCACCTCGGCATCGGCGCTGGGCAATATCGCCAACATCGTCACCGGCAGCCTGTTCGCCGGCCTGACCCAGTTGATCTTCGACGGCGGCAGGACGCGCAGCCGCGTGCGGTCGCAGGAAGCGGCGGCCGAGGGCGCGCTCGCCGCCTATAAATCGACCGTGCTGACCAGCCTCCAGGATGTCGAGAACGCGCTCCAGGCATTGCAGGCGGCCAAGCAGCGCCAGCGCGACCTCGCGGTCGCGCTCGATGCCTCGAACGCCGCGGCGATCCTGGCGCGTAGCCAGTATCGCGCCGGGCTGACCGACATCACCACGCTCAACACCAGCGAGGCGGCGTTGCTGTCGGCGCAGAACGGCATGAACGGCGCGCGCGGCGACCAGGCGCAGGCGATGGTCGCGCTCTACCTCGCGCTCGGTGGCGGCTGGGATTCCAGCCGGCCGCCCGAACTCCCGCAGGGATAAGACAATGGCGACGAACCAGGCCGAACTCGACCAATTCCTCGGCGGGCGCCCGCCCTCCAAGTTCAAGCGCTACGGCCTGTGGGCCGGAATCGCGATCGGCGTCGTGCTGGTCGTCCTGCTGCTGATGCGGCTGTTCGGCGGCGCCGAGAAATCGGGTTATGCGACCGAACAGGCGCAAAAGGGCAACCTCACCGTCACCGTGTCGGCGACGGGCAAGCTCGCGCCGATCAATCAGGTGACGGTCGGCTCACAGCTGTCGGGCCAGGTCATCAAGGTACTGGCCGACGTCAACGACCATGTCACCGCCGGCCAGCCTTTGGCGTTGATCGATCCCTCGCAGTTCGATGACCAGGTCAAGCAGGCGCAGGCAACGCTGGCGGCCAATAACGCGGCGGTCGGTCAGGCACAGGCGACGCTCGCACAGGCCAGGGCAACGCTCGCGCGCTATCAGCAAGTCAGCAAGCTGTCGGGCGGGCGGGTGCCGGCCAAGACCGAGATGGACCAGGCAATCGCCGATCGCGATCGCGGGCTGGCCAATCTCAACGCCGCCAATGCCAATGTCGTATCGGCACACGCCGCTTTGTCGTCGGCGCAGACCCAGCGCGTGCGCGCGGTGATCCGCTCGCCCGTGACGGGGGTGGTGCTGGCGCGCCAGATCGACCCCGGCCAGACCGTCGCCGCCTCGTTCAACACGCCGACCTTGTTCGTCATCGCGCAGGATCTGCGTCAGATGAAGCTGGAAGTCGCGATCGACGAAGCGGATGTCGGCAGCGTCAAGCAAGGGCAACGCGCCACCTTCACCGTCGATGCTTTCCCCGGCAAGACTTTCCCGGCGACGATCACGCGGGTCGATGTCGGGTCGAACCTGTCGGTGCAGGATGCGACGTCGTCGTCGACGACATCGTCGGCGAGTGCCACCACCGCGCAGGTCGTGTCCTACGCCGCCGATCTCTCGGTCGCCAATCCCGACGAACAGCTGCGGCCGGGCATGACCGCGACGGCCGATATCGTGACGATGGAGAAGAAGGACGTTCTGCTCGTCCCCAACGCCGCCTTGCGCTTCAAGCCGCAGGCGGCGACCGCGCCCGCGGCGCAGGCGAGCGG
>DASVNU010000222.1:0-36166 GCA_036383655.1 Sphingomonas sp. | reverse complement strand
GTTCGACACTGGCCCGATGACCGGGTTCGACAACGCCGCGGTCGACGCCGCTTTCTTCGCCGACCAGCCCAATTACCGGTCGACGATCCTGTCGACTCTGGGTCATGGCGACCCGGCGAGCATCTTCGGCCGGCTGCCGCGCCCCGCGTTCGAGAAGTTCAACACTGTTCTCTGACCGCAATTATCGGCTAGCGGGCTGATATGGCCCGCACGCTCGTCATCGAAACCGCCACTGCTGCCTGCTCGGTCGCCCTGATCGACGCGGGCGCGGTAGTCGCGTCGGCGCACGAAGTGGTCGGGCGCGGCCATGCCGAACGGCTGGTGCCGATGATCGCGGGGCTGCCCGATGGCGGCCGCGCCGACGCGATCCTGGTCGATTGCGGGCCGGGTAGCTTTACCGGTATCCGCGTCGGCATCGCCGCCGCGCGCGGACTCGGCCTGGGCTGGGGCGTGCCGGTCCGCGGTTTCTCGTCGTTGCCGCTGATCGCGGCCGCCGCCTTTGCCGCCGACGCCGCGCTCGACCGGCTTGCCGTCGTGCTGGAAGGCGGGCATGGCGAGGTCTTCATGCAGCCCTTCCTCCGCGATCCGCTCGTCGCCACTGCCGATTTTGCCTCCCTTCCTCCCCCGGAAGCGATGGCGCGACTCGACGCGGCCGCGATCGGCAACGGTGTCCGGTTCCTGTCGGGGGGTGGACGAGACGCGCTGCCCGATGCGGCGGATGTCATTCTGCTTCCCCCTGCCCTGATCGACCTGCCACCGCGGCCCATTTACGGTCGCGCGCCCGATGCGAAGCCGATGGCCCTGGATAAACCAACCGCATGAGCACCGCCGCGATCGATCTGCGCGAAGGCGACGTCCGCGATCTCGACCGGATCGACCGGATCATGGCCGACGCGTTCGACCCGCGCTGGGGCGAGGCCTGGACGCGCAATCAGGTGATCGGGATATTGGCGGTCCCTGGCGTGTGGCTGACGATCGCCGAACTCAATGGTCGCGCGGTCGGCTTCGCGCTGACGCGCGGCGTGATCGACGAGGCCGAACTGCTGTTGCTCGCCGTCATGCCCGAAGCACGCCGTATTGGTGTCGGTGCCGCATTGCTTCGTTCCGTGATGACCGATTGCGCCACACGCAAGATTTCGCGTGTCCATCTGGAAGTCCGCGCCGGCAATGATGCGATCAAATTGTACAGCAATTCTGGCTTTGCCAAGGTTGGTGAACGCCGTGACTACTATCGGGGTCCCGATGGCCGAACTTATTCGGCGCTAACGCTTCACCGCAAGATTGCTTGAATAATCTCATTTGTTCGGGGTTAGTCCTTGCGCTTCCACCCAAAATGGATCAAAGCCTCGCGGCGTTGGGGGATCGCTAACATTCGTTCAGGGTCGAAGGAATCAAGATGGACAACACCAACGATCTGCAGGAAACCTTGGTCACACTGACCGCCGATATTGCTGCAGAGTATCTTGGCAACAACAACGTCGCCGTTTCAGACATCGAACTGGTCATCCAGAACATCTATCGCGGCCTGTCGCGTCTGACGCCGCAGGCGCCGGCGCCCGAGCCGAAGCAGGAGCCGGCGGTTTCGATCCGCGCCTCGATCAAGCCCGACTATATCGTCTGCCTTGAGGACGGCAAGAAGCTCAAGATGCTCAAGCGCCACCTGATGACGCATTATCAGATGACGCCGGAACAGTACCGCGCCAAGTGGAACCTTGCCGCCGACTATCCGATGGTCGCGCCGAACTATGCCGAACAGCGCCGCACCTTGGCGAAGAAGATCGGCCTGGGCACCAAGCGTCGCAAGACCAAGTGATTGGATCTGGATCGCCCGCCAGGGCGATCTCGACCGTGCGGAGCACGGTCGATCCCATCGCTCCGGCTAGGCCGGAATGACAGGAAAAGGCCGGGGTCGCTCCCGGCCTTTTTCGTTTTCGGGCGGACGCGGCTCGCCAACAGTCGCCACTAATTGCGAATGACTCTCTACTTTCGCAACAAGGGTGTTGCGCCTATATCCGCAATATGGCGCGTAACATCGACCTTGAAGCTCTCTGCCACGAAAAGGGGCTGCGCATCACCGAGCAGCGGCGCGTGATCGCGCGCGTGCTGAGCGATGCGGAAGATCATCCCGACGTCGAGAAAGTCTATGCCCGCGCGTCGGCGATCGATCCCGGCATCTCGATCGCGACAGTGTACCGCACCGTGCGCCTGTTCGAGGAAGCCGGCATTCTCGATCGCCACGATTTCGGCGACGGACGCGCGCGCTACGAGCCCTCGCCAGAGGCGCATCACGACCATCTGATCGACGTCGAGACCGGCAGGGTCATCGAATTCGTCGATCCCGAGCTCGAACAGCTCCAAAAACAGATCGCGGAGAAGCTCGGCTTCCGCCTCGTCGATCACCGGATGGAGCTCTATGGAGTCAGCCTCTCCCGCAAGGATTGAGGCTCGCCTTCAGGCAGCCAGGGGAAACCCGCAACCGATCCCGCTGACGGGCCGACTTCGCATCTGGCGGCGCGGTGCCGGCATGATCGCCGGGCTCCTCCTGTTCCTTCCACTCCATTATGGCTGGCGGCTGTTGCGGCTGGGGTCGCCCTGGCCGCGCCTGTTCCTCGCCTGGGCAGGCTATTGCTCCGGCGCACGCGTCGAACGGATCGGTACACCGCTCAAGCGCGACGTCTTCTATATTTCGAACCATTGCAGCTGGATCGACATCCTGGCGATCGCCGGCGCCAGCGGCACGGCGTTCGTCGCCAAGGCCGAACTGCGCAAGGCGCCAGTGGTCGGCTGGCTGGCGACGCTCAACCGCACCGTCTTCGTCACGCGCGAGGACAGGCTGGGCGTGGCCGAACAGATCAACCGGTTGCGCGACGCGCTGGCGGAAAACTGGTCGGTCACCGTTTTTCCAGAGGGCACGACGACCGACGGGCGCTCGCTGCTGCCGTTCAAGTCGCCGCTGTTGAAGGTGCTCGAGCCGCCTCCCGCCGGCGTCCTGGTCCAGCCGGTGCTGCTCGATTATGGCCAGATCGGCCCCGAGATCGGATGGATCGGCGACGAGCTCGGCAAGGACAATGCGATGCGCGTGCTGGCGCGCCGGGGCAGCTTTCCGCTGCGCATCACCTTCCTCGATCCGTTCGACCCGCGCGATTTTCCCGGCCGCAAGGCGATCGCCGCGGAAAGCATGCGCCGCATCCGCGAGGCATTGGCCGCGGCGCTGGGTCACGATGTCCCCACCTTCATCGGGCACGACACCTGGGCGGGACGAACCCCTCCCCGTCCCGGAGAGGACCTGCTATAGGCGCCGCCCCATGACGAAGCCCACCAATCCCAAGACCTTTCACGTCAAGTCGTTCGGTTGCCAGATGAACGTCTATGACGGCGAGCGCATGACCGAGTTGATGGCCGCGCAAGGCCTGACCGCGACCGACGACGCCAACACCGCCGATCTCGTCGTGCTCAACACCTGCCACATCCGCGAACGGGCGACCGAGAAGGTCTATTCGGACATCGGGCGGCTGCGGAAACATGGCAACGACCCGATGATCGCGGTCGCGGGCTGCGTCGCCCAGGCGGAAGGTGTCGAGATCGCGCACCGCGCCAAGGTCGACATCGTCGTCGGCCCGCAGGCCTATCACAATCTGCCCGACCTCGTGGCCAAGGCATCCCGCGGCGAACTCGGGCTCGACACCGATATGCCGGTGCTGTCGAAGTTCGGCGCGCTGCCCGCCCGGCGCAAGGTCGGCCCGACCGCCTTCCTGACGGTACAGGAAGGGTGCGACAAATTCTGCACCTATTGCGTCGTCCCCTATACGCGTGGCGCCGAGATCAGCCGGCCCTGGGCTGCGCTGATCGACGAAGCCAAGGCGCTGGTCGATGCCGGCGCCAGGGAGATCACGCTGCTCGGCCAGAACGTCAATGCCTGGTCTGACGGAGATCGCGACCTCGGCGCGCTGATCCGCGAACTCGACCGCATCCCCGGCCTGACGCGGATCCGCTATACGACCAGCCATCCCAACGACATGACCGAGGGGCTGATCACCGCGCATCGCGACGTCGAGAAACTGATGCCGTTTCTCCATCTGCCGGTGCAGTCGGGCAGCGACCGCATCCTCAAGGCGATGAACCGCAGCCACAGCCGCGACTCCTACCTGCGCATCCTCGACCGCGTTCGCGCGGCGCGGCCCGACATCGCACTATCGGGGGATTTCATCGTCGGCTTCCCGGGCGAGACCGATGCCGAGTTCGCGGACACGCTGAGCCTGATCGGCGAGGTCGCCTATGCCCAGGCGTTCAGCTTCAAGTACAGCCCCCGCCCCGGCACTCCGGCCGCCGACATGAGCGACCAGATCGCGGCCGACGTGATGGACGAACGCCTCCAGCGCCTGCAGGCCGCGGTCAACCGCGATCAGGCCGCGTTCAATGCCGCGAGTGTCGGCCGTATTTGCCAGGTGCTGATCGAACGCCAGGGCAAGCTCCCCGGCCAGATGCTCGGCAAGTCGCCCTGGCTGCAGTCGATCCATCTGATCACCGACGCCAAGGTCGGCGACCTGATCGAGGTGGAGATCGTCAGCGCCGGGCCGAATTCACTGGCTGGCATCGAGCGGGTGCGCGCCGCGGCCTGACCGTCGCAACTTTCGTTACCGCACAATGTCTGTCATCCTCCTGCAAAAGGGGGAGGAATCATGGCTGCCAATCGCTTCCTGATCGCGATGCTCGTCACCGGCATCGCCGCCGCGGCGATCGAGATGATTTTCGTGCTGCCGATCCAGGCGTCGCTGGGCAATTCGCCGGGGATCGTATTCCAGTCGATCGCCAGCGGGACGATGGGCAAGGCCGCTTACATCGGTGGCACCTCTGCGGTGATGCTCGGCATCTTCTACCACGTGCTGATCTCGGTCGTCGCCGCGGGCGCCTATATCGCTGCGGCGACCCGCCTGCCCTTCCTCTACAGCCGGCCGCTGATCGGTGGGCTGCTGTGCGCCATCATTGCCTATGTCGTGATGAACTGGATCGTCGTCCCGATGTCGGCGGTCGGGTACAAACCGACCACCAACCCGACGATGATGGCGTTGAGCTTCGCGATCCACGTCATCGGTTTCGGCTGGCCGATCGCCTATATCGCACGCGCGATGACGCAAGGTCGGTCAATCTCCTGACCGGTTGCCGCGCGCAATTCGGCGACTGCCTGTATGCGAGGCGATTGAGCAACAGCGGCCCGGCTTTTGCGACCGGCGCACTGATTTGCGCTGTCCTCTCGATATCCGATCTGTCATCGTCGCGCGTGGATGCACGACGCCCTTCCCGCCCTGACGCCTGACGGAACCAGTTTCCGCATGGCCTCGTTCGGCGCTGTCATAAAACCGGGTTACTCGCCGCATCACCAATCCCTACGCCCCGAAAGGACCGCATGAGCCGCAAGCCTGTCCCCGCCCAATCCGGTGAACGCAGCCGGGTAGAGCTGACCTTCGACAAGCCGCAACTGCTCGCGCAACTCTTCGGGCAATATGACCAGAATCTGGTCGCGCTCGAGCATCGGCTCGGCATCTATATCACCGCGCGCGGCAACCGCGTCGGGCTCGAGGGATCGGCCGAACAGGTCGCGATGGGCCGCGAGGTGCTTTACGATCTCTACAAGCGGCTGCAGCGCGGCGAGGACATCGATACCGGCCTGGTCGACGCCTCGATCGCGATGGCGTCCGAACCGGTGCTCGACGGCATCATCTCGGCGGAAGCCAGCCCGACGCCGCCGATCATGATCCGGACGCGCAAGAAGACGATCGTCCCGCGCACCCCGGCGCAGGCGCACTACATGCGCGAACTGACGACCAACGACATGATCTTCGCGCTCGGGCCGGCGGGCACCGGAAAGACCTATCTGGCGGTGGCGCAAGCGGTGTCGCAGCTGATCACCGGCAGCGTACAGCGACTGATCCTGTCGCGCCCCGCGGTCGAGGCGGGCGAGAAGCTCGGCTTCCTGCCCGGCGACATGAAGGAGAAGGTCGATCCCTATCTCCGTCCCTTGTACGACGCGCTCAACGACTGCCTGCCGGCCGAGCAGGTCGAGCGCCGGATCAGCTCGGGCGAGATCGAGATCGCGCCGATCGCGTTCATGCGTGGGCGAACGCTTGCGGACGCCTTCATCATCCTCGACGAGGCGCAGAACACGACGCCCGCGCAGATGAAGATGTTCCTGACCCGCTTCGGCGAGCGCAGCCGCATGGTGATCTGCGGCGACCCCAACCAGGTCGATTTGCCCGGCGGCGTCGATGCCTCGGGCATGCGCGACGCGGTCACGCGGCTCGAAGGGATCGAGGGTATCGCGATGAGCCGCTTCACTGTCGCCGACGTCGTCCGTCATCCGATCGTCGGGCGAATCGTCGAAGCCTATGAGGGGCCGCGCGCATAGTGCTCGAGATCGCCCTCACTCGCGAAGACCCCTGGCCCGAGCATGACTGGGACGCGCTCGCCGACCGCGCGGCGCGCGCGGCGATCGACCGGACGCCGCAGGGCGAGTTGCTGACGATCCCCGCCACGGTAGAGATTTCGCTGCGCTTCACCTCGGACGACGAAGTCCACACGCTCAACCGCCAATATCGGCAAAAGGACAAGCCGACCAACGTCCTCAGCTTCCCGATGGTCCAGCCCGACCTGCTCGAAACGGTGACGCAAAATTCGGACGATGGCGAAGTGCTGCTCGGCGACATCGTGCTGGCGCATGGCGTCTGCGCGGCCGAAGCGGCGGAGCGTGATATTCCGATCGAAACGCACGCGACTCATTTGATCGTGCACGGCGTGCTGCATCTGCTAGGTTATGACCACATGACCGACCATGACGCCGAAGCGATGGAAGCGATCGAAACCGACGCGCTCGCCTCACTCGGCATCGCCGACCCCTATTTGATCCAAGAGGACTAACCGACCGCAATGCCCGAGGGCCCCAGTACCGACGCCGGCGACAGTATCTGGCGCAAGCTGAAGTCGCTGTTCGGAGAACACGAAGCGACACTGCGCGACCAGCTCGAAGATGTAATCGAGCGTCACGAGGACGATCCCGCTCCAGACGCCGCCGGCGACCTGTCTCCGCTCGAACGGCAGATGGTGCGCAACCTGCTCCATTTCGGCGAGCGCGACGCTGGCGATGTCGGGGTGCCGCGCGCGGATATCGTCGCGGTCGAGGAAAAGACCAGCTTCGCCAACCTCGTCGCGCTGTTGGCGGAAGCCGGCCACAGTCGTCTGCCGGTCTATCGCGACAGCCTCGACGAGGTCATCGGGATGATCCACGTCAAGGACGTGTTCGCGATCCTCGCCACCGGCGCACCGCATCCCGAGTCGATCGCCGACTTGATCCGGCAACCGCTCTACGTGCCGATGTCGCGCGGCGCGCTCGACCTGCTCGCCGACATGCAGTCGAAGCGCGTTCATCTGGCGATCGTGCTCGACGAATATTCGGGCACCGAAGGGCTGGTCACGATCGAGGATTTGGTCGAGGAAATCGTCGGCGATATCGAGGACGAGCATGATGAGGCGCCCGAGGCGTTGCTCGTGCCGCTCGACGGCGGCGCGTGGGACGCCGATGCCCGGGTCGAACTCGAGGACGTCGCCCAGACGATCGACCCGCGACTCGCCGAACATGACGAGGACGTCGACACGCTCGGCGGCCTTGCCGCGGTGCTTGCCGGCCGCGTGCCGACCAAGGGGGAATGCCTGGAGACGCCGTCGGGCTGGACGCTCGAAGTGCTCGAAGCGGATTCGCGTCGTATCGAACGCTTGCGCCTTCACCCGCCAAAGCCGGTGCCTGAGGGCGCGGAGAGCTAGCCACATAACCGTCATCCCAGCGAAGGAGCATCGGGTTGAGCATGCCCCGCATGCTCAAGGATCGTCCGGGGGACGATCCGACCCGATGCTGATCTCAAGCCGTATCGCACTGTCGCTTGAGGCCCCAGCTTTCGCCGGGGCGACGAAAAACAAACGCTGGGATGACAGTAAAAAGCGCACTGATCGATTTTTCCGCTCGTGGAGATCAGATTAACTCATCGCATAAATGATTGCAGCGCGTCGCCGCACCGGCCACAACCGCTGAGCGGGCCGTGACCACGGCCGCGCACCCGATCCGATAGACCCCCCGACGCCGGCCAGAACGGCGCGAACGAGAGGAAGAACGAGATGGATGCTGTTACCGACGGTAGCCCGCTGAGCGATCCGAGCAAGGAACCCGCTGCGCTGCGCACCCTGCTCGGCCGAACCAACCGCGACTGGTGGCCCAATCATCTCTCGCTCGACATCCTTCATCAGAAGGGGATCAGCGGCAATCCGATGGGCGACGACTTCGATTATGCGAAGGAGTTCAAGTCGCTCGATCTCGCCGCGGTCAAGCGGGACCTGACCGCATTGATGACCGACAGCCAGCCCTGGTGGCCGGCCGATTACGGACATTACGGTCCGTTCTTCATCCGCATGGCGTGGCATTCGGCCGGCACCTACCGCACCGGCGACGGCCGCGGCGGCGCCAATGCCGGGCAGCAGCGCTTCGCCCCGCTCAACAGCTGGCCGGACAACGGCAATCTCGACAAGGCGCGCCGCTTGCTCTGGCCGATCAAGCAGAAGTACGGCCGCAAGCTCAGCTGGGCCGACCTGATGATCCTGGCCGGCAACGTCGCGATCGAATCGATGGGCGGGCCGGTGTTCGGCTTCGGCGGCGGCCGTGAAGATGTCTGGGAGCCCGAGCGCGACATCTATTGGGGTACCGAGCAGGAATGGGTCGGCAGCGCCAACAGCAAGACCCGTATCGATGAGGAATCGGGCCGTGCGCTCGAAAGCCCGCTCGCGGCGATCCAGATGGGTCTGATCTACGTCAATCCCGAAGGGCCGGGCGGCGTGCCCGATCCGCTCAAGTCGGCACGCGACATTCGCGAGACCTTCTACCGCATGGGCATGAACGACGAGGAGACCGCGGCGCTCACCGCCGGCGGCCACACCTTCGGCAAGGCGCATGGCGCAGGCGATGCCAGCCTGGTCGGGGCCGAGCCCGAAGGCGCCGACATCGCGCAACAGGGTCTCGGCTGGCAGTCGGGGCATGAGAGCGGCATCGGCGACCCTGCCATCACCTCGGGCATCGAGGGGGCATGGACGCCGACCCCGATCACCTGGGACATGACCTTTTTCGACATGCTGCTCGACCATGACTACGAACTGGTGCGCAGCCCCGCCGGCGCCAAACAATGGCAGCCGGTGGGCAACCCCGACGACACGCTGGCGCCCAAGGCACACACGCCCGGCGTCCGCGTGCCGACGATGATGACCACCGCCGACATGGCGCTGAAGATGGACCCCGAATACCGCAAGGTGATGGAGAAGTTCCGCGCCGACCCGGCCTATTTCGGCGACACCTTCGCGCGCGCCTGGTTCAAATTGTGCCATCGCGACATGGGCCCCAAGGCACGCTATCTCGGTGCCGATGTCCCAGCCGAGGACCTGATCTGGCAGGATCCGATTCCCGCCGGCCCGACGCTCAGCGACGGCGACGTCGCGGCGCTCAAGGGCAAGATCGCCGCTTCCGGGCTCAGCGTCGCGCAGCTGGTGAAGACCGCCTGGGCCTCGGCCTCGACCTGGCGCGGATCGGACCATCGCGGTGGCGCCAATGGCGCGCGCCTTCGTCTCACGCCGCAGAAGGACTGGGAGGTCAACGAGCCGGCCGAACTCGCCAAGGTGCTCAAGGTCTATGAGGGCATCCAGGCCGATTTCGGCGGCGCGGCCAAGGTCAGCATCGCTGACCTGATCGTGCTCGGCGGCAATGTCGGCGTCGAGCAGGCGGCGAAGGCTGCGGGCCGCAACGTCACGGTGCCGTTCACCGGCGGTCGCGGCGACGCGAGCGCGGAGCAGACCGATGCCGAAGGCTTCGGCGTGCTCGAACCGCGCGCCGACGGCTTCCGCAACTATCTGCAGGTCAAATTCAATGTGCCCACCGAGGAATTGCTGGTCGATCGTGCCCAGCTGCTCGGCCTGAGCGCGCCGGAAATGACCGTATTGGTCGGCGGCCTGCGCGTGCTCGGCGCCAATCATGCCGGCTCCGCGCACGGCGTGTTCACCGATCGCCCGGGCCAGCTGACCAACGACTTCTTCGTCAACCTGCTCGATATGGCGACCGCATGGCGGCAGATCGACGATTCGGCCGATGAGGAATTCGAGGGCAACGACCGCCACACCGGCCAGCGCAAATGGACCGGTACGCGCACCGACCTGGTATTCGGCTCGAACTCGCAATTGCGCGCCCTGTCCGAAGTCTATGCCTCGGCCGACGCCGGCGATCGGTTCGTTGCCGACTTCGTCAAGGCATGGGCCAAGGTGATGAGCGCCGATCGCTACGATCTGACCTGATGTAAGGTCCAACAGTCCCGTCTGGCCCTCGCGGCCGGGCGAACAGAGCCGCCGGCGCGCCCCTCCCCCCCTCGCGCCGGCGGCTTTTGTTTGGTCAGAACCCTTTGAGCAATGGCAGGATGCTGCCGTAATCGTCAGACCACGCGGCGAAGCCGGCGCGGCCATGGATCGGCCGCCACGGCGCTGCGGGATCGCTCAGGCGCAGACGGTCGAGCGTCGACCTCGAGCGGCTCATCGCCACCCAGATCGAGGGCACCGCGCGCCGCGCCGCCGCCGGCCCGTCGGGACGATAATCGCGCGCCGCGATCTGCCATCCCTCCGCCGCCGCGGCCGCCGCCAGGACGGGTTCGAGGTCGACATAATTGTTCGAGATGTGGAACATCAGCAGGCCGTCGGGCGTGACGACGCGCCCATAATTGTCGATCGCCTCGCGCGTCAGCAAGTGCATAGGGACCGCGTCGGACGAGAAGGCATCGATCGCGAGCAGGTCGCGCGAATTGGCGGGCGCCGAAGCGAGCGTCAGCCGCGCATCGCCGATCTCGACCGGAACGCCGGGCAGGCAGCGTGACAGAAAGGTGAAGTCGCGCGGGTTGCGCGCGATCGCCGCGATCGCCAGATCGATCTCGTAGAAGCGCCAGTCCTGTCCTGGCCTGGCGTAGCAAGCGAGCGTGCCGGCACCCAGCCCGACCACGCCGATCCGAGCCTTTGCCCCGAACATCGCCGGCGCCGCGCGCATTGCGACGCCGATTCCAGATCCTTGCGCATAATAACTGGTCGGCCAGGTCGCTAGCGCGGGATCGAGCAGCTGGATGCCGTGCGTCGTGGTGCCGTGGATCAGGATGCGCGCACGCCCGATCCCGCTGCCGTTCTCCCCTATCGTGTAGATGCCGAAATAGCTGCGGGTACGGACATGATGCTCGACCGTCCGCAGGATATTGGCCCAGCAGCCGAGCCCGAGGATCAGCGCGGCGATGCAGCTGGCGAAGACGATCCGGCTGCCGATCGCCGCGCGCGCCAGGAACGCGATCGCGATCAGCGATGCGGCCATCAGCAGCACCGGCGGCGTGCCGATGAACAGGCCGCCCGCGAGCATCGACAACAGGATCGCGATGAGCGGCACCCAGCGGCGCGGCATCGGCGGCAATGGCGCGGCGTCGGGCCGGAGCGGCATCAGCAGCGCGGCGCCCAGGATCAGCAATGGATATTCGTAGAGCCAGTCGAACAGAGCCGGCGCGACCAGCGCGCAGAAGATTCCGCCGATCACCCCGCCGACCGACATGCAAAGATAGAAATCGGTCAGCCGCGATGGCCCCGGGCGCAAGCCGTAGAGCCGGTAATGCAGCGTCACCGCGCCGAGAAAGACGATCGCCAGATCACCCACCATCATCAGCCACAGATTGCCGACCAGCCCGCTCCCCGCCGCCGCGCCCGCGACGATCAACACGATCGGAAAATGGCGGCTGACGAACGGCGCGACGCGACCGTTATCGGTGAAGGCAAAGGTGAAGCTGAGCAGATAGAGGCCGAGCGGCGCGACCCAGATCAACGGCATCGCGAAGATATCGGTAGTGATATGGGTAGTCGCGGCGAGGATCAGCCCTGACGGCACCGCCGCCAGCGCGATCCACTGCAGCCGCGTCGCCAGCGTCGGCGCAGGGTCGTTCAGGGGAGCGGCCACCGCGATCACCTGCGCACGTCGCGGCAGGAGCAGAACACACGCTGCGATCAACCCGCACAGCAGAACATAGCCCAGGCTCCACGCGAGCCGCTGCGTGCCGATCGGCAAAAGCGGCTCGAGCAGCAACGGATAAGCGAGCAGCCCGCCGAAGCTGCCGAGATTGGACGCCACGTAGAGTGCGTAGGGATTGGCGCCGGGCTCACGCAGCGCGAACCAACGCTGCATCAGCGGCGCCTGCGCCGAGACGACGAAGAACAGCGGCCCGATCGACGCGACGAGCAGCCACGGCACCCACAGAATCGGTGAGGCGTCGGCCGGCGGATTGGCCGCGCCCAGCCCAAGCGGGAGCCATAACGCCGCGAGGCCGAACAACGATAGATGGAGCACGCCCTGCCACATCGGTTTCAGCCGCCCCGCGACATGCGCATAAGCGTAACCGCCGAGCAGCAACGTCTGATAGACCAGCATCGCGCTGTTCCACACCGCGGGCGCGCCGCCGAGCCGCGGCAACGCCATCCGCGCGACCATGGGCTGCATCAGGAACAGCAGGAACGATCCGGCGAAGACCGTCGCGACGAACAAGCCCCGCGCCGATCCGTGCCGTTCCGCCGGAAGTGCCGCCGACGCCATTGTGTCCCCTTCGCTCCGCTCGGACCCGAATGGCGCTGTCATGGTCAAGGAAGTGTTAAGGCGGGATCTTTCAACGAGGTGATGGGGATACCATTCTGATCAAAACGGACCCTAGGCAAGCGCCTCGCCGCCCAAAGGCGTTGGCGAACCGCGATAGGTCTTCTCGTCCAAAATCCCCGCGCGCTTGGCGACGATCGTCGGGACAAGCGCCTGTCCTGCGACGTTGACCGCGGTGCGACCCATGTCGAGGATCGGATCTATCGCCAGCAACAGCCCCGCACCTTCGAGCGGCAGGCCCAGGGTGGAGAGAGTCAGCGTCAGCATCACCGTGGCGCCGGTCAGCCCGGCGGTCGCCGCCGATCCGATCACCGAGACGAAGGCGATCAGGCCATAGTCGCCAAGGTGCAGCGGCAAGCCATAGAATTGCGCGACGAAGATCGCCGAGATCGCCGGATAGATCGCCGCGCATCCGTCCATCTTGGTGGTTGCGCCCAGCGGCACGGCGAAGGCAGCATAGGCCTGAGGCACACCCAGCCGCCGCTCGGTGACGTCCTCGGTCACGGGCAAGGTCCCGACCGACGAGCGCGACAGGAAGCCGAGCTGGATCGCCGGCCAGGCGCCCGCAAAGAAGCGCAACGGATTGAGGCCATTGGCGATCAGGATCGCCGGATAGACCAGCAGCAGCACGGCCGCGAGCCCGAGATAGATCGCCACCGCGAACGCGCCGAGCGAGGACAGCGCGTCCCATCCGTAGCGGACGAGCGCGTCGGCGATCAGCGCCGCGCTGCCGATCGGAGTGAGTGCGATCACCCAGCGTAGCAGCCGGCGGAAGATCGCGAGCGCCGAACCGTTGAACGCCAGAAAAGCTTCGCCGGGATCACCGATCCTCACCGCCGCCGCGCCGACCGCGAGCGCCGCGACGATCACCTGCAGCACGTTGAATGACACCGCGGTCGACGCGACGCCGTTGGTGACACTGGTCGTCGCGGCCAACCCCAATGCATTGGCCGGCACCAACCCCTTCAGGAAATCGAGCCACGATCCGGTCGTGCCGGGCGCCTTGGCCGCGCCGGCTGCAATTGTGGCATGAACCCCCGGCTGGATCAGCAATCCAAGCGCGATGCCGATCGCCACCGCGATCAGCGCGGTGAGCGCGAACCACAACAATGTCCGCGTGACCAGCGCCGCGGCGTTCTCCAGCGTTCGAAGCGCGGCGACCGAGGCGACGATCGCGGTGAACACCAATGGCGGCACCAGCGCCTTGAGCAATTGGACGAAGATCTGGCCGATCGTGTGCGCGGTTTCGCCGATCGCCGGCCCCGGCCCCGGCCCGGCGGCGCCAAGCCAGCGCGCGAGCAAGCCGACAGCAAGCCCCGCCGCCATCCCGATCAGCACCTGGGCACCGAAGGACGGCTTGAAGCGCGCGATCGTCACGACGCCACTTTCCGCAGCAGCGGCCGCGAGCGCGCCAGCGCGTCGCCGAGTTCCTCGGCTTCCGCACCCTCCAGCCGAACCGCGCCGGGCTGGACGATCACGCTTTCCGACGGGACGTCGTCGAGCAGCCAGACATTGCCGCCGATCGTCGATCCACGCCCGATCGTCACGCGGCCCAGGATCGTCGCCCCGGCGTAGATCACCACATCGTCCTCGACGATCGGATGACGGGCATAATATTCGCGCGGCGATATCGCCCGGTCGCTGAGAGGGCTGCGCGCGCCGAGCGTGACGTGCTGATACAGGCGCACGTTCCCGCCGATGACCGCGGTCTCGCCGATCACCACGCCGGTGCCGTGATCGATGAAAAAGCGCGATCCGATCGTCGCACCGGGGTGAATGTCGATCCCGGTTCGCGCATTGGCCAGTTCCGAGATCGACCGCGCGACGATCGTGGCGCCGAGCTTGTACAGTTCGTGCGCGATGCGATGATGCAGCGTTGCGATCGCCCCAGGATAGCTGACCAGGATTTCGTCGATGCTGCGCGCCGCGGGATCGCCGATAAAGGCGGCGTCGAGGTCGCTATCGATCAGCGTTCGAATCTCGGCCAATGTCGTCGCGAAATGCCGGACGATCGTGAGTGCGTGATCGTCGTCGAACGGCGCCGGATTTTCCAGCTGCCAATAAGCGATCTCGGCATCGACTTCCTGCCGCAGGGTCGCGAGCCCGCGCGTCAGGCGAGATTCGACGAAAGCGTCCTCCTGTGCGGGATCGTCACGAAATCCGCCGAGACGACGCGGATACAGCGCGGCGGACACATCGCGGATCACGCCCGCCAGAGCATCGGGGGATGGAAATCGCGTGATCGGCGGCTGTCGTCGCGCGCGCGATTCGAGCCGGACGCCGCGCAACTCGGCGATGGTGCTCCGCACCAGGTCCGGCGGCAGGTCGGCAATCACTTCCTCGTCCGCCATCGCACACGCAATCCACAGCAAAAGGCCACAGGAAAAAGGAATGCGGCCCGGCTATTTGGGGACGGCCGGGCCGCAGGTTTGTCCAGGGAGCGGACGATCGGATAATTAAACCCTATCAAATTGATGGGAAATACAGCTCTACTTGCAATCGCCCAAGGATCGCTTGTGCCCGCCACCGGCTCCGCAAATGTCATGCTGCATTGGGCGATAGGCAGGCGTATGACGACCCCACTGGCGGAGATGGAAAATGGCAACGACCTTCCGCGTCGAAAGCGATCTTCAGGAGCAGGCCGCGTCGCGCGGCATCGTCATCGTCCCCTCGACTCCGACGATCGGCGCGGAGATCACCGGCATCGACCTCGATCGCCCGCTGACCGATACGGAGGCCGACATCCTTCGCGACGCCTGGCTGGTCCGTAAGGTCATCTTCTTCCGCGACCAGGACATCAGCTACGAAAGCCATGTCCGGCTGGGGCACCTGTTCGGCGAGCTCGAAGGGCATCCCGTCATTCCACATGTGGACGGCTATCCCGAGGTGCTCGTCATCCGCGGTGTCGAAGGCGTGAAGCTGACGGAGGAGTCGGCCAGATCATTCATGGCTTTCAACAAATGGCACACCGACGTGACCTTTCGCGAGCGTCCGTCGATCGCCTCGATCCTGCGGGCACGGTTGCTGCCCCCGCTCGGCGGCGACACGATCTGGTCCGACGCGGCGGTCGCCTATGACGGCCTGCCGATCGCGGTGAAGGAGCGGATCGAGAATCTGGACGCCGAACACGATATCGTGCGTAGTTTCGGCGCGCGCGTGACCGACGAAAAGCGCGCCCAACTGACCCGCGATTTCCCCGCCGTCCGCCATCCCGTCGTCCGCACGCATCCGGAAACGGGCGCCAAGATCCTGTACGTCAACTACACCTTCACCACGCGCATTCTGGGCGTCAGCGACCAGGATAGCGACCAGCTCCTCCGGCTGTTGTTCGATCGTATCAAGGTGCCCGAATATCAGGTGCGGTTCCGCTGGACGCCCAATGCGATCGGCATCTGGGACAACCGGTCGACCCAGCATTACGCGGTCGGCGACTATTGGCCCGCGGACCGGGTCCTCGAGCGGGTGACCGTATCCGGGGACATCGTCACGCGCTGATCGACGGTCACGCGATGGGATAACATTGCCCCAGCCCCTCGCCGCCAGTATCTTGCTGTCATGCGCCAACGAATCCTGATCGGTCTTGCCCTCGTCCTCGTCATGGTGGGCGGTCTCTACCTCTATTTTGCGCAGCCCGACGAAGCGCGACTCAGCGTCGCGGCGGTCAGCGGCAGCCGGCCCGACATCACGCCCGCGCGGTCGCAGCTCTGGCCGACGATCAAGGTCGCCGACGCGGTGGGCTGGAAACAGGGGGAGATGCCGACCGCGGCGCCGGGTCTCAAGGTCAACGCCTTCGCCTCGGGGCTCGACCATCCGCGCTGGCTCTACCGCCTGCCCAATGGCGACGTGCTGGTCGCCGAGACCAATTCGCCGCCGCGTCAGGGCGGCGGAATCGCCGGCTGGGTGATGGGCTATCTGCTCGACAAGGGCGGCGCCGGCGTCCCCTCGGCCAACCGCATCACCTTGTTGCGTGATGCCAACGGCGACGGCGTGGCCGAAGTGAAGCAGACCTTCCTGACCGGGCTCAATTCGCCTTATGGCATGGCGCTGCTCGGCCCGTACCTCTACGTCGCCAATACCGACGCGCTGGTGCGCTATCCCTTCACCCCGGGCCAGACCAAGATCGACGCCAAGCCCGAGGTGGTGATCAAATATCCCGGTGGCGGCAATCACTGGGCGCGCAATGTCATCGTCGCGGAGGACGGCAAGACGCTGTACCTCGCCGTCGGGTCGTCGACCAACATCGCCGAGAACGGCCTGGATGCGGAGAAATTCCGCGCCAACATCTTGCAGGTCTTCCCCGACACCAAGACGTTCCGCATCTATGCCGCGGGCACGCGCAACCCCAACGGACTGGCGCTCGAACCCAAGACCAAGGCATTGTGGACGGTGGTCAACGAGCGTGACCTGCTCGGCTCCGACAGCCCGCCCGATTATCTGAGCGCGGTCGAAGCCGGCGACAATTTCGGCTGGCCGTGGTTCTATTGGGGCGGCTATCCCGATCATCGCGTCAAACCGCAAAATCCGGGGCTGCAGGAATATGTAAAGCGCCCCGACTATGCACTGGGCCCGCACGTCGCCGCGCTGGGGCTGGCCTTTGCCGATACGTCGCGGCTCGGCCCGCAATTCGCCGATGGCGCGTTCGTCGGCGAACACGGTTCGTGGAATCGCCTGCCGGTGTCGGGCTATCGCGTGATCTATGTGCCGTTCGGCGATAACGGCTTTCCCACCAAGGGCGCCAAGACGGTCGATGTGTTGTCGGGGTTCCTGGATGCCAAAGGTCAGGCGCGCGGTCGACCGGTTGGCGTGACCTTCGATGCCACGGGCTCGTTGCTGGTGGCGGACGATGTCGGCAATGTCATCTGGCGGGTGAGTTCGGCGACCCCGGTCCCGGCGACCGCGCCATCGCCGACCGCGACTCCGAAAGCGTCTCACTAAGGATTAAGGGGCGGGCTGCAACTGGCCCCCCGACCACGCAGCCCGCGCACCCGTACGACACCGAAGGGTCCACGCGCCAAAGCGCAGTCTTTCCCTCGATTCCGTTGCTTTACACCAACTTGCCCGATTCATGCGTTGACGATTTTAACTGAAGTGCCCAAAATGGGTCACTGCGGGGGCGGGAGTGAGTCTTATGGCTACTGGCGACCGCGTCGCGACGGTTCCCGAGGGCATGGTCGATCACTGGCGCACCGCCATGTTCGCACTGACCAATCTGTTCCTGTCGATGCACCGAACCTTCACGGAGCATGATGGCGAAAGTCCCACTGCGGTGCTGATCTATTGCACGGTGTCGGTAGGGAACATCCAGAAGCTCATGCGCGAACGCAGTGTGCCGCGCGAATACACATCGACCGCCGTGCTGCCGCGCGAATGGGTCGTACCGATGTCGCGCAGCGCAATCGCCGCCGCGACCGGCCTGGCGAGGGAAACGGTGCGCCGCCATGTCGCGCAGATGATCGAGGCGGGCCTGTTGATCGAGGATCCGCGCGGTGGCGTGACGGTTGTGCCCGGCGCCATCCAGACTCGCGGGCTCGAGCCGCTGCTGGAGACTTTGGTCACCGAATTTTCGCGCACCGCCGATGCGCTGCTGCGCGCCGGCGTGATCGAAGTGCGAACGTCCTGATCGTTCGTGCGGGCGCTATTCGAGTAACTTGGGCGCTTCCTTGGCCAGCTTCGCGCGGATGCGATCGGCAAACAGCGCGAGGAACGGCGGCAGGTCGACCGTCGCGATCACGCGGTCGTCGCGCACGTCCAGGCTGGACACGACGCGCTGCCCCATCGCCGCAACGGTGAACTCGAGCACGTCACCGGTCCATTGATGCTCGACCGCGGCGCCGCCGGGAAACCAGTCCGACAATTTGCCGATCCCGGCATCGACTCGGCGCCTGGCCTCGGCAAGGCCGAGCTTGTGCGGCACCTCGACGGTGATTGGTTCACTCATGTCGCGAACAACATCGAGTCGTCCGCGAACGCCTTGAACTCCAGCGCGTTACCCGACGGGTCGAGGAAGAACATCGTCGCCTGCTCGCCCGGTTGACCGACGAAGCGGATATGCGGCTCTATCCCGAACGCAACCCCTGCAGCCATCACGCGATCGGCAAGCGCCTGCCACGCGTCCATCGTCAGCACGACGCCGAAATGCGGCACCGGTACGTCATGGCCATCGACCGGATTGGCGACCACCACCGCCCTGGCCGACGGATCGAGATGCGCGACGATCTGATGCCCGAACAGGTCGAAATCGATCCAGCTGTCCGAACTGCGCCCCTCGGGACAGCCCAGCGTGCCACCGTAAAAAGCGCGCGCGGCGGCGAGATCGTGGACCGGAAAAGCGAGGTGGAAGGGGCGGAGCATGGCTCCTAGCTACCGTTCCCAGAACCAAACGTCACCCCGGACTCGTTCCCGGGCCCAACCCTCCCGACGGGATCACGCCGTTGGTTGCACGTTGGATGCCGGGACAAGCCCGGCATGACGATTGGGGCTAGCGCGTTCGGTCTTTTCGCAGTCATAGCGAGAGGCGATGCGTCGCCTCACCCCGCTTTTGCCGATCGCGCTCGGCGCCGTGTCCGCGCTCGGATTCGCGCCGTGGAATTTGTGGCTGCTGACCCTGGCCGGCTTCGCTGCCTGGCTGTTGCTGATCCACGAAGCACCTTCCCTGCGCGCCGTGCTTGGCATCGGCTGGCTGTTTGGGCTCGGCCATTTCACCGTCGCCAACCTGTGGATCCAGCAGCCGTTCGAATTTCAGGATCAGATGCCGCCATCGCTCGGCTATCTCGCGGTGATCCTCGTTGCGGCGTATCTTGCCCTCTATCCGATGCTCGCCGCCGGCCTGACCTGGCGGCTCGCCAGCCCGGCGGCAAAGGGCGACCCGGCGCCGCGCGTCGATATCGCTTTCGTACTGGTCGCGGGCGCCGCCTGGATCGCGACCGAATATCTGCGCGGGACGATGTTCACCGGCTATCCTTGGGACCCGCTCGCGGCAGCCTGGGTATCGATCCGCGTGTCGGGCCTCGTCGCTTATATCGGCACCTACGCGCTGTCGGGCATCGTCGTGATCGCAGGCGGTTGTCTGCTGGTCATTGCCAGCGACCGACGTGCTTATCTGCCCATGCTCATCCTGATCGCCCTGGTTGCCTATTCGTCGGTCCCGGCAGAGCAGCTTTCCCGCGCGCCCGACCTCGCGACTCATGTGCGCATCGTCCAACCCAACTTGGCGGAAGAAGCGAAACCGACCGCCGATTACGCCGAAGCCAATTTCCAGGCGCTCGCCCGCCTGTCGGGCAAACCCGATCCCGACCATCCCCGTCTGATCCTGTGGCCCGAAGGCGCGATCCGGTTCCCCGTCGAGGACGGCTATCCGCGCTACGTCTACGACGTGATGGGCAGCGCACAGACCGCGCGCATCCGGATGGCCTCGCTGCTCGGCGACCAGGACGCGATCCTGACCGGCACGCAGGGGATGTATTTCGACAAGAAGACCGAAAACATGATCGCCGCGACCAATTCGATCGGCGTGATCGGCCCCGACGCCCAGCTCCACGGCCGCTACGACAAGGCACACCTGGTCCCCTACGGCGAATATCTGCCGATGCGCCCGGTGCTCGAGGCAATCGGCTTGTCACGCCTCGTTCCCGGCGATGTCGATTTCATTCCGGGCCCCGGCCCGCGCACGATGACCATTGCCGGTTTCGGCAAGGTCGGCATGCTGATCTGCTACGAAGTGATCTTCTCTGGTCACGTGGTCGATCCCGCCCATCGCCCCGACTTCATCTTCAACCCGTCCAACGATGCCTGGTTCGGTACATTGGGCCCGCCCGCGCACCTTGCCCAGGCACGGCTGCGCGCGATCGAGGAAGGCCTGTCGATCGTCCGCGCGACGCCGACCGGCATATCGGCGATCATCGACCCCAATGGCGCCGTCCGCCAGAGCATCGCGATGGGCCGGGCCGGCGCGATCGAAGGCAGCGTCGTGCGCGGCTCCCCCACCCTCTTCTCACGCCTCGGCAACTGGATGGCGGCGATCGTCTCGGCGATTCTGCTCATTTGCGCGATTGCCATAAGGCGGCTCGCTCGCTAGGACCCGCAGCCTCATATAAGGAAAGCTTTATATGGGCATGGCAACGGCCCGGCTTTCCGCCAGACCCCAGAGGAAACTCAATGCGTTCCAATTATCTCTTCACGTCCGAATCGGTCTCCGAAGGCCATCCCGACAAGGTCGCCGACCAGATTTCCGACGCCATTGTCGATCTGTTCCTGTCGAAAGACCCCGAAGCGCGCATCGCGTGCGAAACGCTGACCACCACCCAGCTGGTTGTCCTCGCCGGTGAAATCCGCGGCAAGGGCATCATGGACGAAGCCGGCAACTGGGCGCCCGGCGTCCGCGACGAAGTCGAAAAGGCGGTTCGCGATACCGTGAAGCGGATCGGCTATGAGCAGGACGGCTTCCACTGGGAAACCTTCCGCTTCGAGAACAATCTGCACCCGCAGTCGGCGCATATCGCGCAGGGCGTGGACGCCAGCGGCAACAAGGACGAAGGCGCCGGCGACCAGGGCATCATGTTCGGCTATGCCGCCAACGACACGCCGGACCTGATGCCGGCGACGCTTTACTATAGCCACAAGATCCTCGAGCAGATGGCGGCCGACCGCCACTCGGGCAAGGCGCCGTTCCTCGAGCCCGACGCCAAGAGCCAGGTCACGCTGCGCTACGAAGGCAGCAAGCCCGTTGCCGCCACCGCGATCGTCGTCTCGACCCAGCACGGCAAGGGCTATGACGAAGGCGACAAGGAAGCCGAGCTCCACGCTTATGTGAAGCAGGTTGTCGCCGACGTGATCCCCTCGGGCCTGCTCAGCGACGAGACCGTCTATCACATCAACCCGACCGGCAGCTTCGAGATCGGCGGCCCCGATGGCGACGCTGGCGTGACCGGCCGCAAGATCATCGTCGACACTTATGGCGGCGCCTCGCCGCACGGTGGCGGCGCGTTCAGCGGCAAGGACCCGACCAAGGTCGACCGTTCGGCGGCCTATATCACCCGCTATCTGGCGAAGAACATCGTCGCGGCCGGCCTCGCCCAGCGCGTGACGATCCAATTGGCCTATGCGATCGGCGTGTCGAAGCCATTGTCGCTCTATGTCGACACCCACGGCACCGGCACGGTCGGCGATGACGAGCTGGAAGCGGCGATCGGCAAGATCGAGAAGCTCGGCGGCCTGACCCCGCGCGGCATCCGCACGCATCTCGGCCTCAACAAGCCGATTTATGCGCGCACCGCGGCTTACGGTCACTTCGGTCGCAAGCCCGAAGGCGATTTCTTCCCGTGGGAGCGCACCGATCTGGTCGACGACCTCAAGGCCGCGCTGGCCTGATCTCAAATCCGATCAACGTAGCAAGGGCCGGGGAGCGATCCCCGGCCCTTCTTCGTTGGCCACACGCGATTGGCTTTCCACCCGTCTGGCTTTAGGCGATGCCGCGATGAACGATCCGACCACCATCCGGCGCCTCTACGGCCGGCGCCAGGGACATAAATTGCGCCAGGGCCAGTCGGCTTTGGTCGAGGAGCTGCTGCCGGCCGTCGAAGTACCGGAAACCGGTCCGCTCGACGCGCGCACCTTGTTCGGTGATGACCGCCCGCTCGAACTCGAGATCGGTTTCGGTGCCGGCGAGCATCTCGCCGGCCAGGCGGCGGCGCGGCCCGATCACGGCTTCATCGGCTGCGAGCCGTTCCTCAACGGCGTGGTCGGTGCGCTCGGTCATATCCGCGATCAGGGACTGAAGAACGTCCGCCTGCATATGGGCGACGCGCTGGACGTCGCCGAGCGGCTACCCGACGCGAGCCTCGACCGCGTCTACCTGCTCCATCCCGACCCCTGGCCCAAGGCGCGGCATGCCAAGCGCCGGATGGTCAATGACGGCCCGCTCGACCTGATCGCCGCCAAGCTCAAACCCGGACATGAATTCCGGCTGGGCACTGACGACCCGACCTATTGCCGCTGGGCGATGATGGTGATGAACCGTCGTCGCGACTTCGTCTGGACCGCCCAAACGCCGCATGACTTCCTCACCCGTCCGGACGACTGGCCGGAGACGCGCTACGAACGCAAGGCACGACGCCAGGGACATGAAGTCTGGTACTTCCGCTACGTCCGAGTTTAGCTCGCCGGATTGCTACGATCGAGACAGGGTCCGCAACGCCGTAACCAGGCGCTCGACATCATCGCTGCTCGTAAATATCCCCGGCGTGACACGGATACAGGCACCGCGCGCGGGTCCATCGCGATCGACCGTGAAGATGCCGAACCGGTCGAGCAATTGCTTCGCCAGCGCACGATTGTCGGCGATGCTGGTGCGGCCCGTCATCCGGAACGAGGTCAGTGCGCAGATCATGCGCGGATCGCCGGGCGTCAACACCTCGATCCCCGGCAGGCCGCGCGCCTGTTCGGCCCAATGGTCACGGAGATGGCCCAGGCGCGCTTGCTTGGCGCGGACCCCGATCCGTTGGTGGAAGTCGAGCGCGTCGCTCACCGTCAGCAATGCGGCCATGTCGGTGGTGCCGGTATGGATCCGCTGCTGGATGGTATCGCGATCGCCGGGATCCTCGCCCAGGCTGAAGTCGATCGCGTCGAGCCGGTCGCGCCGGATATGCATGACGCCTACCCCGAGCGGCGCGCCGATCCATTTCTGACAGGTGAAGCCGACGAAATCGGCACCGAGATCGGCAAGCTTGAAATCGAGCTGGCCCCAGGCGTGCGCCGAATCGACGATCACATCGACGCCGCGCGTGCGCGCCATCGCAACGATCTCGCGCACCGGCATGACCAGGCCGGTGCGATGGCTGACATGCGTGAGCAGCATCAGCCGCACTTTTGGATGCGCGGCCAGCGCCGCCGCATAGGCATCGATCACGCCTTGATGCGTCGCGGGTTCGGGCAGGTCGATCTTGATTGCCGCGATCCCGCGCCGCCGCGCAACCGAGCGGAACGCTGTCTGCATGCTGTCATAGTCGAGATCGGCATAGAGCAATTGATCGCCGGGGCGCAGCCGGTTGTAGCCGCCGATCAGGCAATGCAGCGCCTCGGTCGCGCCGCGCGTGAAGGCGATCTCGTCGGGCGCGGCGCCCAGGTCGGCAGCGACGCGATCGCGCACCGCCATCGCATCCGCGCCGAACCCGCGCCGCGAATAGAAGGACGTATCCGTATTCACCCGCGCGAGCTTGCGCTGATACGCGGCGAGCACCGGTCGCGCCATCGCTCCCCAATTGCCGTTCTCGAGCTGCACGATACCTTTGGGCAGGTCGAACTGCGCCGCAACGCCGCGCCAATAGGCCTCGTCATCGGGCGCTGCACCGCCAGCCGGAACAGCCTCGGCCAAGGCCGCCGCCGGGACGGCGAGCGCCCCCGCCGCCATGGTTGCGCCCAACATCTGGCGACGGGTAGGTCCGCTCGTCATCCTGATCGTCCCGATTGACCGCTCTTCAATAGCGGAATTCGACGCGGGCGTAATAATTGCCACCATTGGCGTCGTAAGGCGAGTTACGCGAATAGACGATGCCGCGGCTCGCCTGGAACAGCGCCTTGTCGGGATAGGTGCCGAAGATGTTCTCGGCTCCGACCCGCAGGGTGAACTGCCGGGTCACGGCATAACTGACCGAGGCGTCGAAGAAGGCGATACCGCTGAACTTCTGGAAGATGTCGCCCGTCGCGTTGCCGCTCGAATCGGTCCACGGGCCGTAATAACGGCCGCGCGCGAGCAGCGTGACCTTGCCGATGTCGTACGTGATCGTGCCGGTCGCGTTATGCTTGGGAATGCCCTGCTCGAAGATCGTCCGCTGCATCACGCTGCCCGGCGCAGTCAGCGATCCCGACGTCACCTTGGTATCGGTATAGGAATAGGCCGCGGTCGCGCCGAGCCGTCCCGGGCCAACGGGGTGGTTGTATGAGATGACGAAGTCGATGCCGCGCGTGCGCGTGTCGAAGTCGTTGGTGAAGAAATTGACGTTGGTGAAGTCGTTGGCGCCCGCGACGCCGAGCGCGACCAACTGGGCACGGATCGCCGGTGTCACGACGAAGGTCGGCGACACGCTGAACCGCTTGCTGACCTTGATCTGATAGAGATCGACCGATCCGGAAAGGCCACCGCCGGTGCGCCACACGAACCCGGCGGTCGCGGTCTTCGATTCCTCGGGCTCGAGCGGCTTGCCGCCGAAGAACGCCGCCACCGGGTTGATCGGCGACAAGCGGCCGGTGGTGAACAGTTGCAGCGTCTTGGTATCGAGCCCCTGGCTGATCTGGGTCGAGTTGAGCTGGCCGGGGCTCGGCGCCTTGAACCCGGTCGAATAGGACCCGCGGATCGCGATGCCGGGCAGCAACTCGTAGCGGGTGGCGATCTTGTAATTGAATGTGTTGCCGAACGTATCGTAATGCTCGTCGCGGATCGCGCCTTCGACCGTCCAGGCCTTGGTCAGCGGCACCTGGACGTCGAGATAGCCGGCATAATCGGTCTGGCTCCACTTGCCCGCCTGGGTCGGCCCAAAGCCCGGAAAACCATTTGATTGGGCGGCCAGCCCACCCGCCGCACCGGGGCCAACGGCGTAGGACGCCGGATCGCCCGCCACGATCTCATAGGTTTCGACCCGCCGTTCGGCGCCGAACGCGATGTTCACCGGCGCCGGCAGGCCCGCGACATCGAGCCGGTACACGGCATCGGCGTTGAGGTTGAATTCGCGTTGAATCTGATGGCCGAGGTTGAAATTGAACGGGCTGTTCGGCCCGAGCGAGGCGTTGATCGAATTGTTCAGGACGAATTGCGTGTTGTTGATGCCGTAGGAGGAACTGAGGTCCCAGGTGAAGTTCGACGATCCTGTGCTGCGCAGGCCGCCGACCGCCTGGCCGTCATTGGCGCGGATGCCTTCGCGCGGGGCGAAGCCCGCCGGATAGATCGCGCGCAAGTCGAAGCCCGGGAAGAAGGGCGCGCCGGGCTTGCCGAAGATGTTGTCATTGACGCCAGGCGTGGGGTTTCGCCAGTTGATGTCGTTGATGCCGCGAGTGCGGGCAAAGGTACCGAAGCCGTAGATCTCGATCCCGTCGGTGATCGGCGCGGCGATGTCGCCGGCGAATTTCAGCGCCTTGAACTCGGGATTGCCCCAATGCTGGACCGGGTTGGGCACCTTGATCTGCGGGTTGGCGGCCTGGAACAGGATAGCGTCGGGACGCTGGTTGGTACGCGAGGTCGCATCCGAATCGCTATATTCGCCGGTCAGGACGATATGACCGCCACCCGGCAGCGCGAAACCGGCGCGCCCGCCCAGCTGCCACTGCGTACCGTCGCCGGCATAATAGCGCGATCCCTGGCCGTATGCCGAGAAGCCGGGCTTGTCGTCGAGGATGATGTTGAGCACCCCGGCGATCGCGTCCGATCCATATTGCGCCGACGCGCCGTCACGCAACACCTCGACCCGGCCGATGTCGAAGGACGGGACCTGGGCAAGATCGGCCGCTTGCGCCCCGCCGCTGTTGAGGAAGGCCGAGCGGTGGAAGCGCTTGCCGTTGATCATCACCAGCGTCATGTCGGGCGCCAGCCCGTCGAGCGAGGCCGGACGGACGAATTGCGGCCCGTCCGACGACGGCAGTCGCTTGACGTTGAACGACGGCACCAGTTGCGCAAGCTTGCTGTCGAGGCTGCTCGACACGGTCGACTGGATCGTCTTGGCGGAAAAGACGTCGATCGGCGACAGCGCGGTGAACTGGGTCTGCGCCTGCGACCGCGTGCCGGTGATGATGATCTGGTCGCCGGTATCGATAATGTTGTCGGCGGTCTTGTCCGCCAGTGTCGGTTCGTTGCTCGCCGGCGCCTCTTGAGCGTGCGCCAGCGCCGGCATCGCCAACAACGATATCAACACCAAGCCATTGAAACCTGTACGACGCGGCCCTGTCATCTTCTTGCCCTTCCCCGGGAGGTTGAGGGCGGGCCTATGGCAGTGGCACATGACGCAAAGACTGCTTCAATGTGAAGGAAATGAGAAACCACGGCTGTGACCAGAAAGCTGGCGGCGACGCGAAACCCGTCCTATCGTGACCGGCAATGACCGAGCGCCGCGACAAGCCCAGTTTCGCCAGCCTGTTCAACCGCGCGCGCGTCGAGGCCGGTGAAGTTGTACCGCGCCCGCCCCAACCCGGACCCGTTGAGGAGATGCCGTCGCCCGAACCCCGCCACCGCGACGAATGGGCCTATGAAGCTATGCAATTCCTGGTCGATCCGGCGCGCGTCCGTATCTGGCCGGGCAATGCGCGTATCTACGACGATCTCGATCCCGACAATTGCCGCGACCTGATCCAGTCGATCGCCACCGAGGGGATGCAGAAGGTCGCGGCGATCGTCCGCCCGGTATTCGACGACGCGCTCTGCGAATATGAAGTGATCGCCGGTACGCGGCGGCATTTCGCGGTGTCCTATCTGCGCGCGACCAGCATGCCGTCGCTGCGCTTCCTGGTGCAGGTCGAGATCCTCGACGACGAGGCAGCCTTCCGCCTCGCCGACCTGGAGAATCGCGCGCGCAAGGACGTGTCCGACATCGAACGCGCGCGCAATTACGCCGCCGCGCTGCACGATCATTATGACGGCCATCTGACGCGGATGGCCGAGCGGCTGGCGCTGTCGAAATCATGGCTGTCAAAGATGATCCGGGTGTCGGCGCTGCCCGATCAGCTCTTGGCCGCATTCGGGTCGTCGGGCGATCTCCATCTCAAACCGGCCTATACGCTGGCGCAGAAGCTCGACGGACCGGCCGGGCCGGTCATCATGGCGACCGCGATCCAGATCGCGCGCGCGCAGCTTGCCCGTCGCGCGGACGGCCTCGCGCCTTATCCCGCCGCCGAAGTGCTGCGGCAGCTGAACGAGGCGTCGAGCCCAGCGCCCGAACAATCCGCCGAACTGCGCGGCCCGACCGGCCGGCTGGCGATGAGTGCGAATGCCAATAAGAACACATTGACGCTGAAGCTGCACGCCGGCTCCGGGGTGACGCGCAAGGCGATTGCCGAGGCGGTGCGCGCCGCGCTCGACGCGGCTGAAGCCAAGGGATTCTCGCTCGGTCTTTCGTCGCGGGTCGACGAGAAGGATTAGTCGCCGGCGTCGGTCGGCGCGGCCACCTGGTCCGGCGCTTGCCCACTCCGCCGCCACATTCCCTTGAGCACGTGGCCGAGCATCGACGGCGCCCCAGGCCGGAGCAGCAACCAGTCGCGGATCGCGGGCCCCGGCTCCGCGCCGATCGCGCTCTTGTAGCCGCTGTCGCCCGCGCCCCAATCGACCCTGGTCGTGCCATCCTGCTGCGCCTGGACGAGATTGCGATAGTAAAGCAGCCGGCCCGGCGAATGCTTGGCGAAGGCCGGGTCATAACTGTTGGCGACGGCGTATTTGAGCGTGCCCAAATTCAGGTCGAACGAAAAGGCGGCGGGGATGCCATCGACCGTCAGCAGCGCCGCGCACATCATCTCCGCGATCACCGGATCGGCCACCGCCTGGCGCCAGAACGCGCCATGGCCTCGTTTGGTGAACTTGGCGTCGCTGCCGTCGGTGCGCGCGGCGATCCAGCTCTTTTGCTCGATCGCGGCCAGCTGGTCGAACCCGCCCGCGGCGAGCTCCGCACCGCTCAGGAAACGCCAGTCGAGCGCGCCGTGATCCGCCAGATGCTTTTCGTGGAAGCGATTCTTCTTGAGCGTCGAGGCGCGCGGCCAGGGGCCCTCGCCTTGCGCCGCAATCATGTCGAGCAGATAGGAATCGGCCACGAAACGGTCGAGCACCATCCAGCGCCGCCGCCTGGCCGCTGCGATCAAGCCGCCGACGGCAGGATCGCCGTCATAGGACGGACCGATGCGCAGGCCATTGACCTCCTGCCCCAGCCGATCGACCAGCACGTCGAACGCGGCGTCCGACGCATCGGTACAGGCGGGGAAACCGCGGAATGGCCAATAGCAGCCGGGAATCGCGGCGAGCCTCGCCGCTTCCGGCCCGAACCCGGCAAGCGGCAGCGCGATGACCGGATAGCCGTCGCGTTCGACGATCAGCGTCCGCGCCCGGCCGCCATAAGCGGCCAGCGACGCCGCGAACCATTGATAGCGAAGGAAGCGATGCGCTTCGTCCGCTCCCTCCGCCACCACGTCGATCAACGCCGACAGCCCGTCGAACGCGGTGGCGCGCATCATCGGGGGCAGGCGCGTGAACTCGCTGAGCAGCATCGGCTTGGTCATGATGGCCGGCTATACCGGCCAGCCGTTACCAAGCCGTTTTGCTGAAATAATCAGCCCTCGCGGACCCAGGCGCGCGCCGCGGCGCCCTGGCTTTCCGGAAACACGCGCATCTCGCCCGAGAACAGTGCGGCCGCGGCGCGGGTGATCGGCCCGATCCAGCCATGATCGGTAATCACCGCGGCCCGCGCTACCTTGTCGCGATGATCCGCCACCCATTTGACGTCCTGCCACCAGAGCGACCAGTCGATCGGCCCCAGCCTGCGCACCGTCTCGACCACGCGGAGCTTGCCGTGCCGCGCGATCTGCGCGTCCAATATCGGAATCAGTGCTTCGTAATCGGTCCGTGTGATCGCGCCGTCGACGATCAGGTCGATCACCCCTGCATCCTCGTCGACCGTGTAGCTCAGCATCATATCTCTCCTTCCGCTTTCCTAAACGCCCACGGGCCGCCATGATGTCCCGCGATGCAGCCCAATACCGTCTCGACCATCGCCCAGACGATCCAGCTCTCGCTGTCGCCGGTGTTCATGCTGACCGGCATCGGCGCGCTGCTCAACGTGCTGGTCGGGCGGATGGCGCGGGTGGTCGACCGGGTGCGCGACCTCGAAAAGCTGCATCCCTTATCCAGCGGCCCGGATCGCGATCGCTACGTCTCGGAACTGCGCATCCTCGATCGCCGCATCAGGGTGATCAATTTCGGGCTGTTCCTGGCGGTATCGAGCGCGGTGATGACCTGCCTGGTCGTCGCGCAATTGTTCGTCGCTGAACTGATCGGGCTGCGCATCGCCACGATCGTCGCCCTCACCTTCACGCTGGCGATGCTGCTGCTGATCGCGGCCTTGGTCAGTTTCATTGTCGAAGTTCGCACATCCTTGCTCGCGGTCAAGGTTCGCGAAGAATTGCTCGAGGAGCGATAAGGTGAGCCGAGTGGAGGCTCAGCGCGTGCCGTCGACCCTCTCCCCCGCATCGACCGTCGCCGCATAAGTGGGCGCCACCCGCGCCTTCGACGCCTGCTCGTAAACATACCCCGCCTCGAGCAGCTTGCCGTCGCTATAGGCCGGACCGATGAACGACAGCCCGGTCGGCAAGCCGCGCACCAGCCCCATCGGCACGGTCAGATTGGGATAGCCCGAAATCGCCGGCAGTTCGGACGAGCTGGGCCCGTTATACTGGTCCCCATAAATCGGGTCGCTCAGCCAAGCCGGGCCATAAGTCGGCTGCACCAGGATCGTCGCGCCGGCCTGTTTGAGCATGCCGTCGATCGCCCCCTTGGCGAGACCCAGCGACTTGTCGCGCTGCGCCTGATAGCTTGGCTCGTCCGTACCCTTGGATTTCGCCGCCATGTCGAAGATTTCCTGCGCGAAATAGGGCATTTCGGCATCGGCATTGGCGGTGTCGAACGCGATCACGTCGTCGATCGTCCGCGTCTTCACGGCGGGCGGCGTCGAGGCGAGATAGTTGTCGAGGTCGGTCTTGAGCTCGAACTTGAACACGTCGAACTCGGCATCGCCCATGCCGTCGGTCTTGGGCCGCTGCACCTCGGTCAGCACCGCGCCCTGCGCCTTGAGCACCGCCAGCGCCTGATCGAACCGTGCGGCGACCAGCGGGGACATGTCGGGCCGATAGACCGCGATCCGCACACCCTTGAGCGACGCGCCGGCCAGTCCGGCGGTGAAGTCCTTGCGGTATTTGCCGGCATCCTTGGTCGCCGGATCGGCCGGGTCGCTGCCGACCATCGCCGAGAACAGGATCGCGACGTCGCCGACGCTGCGCGCCATCGGTCCCGGCGTGTCCTGGCTATGGCTGATCGGCACGACATGGGTGCGGCTGACCATTCCGAGCGTCGGCTTGAGCCCGACCAGGCCGTTGATCGACGACGGGCAGACCACCGAGCCGTCGGTTTCCGTCCCCAGCCCCGCCGCGGCGAAGCTCGCCGCCACCGCCGCCCCGGTCCCGCTCGATGAGCCGCAAGCGGTGCGATCCAGCGCGTAGGGGTTGCGCACCAGCCCGCCGACCCCGCTCCACCCGCTCATCGCCTTGGTCGAGCGGATATTGGCCCATTCGCTGAGGTTGGTCTTGCCCAGGATCACCGCGCCTTGCGCGCGCAGCAAGGCGATGACCGGTGCGTCGCGATGGGTCAGATTGTCCTTGAGCGCCAGACTACCCGCGGTGGTCGGCACCGGGTCCTTGGTCTCGATATTGTCCTTGACCAGGATCGGGATGCCGTCGAGCGGGCCCAGCAGTTTCTTCGCCCTGCGCCGCGCGTCGCTCGCCTTGGCCTGGGCCAACGCGTCGGGGTTGAGCGCGATGATCGCGCGCAGCGCCGGGCCCTTGCGATCCATGTCCGCAATGCGATCGAGATAGGCGCGCGTGATGTCGGCGCTGCTATCCTGCCCCTTGTCCAAGCGTTGCCGCAGCTGGTCGATCGAGACCTCGGTGATCGGGTGCTGCGGCACACCCTGCGCGGCCGCGGGCAACGGCGCGGCGAGCAGGATCAGAGCGGCGAAGCGGCGCATGGCAGTCCCCCCTTTATGGCGCGCCTTCATCTCCCAACTCCTCCCGTTCGACAAGCGGGATGCGCACGTTATGGTATCGCCATGACTGCCCCGCTCGAAACCCAGGCGATCATCATCGGTGCCGGCATGTCGGGGCTGCTCGCCGCGATCCGGATGAAGCAGGCCGGGGTCGATTTCGTGGTGCTCGAAAAGAGCCTGGAGGTCGGCGGAACCTGGCTCGACAATTGCTATCCCGGCTCGGGCTGCGACGTGCCCAGCCATTTGTACAGCTACAGCTTCGCGGGCAACCCGCATTGGTCGCGGCTGTTCGCGCGTCAGCCCGAGATCCTCGACTATTTCCGCGACCAGGCGAACCGGTTCCACCTGCGTCCGCATCTGTGCCTGGGCGTCGAAGTCGCAAGTGCCGATTGGGATGAAGCGAGTGCGCGATGGACGGTCACGTCGACCGACGGCAATCGCTGGCGCGCGCCCGTGCTGATCGTCGCCACCGGCCAGCTCAATCGCCCGCGCACGCCCGATCTGCCCGGGCGCAAGAGTTTCACCGGCACGCAGATCCATACCGCGCGCTGGCACGAGGACGCCCCGATCACCGGCAAGCGCGTCGGAGTGATCGGCACGGGGGCGAGCGCGATCCAGATCGTGCCCGAAATCGCGAAGGAGGCCGAGCGGCTGACCATATTCCAGCGATCGCCGCACTGGATCATTCCGCGGATGGACGCGCCGATAAGGCAAGGCACGCAGCGACTGTTCGCGCGCATTCCGTTGTTGAGAAAGGCGTTTCGCGCGCTGATCTGGCGACGGCTCGAGGCAATCCACCCGGCGATCGCCAACCCGGGCGGCGCCAAAGCACGCGAGGTGGAGAAGATCGCACTCGATTATCTCGCCGCCACTATCCCAGACCCCGCCTTGCGCGCGACGCTGACCCCAGATTTTCCGATCGGCTGCAAGCGGACGCTCGTGTCCGACGATTATTATCCGGCGCTGTTGCGCGACAACGTCGCGTTGGAAACACGCCCGATCGAGCGGATCGAGGAAACAGGCGTGCGCCTCGCCGACGGGACGCTGATCGAACTCGACGCGATCGTCTGGGCGACCGGGTTCGAAACCCACGGCTTCGTCGCACCGATCGCGATCAACGGGCCGAGCGGAAGCCTTGCGCAGGCCTGGGCCAAGGGCGCCAGTGCGTATCGCGGCACGACCGTCGCGGGGTTCCCCAATCTGTTCCTGCTTTATGGCCCGAACACCAACCTGGGGCACAATTCGATCATCTTCATGGTCGAACGCCAGATGGAATATGCGCTGCCCGCGATCCTCAGGGTCGCGCGCGGCGAAGCACGCCGGATCGCGATCAAGCCCGCAGCGCATCAAGCCTATAATCGCGCACTGCAGGCGCGGCTGGCGACCACGTCCTGGGCGGCGGGATGCGGCAGCTGGTACAAGACCGACGATGGCGTGATGCCCAACAATTGGGCCGGCAACACCGCCGAATTCGCGCGGATGATGAAACACTTCGACGCCGAAGAGTATGATATCGCCTGACGCCGCGACGGGCCCGACGCACAAATGAAAAGAGGCTGCCGGGGATTCCCATCCCCGGCAACCTCCTAACATGGTCAGCGGCCGGAAGCTCCAGCCCGGAGGACCATGCGGACCGCTATTCCTGTGACCCTAAGCGTTGATTGAGGGAGGATACCCCCCGCAAAGGGTCGGCGGACTAGCGGCGCGTCCCCCGAACGAACTGAACCGACCCCATTGCTGAACCATGAGACATCGGATCACCTCCTTTCGCTTGTTGAAACACCGTGACCAACACTGGCCACGACTCCAATGTGAATCGTGTGAGTCCGTAATTCAAGTCTTGTAATGTTCGGTAAAATCGACGATTCTCTTCCGCCTGCGCTGATCAGCGCCCGAACGCGGCGCGCGGCTCTTCTTTTGCCTTTTTCAGCACATTTTCGCGCTCCGCCGGTAAATCCTTGTCCGCGCGATTGATGTAAAAGGTCAGGCACGTATCGAACCTGCCGAGGTCGCGGCGCTTGGTTATCCCCGGCAATCCTCGATCACCCGGCCGAGTTCGGCATAAGGCGGCACGACCAGTGGCGCGGTCCCGGCGCGATCGACCACGAACCGCCCGCGGCTGAACACGATGGCGTCGAGCATTGCGTCGGTCGGCGCGAACTGGCTCGCGACATAGCCGGCGTCGCCGCCCGTCGCGCGCAACGGGATAGACCGCGTGAGCGTCGTCGTACGAATCGTCGCGGCATCGCCCGGCCCGTGGACCGACAAATACATCGCCCCACGCGTGCGATCGCAACGCAGGGTGAGCAGCGCGTCGCCGCCCACTGGGCCGAACAGGGCGATCGAGCCCACGCCGTCCTTGCGATACGCCCAATCGCCCGGGGTGAACGGCCATTCGTTCCAATCGGAGGTGAGCGGCGGCGTCACCACCGGCGGCGGGGGCGGTGGCGCGGGGGGTGGAGGCGCGGGCCTGGCCACCGGCGCGGGCTCGGGCGGCGGAACGCAGCCGGCAAGCAAGACGGCGATGGACGTGGCGACGACGGCAAACTTGTAGCGCATCGGCCGACCATGGCCCGCCGGCGCGCGCGCCTCAACCCGAAAGCGGCATTCGGGCGTGGATCGGCGACGTATGTCGCGCTACGATCGTTTCGCATCCAACCGCGAAAGGCGATACGTGGCCGAAACGAGCATCCAGCCCCTGGTGGCAGCGAACCTGGACACGACCATGAAGGTCAGGGGTCGCGACGGCGGCAAGACGATCGGCGCGTTGCACGCGTTCATGGTGCACAAGAGATCGGGCCGCGCGATGTACGCGGTGCTGAGCCTGGGTGGCTTCCTGGGGGTCGGTCGGACCTATTACCCAGTCCCGATCCAGCTCCTCGCCTACGATCTCGCGGCCGACGCCTATGTCGCGAGCGTCGAGCCCAAGACCTTGGAAGGCGGCCCCAATTGGTCGGGCACCGCGCCCGATTTCGACCAGGCCTATGCCGATCGCCTGGCGAGCTATTATGGGGCGGACAAGCAGGATCTGACGGTCGGCTGATTGCTCTGGGCAATAGATCGGACTATATTTGGTCCGATTCCTCTTCGAAAGCTCGACAATGCGTTACGACCGTATCAAGCCAATCAGTTATTTGAAGGCAAACGCCGCTGAGATTCTCAAGGAGCTCGGCGAAGGCGCCGATCCGCTGATCGTTACGCAGAACGGCGAGGCCAAGGCGGTATTGCAGGATATCGAATCCTATCAGAAGACCCAGGAAACGCTGGCGATGCTGAAGATCGTCGCGATCGGCCGGCGCGATCTGCACGAAGGTCGAACCAAGCCTGCACGGGAAGTTATCGAGCGACTGAAAGCGAAACACGCCAACCGCAAATGACCGATCGTTTCGATGTCCGGCTGTCCGCCCCGGCCGAGCGGGATATCCAATCGACCTATGAATATCTCTACGCGCATGGCTCGCCCGACATTGCTGGCGACCTGTTCGACAGGCTCCTCGATCGGATCGACAGCCTGGGATTCTTTCCCATGCGGGGCGCGATCGTGCCGGAGGTCGAGATCGACGCCGACGAACTGCGGCAATTCATTGTCGGCGTTTATCGTGGCATCTACGTCGTCGAGGATGATGTGGTGCTGATCGTTGCGGTGATCGACGGACGGCGGGACGTGGGATCCTTTCTCCAGGATCGCTTGTTGCAATCTCCTGACTGACTATCGCCGGCTTCCCCCGCCGAACTTCTTCTGCACCTTGCCGTACCGCGTCTTGCGCGTGCCCGGCTTGCCCTCGTTCGAGCGGCCCATCACCGGCGGCAGCACGCGGTCATCCGCAGGCAGCCCGAGTTCCTCGGCCTCCAACGCGCGAATCTCGTCGCGCAGTCGCCCAGCCTCCTCGAACTCCAGATCCGACGCGGCCTTGCGCATCTTCTTCTCGAGTTCCTCGATATAGGCACGCAGATTGTGCCCGACCATGTGCGGACGGTCGTCGTCGATCGGGACGGTGACCTGGTCCTTCGACGCGACATGCGCGATGATGTCGCCGATGTTGCGCTTGATCGTGGTCGGCGTGATGCCGTGTTCGAGATTATACGCTTCCTGCTTCTCGCGCCGGCGGTTGGTTTCGTTGAGCGCGCGCTCCATGCTGCCGGTCATCCGATCGGCATAGAGGATCACCCGGCCCTCGACGTTGCGCGCGGCACGGCCGATCGTCTGGATCAACGAGGTTTCCGAACGCAGGAAGCCTTCCTTGTCGGCATCGAGAATCGCGACCAGCCCGCATTCGGGAATGTCGAGCCCTTCGCGCAGCAGGTTGATACCTATCAGAACGTCATAAACACCCATTCTAAGATCACGGATCAACTCGATTCTCTCGAGCGTTTCGACGTCCGAATGCATGTAGCGGACCTTGATCCCCGCTTCGTGCATATATTCGGTCAGATCCTCGGCCATCCGCTTGGTCAGCGTGGTGATCAGCGTGCGATAGCCCACCGCACTGGTCTTGTTGCATTCCTGGATGACGTCCTGGACCTGCTCCTCGACCGGGCGGATCTCGACCGGCGGGTCGATCAGGCCGGTCGGGCGGATGACCTGTTCGGCGAACACGCCGCCGGTCTGCTCCATCTCCCACCCGCCCGGGGTTGCCGAGACATAGGTGGTCTGCGG
>DASVNU010000221.1:0-2371 GCA_036383655.1 Sphingomonas sp. | reverse complement strand
CTTCGTCCGTCCGCCGACCGTGTTGGGCGCTCGCTTCGCGATCGGCGCGGGCGTGGCCGCGCCTGCGCCCCACATAACAAGAGGCCGGCCCCTTTCGGGACCGGCCTCCGCCCTCATACGCTACTCGAGGGGACTGTCTCTCCCGGATACGCTACGCGGGAGAACTCGACTGTTCGGGAATTACCTGCGGCAGTAATCGGGGCGATCCGAGCGATCGATCGCGCGCCCCGCCAGGGCACCGACACCCGCACCGAGGATGGTGCCGACCGTACGGTCGCCGCGTCCGGCAACGGTGTTGCCGAGCAGGCCGCCGGCGATCGCGCCGATGATCGTGCCGCCGTCACCGTTGTTGCACTGCCGGTGCGAACGATAGCCGCGGTCATAACCACGATAGCTGCGATCGTATCCGCGATAGCTGCGGTCATAGCCGCCATAGCCGCTGCGGTCATAACCGCTATAGCCGTCGCGGCTGTAGCCATCGCGGCTGTAGCCATCGCGATACGACTGATCATAGCCGTAACGCTGCGCCTGCGCCGGGGCGAGGGGAACAACGGCACCGGCGGTCAGGGCGAGCGCGGCGCCAACGAGCGAAAGTGTCTTCAACATTGGTCGTCTCCGTCTCAAAAACTCATTCTTCGATCGGTAGAGGGCCCCGGCGATTTCCGTCCTGCCATTCCGTCTCGATGAAAGCGTTTTGCCCGAGTCGCATTGAGCCGAGGCTGAATGCGTCCGTTATCCGCCGTTCAGGCTGGCGGGCCGCGGCGGGCCGGCTATGAGGGACGGCGATGCGCCGCCGCACCCGCTATCCCCTGATGCTCGCGCTGGCGCTGTTCTGTCAGTGGAGCGGCACGCCCGAGCGGCCGATGCTGGGGCGCGTGCCGGACCTTAGGGCGACGCCTGTGCTGCTCGACGCCAGGAACCCCACGCAGGTGAAGGTGGGGGCGCTGACCTTTGTTGGCGGCGTCGACCTGACGAGCCGCGATCTCGCGTTCGGCGGCTATTCGTCGATGACGATCGACCATGGCCTGTTCACGCTGCTGAGCGACGGCGGCACGATCGTGCGGTTCCGGCTCGACGATCGTTTCCGCCTCAGCACGCCGGAATTCGGCGATCTGCCGGTGGGGCCGGGGACGGGATGGACCAAGGCCGACCGCGACTCCGAATCGATGACGCTCGATCCCGCGACCGGGCGCGTGTGGGTGGGCTATGAACGCGTCAACCAGATCTGGCGCTATTCGCCCGGCCTGACGTTGCCGGCGGCGATGGTCGCGCCCAGACCGATGGCGGACTGGTCCGAAAATGGCGGCGCCGAATCGATGGTGCGGCTCCACGACGGCCGCTTCCTGGTGATCGCCGAGACCAATCGTCGGCTGCCGAGTCAGGCGCGCAGCGCGCTGATGTTCGATCGCGATCCGGTCGAGCGGCCGTTGCGGGGATTCGAGTTCGGCTATCTGCCGCCCGACGGTTACGACCCGTCCGACGCGACTGAATTGCCCGATGGACGCGTGCTGATCCTCAACCGCAAGCTCGCGCTGCCGTTCACCTGGAGCGCGGTGCTGACCCTGATCGATCCGCGCCGCATCCGCCCCGGCAAGACGATTCGCGGGCGCGAGATCGCACGGCTGGCGCCGCCGCTGACGGTCGACAATTTCGAGGGCCTGGCGATCACGCGCGAGAATGGCGCGACGATGTTGTGGATGGTCAGCGACGACAATCTGCTGATCCTGCAGCGAACACTGCTGATGAAGTTCAGGCTGGATTTGTAATCTGCCCTCGCCAATCCTCCTACGCCTCCCCGGCGAAGGCCGGGGCCCAGTATCAATGACCCGGAGATGGCGCCCGTCGTTGAGAGAGCATCGCGACTGGGCCCCGGCCTTCGCCGGGGAGGCGCTGTCGTTATTGGGGGATGCTAAACCGACGAGCCGCAGAAACGACTCCGGCCCGCTCTCCGGTGTGGAGAGCGGGCCGGTGGCGATTCGCTTGGAGGTCCGGGCGAGCCGGACCGGCGCGATTACGCGGCCTGGGCGTCGCCCAGCTTTTTCTTGACGTCGCGCTTCAGGCGACGCGCGCGCAGCGACAGATCGTCGTCGCTGGTCTTGAGCAGCCAGTTGTCGAGACCGCCGACATGCTCGACCGAGCGAATGCCGTGCGTCGAGACGCGCAGCTTGACGCCGGTGCCCAGCGCGTCCGACAGCAAGGTCACGTTCTGCAAATTGGGCAGGAACGTCCGCTTGGTCTTGTTATTGGCGTGGGAAACGTTGTGACCCACCTGCCGGCCCTTGCCGGTCAGCTCGCAAATGCGCGACATCGCTATCAATCCTGAGTTTCGGGCCAAGACGAACCTGACCCCGGAAAGGTGGCGCCGATAGCG
>DASVNU010000220.1:0-5721 GCA_036383655.1 Sphingomonas sp. | reverse complement strand
GATGGCCGCCACCGCGGCGTCCGCCACCACCACCACCACCGCTCGGACGGGCACCGGTCATGCCGCCCTCCCCGCCGGCGCGGACTTCGGGCGCGAGCACGGTCTCGTAATAATCGATATCGTCGGGATCGATCTCGCCGTCATGGCCGCGATCGAGCCGGAGGAAGAAGCGGTCGGCATCGGCGACGAATTCAGCCAGGGTCAGCGCGCCGTCACGGTTGGCATCGGCGCCGTCGAACCATGCGCCGATCGGATCGGGGCCGCGGAACGGCTCGCCCATCGGGCTGATGAACAGGCGGCCGCGCGGGCGCTCTTCCGGACCTTGGGGACGCTGGTCGTCGTCCGGCAGCTTGCCGGCCAGCGGGGCCGCTGCGGGCATTGCCTGCGCGCCCGCCATCAGGACCAATCCGAGAAGCAACCCCATCGCCGACACTCCGCTTTGCCCCTGCGGGCCGGACGCTAGGCGCGGTTTGTCGCTAAAGTATGTCGGTCCGTTACGGCCGCACCGGTTGGCGGCGCCCGCGCCGGCGACCCGATCAGTCGGCGAACAACAGGACCGGGGTCTCGAGATATTTGCGCAGCGCCTGGACGTAACTCGCCGCGTCCCAGCCGTCGACGACGCGATGGTCGCAGCTGATCGACAGGTTCATCAGCTTGGCGCGGACGATGTCGTCGCCCCCAGAAGAATTTGGGCGGAACACCGGACGCTCGACGATCTTGTTGGGGCCGATGATCGCGACCTCGGGCCGGTTGATCACCGGCGTGGTGGCGATGCCGCCGAGCGGGCCGAGCGAGGTCACCGTGATCGTGCCGCCGCCCATCTCGTCGGGCTTGAGCTTGTTGGCGCGCGCCGCCTCGGCCAACCGGGTGATCTCGGTCGCGAGCTGCCAGACGTTCCTGTCCTGCGCGTCGCGGATGACGGGCACGGTGAGCCCGGCATCGGTCTGCGTCGCCATGCCAAGATGGACGCGGCCCGAGCGCGTCACCACGCCGGCCTCGTCGTCGTAACGCGCGTTGAGCATCGGGAAATCGGGCAAGGTGCGGCAGATCGCGACGATCAGGAACGGCAGCATGGTGAGCTTGGGCCGTGCCCCGCGATTGGCGTTGAGGTCGGCGCGCATATCCTCGAGCGCGGTCACGTCGATCTCATCGACATAGGTGAAATGCGGGATGTTGCGCTTCGCCGCCTGCATATTCTCGGCGATGCGTCGGCGCATGCCGATGACCTTGACCACCTCGTCCTCGCGCGCGCGGCTGGCGTGCGGGGCGTGGTAGCCCTGACCCGAGCCGTAACGCAGGAAGGCGTCGAGATCGGCGTGGCGGATGCGATCGCCGTCGGTTTTCACCTGGCTGAGGTCGACACCGAGTTCCCTGGCGCGCTGGCGCACGGCGGGGGTGGCGAGGACGGGCTTATGCTCCCTCTCCCCTTGTGGGCGCATCAGGTCGGTCATGCCCCCGGCATGACCTAGAGAGCGCGGGGCGCTCTCTACCTGATGCGGGAGGGAGGCGCCGGAGGCGGCGGAAGGGTGAGGGGGAGTGCTGGGCGAGACGGACGCCGAGTCCCCCTCACCCTTCCCGCTCGCTGACGCGAGCGGGCCCCTTCCCTCTCCCACAAGGGGAGAGGGAGATTCGGCTTCATACGCCGGCGTTTCGCCCGCGGCATCGGCCGCACCCGGTGTCTCCGCCTCAATTTCCTCGGCGACTTCTTCGGCCTTTGTCTCAGCCGGCGCCTCGCCCGCGACCTCGATCACCACCAGGGTCGAGCCGATCGGAATCTGGTCACCGACCTCGCCCGCCAGCGACACCACGGTTCCGGAAACCGGGCTTTCCATCTCGACCGTCGCCTTGTCGGTCATCATGTCGGCAAGCTGCTGGTCTTCCTCGACCGTATCGCCGACCTTGACGTGCCAGGCGACGATCTCGGCCTCGGCAATGCCTTCGCCGATGTCGGGCAAGCGGAATTCGAAACGAGCCATCAGGGGTGGGTCCTTGTTATCGGCAGGGCCGTGACGGGCCGGATTTTGGTGCAGGAATAGGAGAAAGGAGGGAACGATGGGATACCATCGTGACCGACGCACGACGACGTCCTGCGCCTAAAGACGGCTCGCCGCGTAGCGGTTGCCCGCAGGGCAATCACGGTTCTGATCGATGGCAAGGACACACCCCTAGTCCTTCAGAATTTTCTTGAGCGCCTGTCCGATGCGGACGGGGCCGGGGAAATAGGCCCATTCGAGGCTATGGGGGTACGGCGTATCGAACCCGGTGACGCGTTCGATCGGGGCCTCGAGATGGTAGAAGCAGCGTTCCTGGACGAGCGCCGACAATTCGGCGCCGAAGCCCGAGGTGCGCGTCGCTTCGTGCACGATCATGCAGCGGCCGGTCTTCCTGACCGACTCCTCGATCGCCTCGATGTCGAGCGGGACGAGCGTGCGCAGATCGAGAATCTCGGCATCGACCCCCGCTTCCTCGACCACCTTCAGGCAGACATGAACCATCGTGCCGTAGCAGAGGATGGTCAGCGCTTCGCCTTCGCGGACCAGGTTCGCCTTGCCCAACGGCACCTTGTAATAGCCTTCGGGCACGTCGCCGCCGGGGTGTTTCGACCAATTCTCCGCTGGGCGATCCCAATGGCCGTTGAACGGGCCGTTATAGATGCGCTTGGGCTCGAAGAAGATCGTCGGGTCGTTGTCCTCGATCGCGGCGATCAGCAGGCCTTTGGCGTCGTACGGCGTCGCCGGGATCACCGTCTTCACGCCCGATACGTGCGTGAAGATACCCTCTGGGCTCTGGCTGTGCGTCTGCCCGCCGAAGATGCCGCCGCCATAAGGCGAGCGGATCGTCATCGGCGCGATGAACTCGCCCGCCGAGCGATAGCGCAGCCGCGCCGCTTCCGACACGAGCTGGTCGAGCGCGGGATAGATGTAATCGGCGAACTGGATTTCCGGGACCGGGCGCAGGCCATACGCGCCCATGCCGACCGCGACGCCGATGATGCCGCATTCGGTGATCGGCGTGTCGAACACACGCGTCTTGCCGTGCTTCTTCTGCAGCCCGGCGGTCGCGCGGAACACGCCGCCGAAATAGCCGACATCCTCACCCATCACGATCACGCTGGGGTCGCGCGCCATCATCACGTCGAGCGCCGAGTTGATCGCCTGGATCATGTTCATGCGGGAGGTGGTGCCGGTGTCGGCCGCGCCCGCTTCGGTTTCGATGACGTCGCTCACCAACCCAACTCCGTCACCCCAGCGAACGCTGGGGTCTCATGAAAATAGAGCGCGCGCTGGCGGCACGAGATCCCGGCCTTCGCCGGGACGGAGATGCTGCGCATCACCGCTTCCGCGCCCATGGCCGCCCCGATGCCTCTTCCTCGCTCAGCATCTGCTGCTGCTGTTCCTTCAGATGCCACGGCATTTCCTCGAACACGCCGTCGAACAAGGTATCGAGCGGCTGGTGCAGGCCGTGGCCGAGGATGCCGTTCTTCTCGGCCTCCTTCTGCGCGTCACGCACCATTTCGGCGAGTTCCTTGTCCTGCGCGATATGGCGCTCCTCATCCCATTCGCCGAGCGCGATCAGATGGTTCTTGAGCCGCACGACCGGATCGCCGAGCGGCCAGGCATTGGGCTCTCCCGCCGACCGATATTGGGTAGGATCGTCCGACGTGGAATGTCCCTCCGCACGATAGGTGAAATGCTCGATCAGGGTCGGACCCTGATTGGTCCGCGCGCGCTCCGCCGCCCAGGATATCGCGGCATAGACCGCCAGCGCATCGTTGCCGTCGACGCGCAAGCCGGCGATGCCATAGCCGATCGCGCGCGCGGCGAAGGTGGTCTCGTCCGCGCCCGCGAAGCCCGAGAACGAGCTGATCGCCCATTGATTGTTGACGACGTTGAAGATGACCGGCGCGCGATAGACGGTCGCGAAAGTCAGCGCCGAGTGGAAATCGCCTTCCGCGGTCGAGCCCTCGCCGCACCAGGTCGAGGCGATCCGCGTATCGCCGCGCGAGGCCGAGGCCATCGCCCAGCCTACCGCCTGCGGATATTGCGTGGTCAGGTTGCCCGAGATCGAGAAAAAGCTGAAGCGTCGTTCGGAATACATGATCGGCAACTGCTTGCCCTGCAGCTTGTCACCGTTGTTCGAATAGATCTGGTTCATCATGTCGACCAGCGGACAGCCGCGCGAGATCAGGATGCCCTGCTGGCGATAGCTCGGGAAGCACATGTCGTCGTCGGCGAGCGCCGCGGCGGCACCGATCGACACCGCCTCCTCGCCCAGGCTCTTCATGTAGAAGCTGGTCTTGCCCTGGCGCTGGGCACGGAACATGCGCTCGTCGAAGGCGCGGACCAGCACCATGTTGCGGAGCATCCGGCGCAGCGCGTCGGGCGATAGCTTTGGGTCCCACGGCCCAACCGCGCGATTGTCCTCATCGAGCACGCGGATCATCGTATAGGCGAGGTCGCTGAAATCCTGCGCCTTGTCGGCGGTGTCGGGACGCCGCGCCGATCCTGCGGGAGGCACGTCGACTTCGCCGAAATCGACCGTGTCGCCGGGACGGAATTTGGGTTCCGGCACGTGCAGCGACAGGGGCTTCAGATTGGCGCGCGGATGATCGCTGGCCATGCTCTCTCCAGGTTCGACTCAGCGGCCGCAACGCTCGCTCGCGGCCTTTGGCGCGTTGTTATAAAATTTCAACGGGCTTGGCGAGTCTTGCGTGGAGTGGGTCGCTGTTCCGGCCCGCAACCAGGCTATGCCGAGCGGATTTCACACTCCGTCACCCCAGCGCAACCATCGTCACCCCAGCGCAAGCTGGGGTCTCAAGAGAGTCGCGATACCTCACGAGATCCCAGCTTTCGCTGGGATGACGGTTACTCGACCGTTTGTTCGATCACCCCGAAGATCGGATGGTGGCGGTCGTCCTCCGCCCAGATGCGGACGGTATCGCCCCTCTTGAGGAACGGCGTTTTGGCCGCGCCGGTCTGGATCGTCTCGACGGTACGGATCTCGGCGAGGCACGAATAACCGACCCCGCCATCGGCGATCGGTTTGCCCGGACCGCCGTCCGCGTCGCGATTCGACACCGTCCCCGACCCGATGATCGTGCCGGCGCCGAGCTTGCGCGACTTCGCCGCGTGCGCGACCAGCGTGCCGAAGTCGAACGTCATGTCCTCGCCCGCCTCGGCGCGGCCGAACGGCTGGCCGTTGAGATCGACCATCAGCTTGCGGTGGAGCTTGCCGTCTTTCCACCAGTCGCCGAGCGACTCGGGCGTCACGAACACCGGCGAGAAGGCGCTGGCGGGCTTGGACTGGAAGAAGCCGAATCCCTTGGCGAGCTCGCCGGGGATGAGGTTGCGCAAGCTGACGTCGTTGGTCAGCCCGACCAGCAGGATCGCGTCGAGCGCCTGTTCGCGCGTCGCGCCGAGCGGCACATCGCCGGTCACCACCACGACTTCGGCCTCGAGGTCGCAGCCCCAGCTTTCATCGGCCAGCGGGATCGCATCGCGCGGGCCGAGAAAGCCGTCCGAGCCCCCCTGATACATCAGCGGATCGTGCCAGAAGCTCTCGGGCATTTCGGCGTTGCGCGCCTGCCGCACCAACGCGACATGGTTCACGTACGCCGAACCGTCGGCCCATTGATAAGCGCGCGGCAGCGGCGACGCGGCGTCGTGCTCGTGGAAGCGTTCGCGCGGGATGACTTCGTGGTCGAGGTCGGTCTGGAGATTG
>DASVNU010000219.1:0-26020 GCA_036383655.1 Sphingomonas sp. | reverse complement strand
GTCGCCCGCATGCGCGAAGTGGCGATCGCGCCCTGGCCCGGCGGCAATGGCGAGAGCCTGTTCGACCGCTTCGGCATCCCGCGGCCGCTCGGCGCCTGGACCTCGATCGCGGGGCGGCGGCAACCGGTGTTCGGCTATCTGCTCAAATGGGACTCGCTCGATCAGCGTGACCGCGCCTTTCCGCCGTTCTGGGTGTGCCCCGAATGGGCCGAGGTGCGCGCGCGAACCGATGACGGCCATCCGATGGTGGACAGTATCGAGGATTGGCTGCTCGCCCCCAATGCGTCGTGGCGCCGGTCGGACGAGATCGGCGATGCCCGCCACGCCGGGCTGCATGAAATGCGTATCCATCACGTCCTGGCCGGCTACGGCCCCGAGGTGACCGAATATCTGGCGACGATCGAGCATCGCCAGATCGAGATCCTGGGCGGGCACATCCTGGGCGTGTTCGACGTCGCGATCGGTCCCGATATGCCGGCGATCGTCAGCTTCGTCGCCTGGCCGGATCATGCCACCCAGCAGCGCGCCGCAGAGCGGATCGATCTCGAGCCGCGCGTCCACGAACGCCATCGCCGCTGGCAGGCGGAACATGGGCTGAGCCTGATCCGATCGGTCGAGCAGACGCTGCTCCAGCCGCTCGACTTCGGCCTTCCCCTGAGCAATTTCGGAATTCCGGCATGATGGACGCCCCGCAGGACTATTACGAATTGCGCCTCTATCAATGCGTACCGGGACGGCTTCCCGATCTGCACCATCGCATGGGCTATGAATTGCCGCCGCTGTTCGCGCGCCACGGAGTCACGCGGCCGCTGGCCTATTGGGATGGCTTTGGCGGCGTGTTCAATCCGCTCTATGCCTATATCCTCAAATGGCAGAGCCTCGACGATCGCTTCCGCGCGTTCGGCGGCTTCTATTCGGACCCCGACTGGATCACGCATCGCGACGCCAGCAATGCCGGGCAGCAGATGATCGAGCGGCTCGACCTGATGATCCTGCGCCCGTCACCGCATTGGGAGAAGCTCAAGACGCCCGGCGAGCCGGTGGCGGTCGGTGGCCTGCACGAATTGCGGCTGCAGCGACTATCAACGCGCAACGCGGCGGAAGCACATCGCGTGCTGGCGGAGGTCGAGCTTCCCTATCTGCGCGATCGCGGCGCGACGATCCTCGGCGTATTCATGGTGTGGTACGGATGGCAGACGCCGCAGGCGGTAATCCTGCTGGCATGGCCCGATATCGACACGCGACAACACGCGATGACCGAGTTCGACGCAGACCCCGAAATCCGGGCGATGCGCAAGGTCGAGCGCGAGCGGTTCGGCGGCCCGTTGCTGGGGTCGGCAGATACGCATTTGATGCGGCCGGCGGACTATGGGGTAGCGAGGAGCAATCTCAGTCCGTTGCCATAGCAATAACTCGGCACACCCGGGGCTGACGCCACCTCCGCGCCGGCTCCCTCCTCCCGACAAGGACTGAACCTCATCGCCCGTCACGGCGACTTTTTTCCGATCGGAACGTTTCGACAGGTGAGGTTCAGGAAAAGTGCCTAGGAATGTAGCGAGTTGTGCTGGAGTCGAGGTGGCAATGGCGCGTAGGATTTTGATCGACTGCGGATTCGGCTCGCTCGCGTCGAAACGCCCGACCGGCTACCTCATCATGCTGCTGGCGGCTCTCGGCCTGGCGCTTCCAGCAACGGCGCGCGATCAGGGTGTGGTCGCGCCGGTGGCCTGGGCCAATCGGCTGACCTGGGGGATCAGTCCAGCGTCGACGCCGACCGCGGATGCTGCGGGCAGCGAGCGCTGGCTAGCCGAGCAATTGAGCGGCGATCCGGGCGCCCTTCCGGCAGAAGCACAGAAGCTGATCGACACCTTCCGCATCACTCACCAACCGATGGCGGCATTGGTGGTCGATGAGGACGCCCAGATCCGCGCCGCCAATGCGATGACCGATGCGACGCAGCGACAGGCGGCACGCGATGCGTATCAGAAGGGTATGAACGCGCTCGCCGATGAAGCCAGGTCTCGCTCGCTGCTCCGCGATCTCTACGCCCCCGACCAGCTGCGCGAGCAAATGACCTGGTTCTGGTTCAACCATTTCAACGTCCAGGCCGGCAAGCGCGACATCCGCGCCATGGTCGGCGATTACGAGGACACGATCCGCAGCCACGCGCTCGGCAATTTCCGCGATCTGCTCGAAGCAACGCTCAAACACCCGGCGATGCTGCGCTATCTCGACAACGACCAGAATGCCGCCGGCCGGATCAACGAAAATTATGCCCGCGAGATCATGGAGTTGCACACCATGGGGGTCGGATCGGGCTATAGCCAGCAGGATGTGCAGGAACTGGCGCGTATCCTGACCGGGGTGGGCGTCGACCTGAAGCCCGAGACGCCCAAGATGAAACCCGCCTTGTTGCCGCTCTATGTCCGCGCCGGTCTGTTCGAATTCAATCCGGCGCGCCACGATTTCGGCGCCAAGAAATTCCTCGGTCACGACATCAGGGGCGCCGGGTTCGACGAGGTCGAACAGGCGCTCGACCTGATCGCCGCGTCGCCGGCCACCGCGCATCATGTCTCGTTGCAGATGGCGACCTATTTCATGGGGGACACCCCGCCCCCGGCAGTGGTCGATGCGATGGCCAGGACATTCCTGCGCAGCCATGGCGACATTGCACAGGTGCTGAGGGCGATGTTCCGCGCGCCGCAGTTCCAGTCGTCGCTCGGCCCGGTGTTCAAGGACCCGATTCATTACGCGATATCGGCGGTACGCTACACTTATGGCGACCGCGTCATCCTCAATCCGCAGCCGATCATCGGCTGGCTCAACCGGATGGGTGAAGGGCTGTACAATCACGAGACGCCCGACGGCTATGACATGCACTCGGATGCCTGGGCGGGGCCTGGCCAGATGGCGACCCGGTTCGACATCGCGCGGCAGATTGGCGGCGGTGCCTCTGGCCTGTTTCGTCCCCCCGGCGCAACGGCCGATCAACCGGCCTTTCCGCAGCTGCAGAATGCGCTCTACTTCAACACGCTTCAGGCCAGACTCGCGCAGCCGACGCGCGACGCATTGGCCAAGGCGACCTCACCGCAGGAATGGAATGCCCTGTTCCTGTCCTCGCCCGAATTCATGCACCGATAGGAAACCGCAATGGTCCCGCATGTCCATCGCCGCGATCTGCTGAAGGGAGCCGCCGCCGCCTCGTCATTGGTGGTGGCCGGCCACGCCTTCGCCGCCCCACAAGCCGACAGCCGGTTGCTCGTTGTGTTCCTGCGCGGCGCCTATGACGCCGCCAACATCATTGCCCCGACCGGTAGCGATTTCTATTTCCAGGCGCGGCCGACGATCGGCCTCGGCAAGCCGGATCCGGCGAACGACAAAGCGCCGCTGCCGCTCGATGCCGACTGGAGCCTGCATCCCGCGCTGAGGGACAGCATCCTGCCGCTCTGGCAGCAGAAGCAGATCGCCTTCGTGCCGTTCGCCGGCACCGACGATCTCAGCCGCAGTCATTTCGAGACGCAGGACACGATCGAGCTCGGCCAGCCGATCGCGGGATCGCGCAATTACGGCTCGGGCTTCATGGCGCGGCTGGCGACGGCACTCGGCAAGGGTGACAAGCCGATCGCTTTCACCGACCAATTGCCACTCTGTTTCCGAGGCGATGCCAGTCCGGTGCCCAATCTTGCGCTCGCCAATGTCGGCAAGCCGATCGACCAGCGCCAGGCCGGCCTGATCGAGTCGATGTACAAAGGCGAGCGGCTTGCCGGATCGGTCAACGAGGGCTTTCAGGTACGCGATTCCGTGTTCAGGACGCTCGACGAGGAAATGAAGGCATCGGGGCGCGGCGCGGTCAGCGCCAAGGGCTTCGAGCTGTCGGCACGACGGATCGGCACGCTGATGCGGCAGCAGTTCAACCTCGCCTTCGTCGACGTGGGCGGCTGGGACACGCATGTGAACCAAGGCAATGCCACCGGCTATCTCGCCGACCGGATCGGCGAACTGGGTCGCGGCCTCGCCGGATTCGTCGATGCGATCGGTCCCGGTGCGTGGCGGTCGACGACGGTCGTGGTCGTCTCGGAATTCGGCCGCACGTTCCGCGAGAATGGCGACAAGGGCACAGACCACGGTCATGGCAGCATCTATTGGGTGATAGGCGGTGGCCTGGCCGGCGGGCGCATCGCGGGGCCGCAAGTCGCCCTGTCGGCGGCGACGCTCAACCAGGGGCGAGACCTGCCGGTGCTGACCGACTATCGCAGCCTGATCGGCGGGATCGTCGAGCGGCAGTACGGCCTCGGCAGCGACGCGCTGGCGACAGTGTTCCGCGGCGCCAAACCGGCCGACCTCAAGCTGATCTGAGCCGGGGGGCTCAGCCTGCGATCACGACATTCTCGTAGCCGAACACCAATGTCGCGCGGCTCATGTCGCAGAAATTGTCCTCGTCTTCGCGTAACAGGCGGCTGCCTTCGCGGCCTTCCTCGGACTGCAGTGCGGCAATGCGGTCTTCCTCGCTGTCCCACCAGATCTCGACCACACCGTCATGCGGCGGCTGGCATTGGCGGGACTCGGTCATCAACCGTGTCACCTCGAGATCTGCGCCGTGGAGCTGGACGTAGCGGCGGATGCGCAGCGCCTTGGCGTATCTCTTGAGCAGGTCGGCATGGACCGTCTGCCAATGCCGCAGGAATTGCTCGCGAGTGAGATCGGCCCGGCGATGGATCGAGAACGACATCTTGATCATTGCGAGCTCCTAATGCGCGGCGTGCTGGCGCTCGCCCCACAGGATCGAGCGATGTTCGTCGGTGAAGCCGGAGAGGCCGCCTTCGACCGTCTCTGCGCGCGCGACGCCGACCGCCAGGCCGGCCTTGACCGCGGGCCGCTCCTGCATCGCCGCCGCCCAGCGTTCGACCGCGGGAAAGCGCCCTTCCTCCTCGATCAGCTTGCGGCGGAGATAGGGAAGCGTCGCCATATCGACGATCGTATATTGGCCGCCCGCCACCCACTCGACCTCGGCCAACCGAGCATCGAGCACGCGCAGCAGACGCTCGGTTTCGCGCGTGTAGCGCTCGATCGGATAAGGATGCTTGTCCTTGGCGTAATGCGTGAAATGCACTTCCTGGCCGAACATCGGCCCGATGCCGGAAACCTGAAACATCAGCCATTGCCAGGCGATCGCCCGCTCGACCGGATCGGTCGGCATGAACCGCCCGGTCTTCTCGGCGAGATAGAGCAGGATCGCCCCCGTCTCCCACAGCACCAATTCGCCATGGGGGCCGTCGCTGTCGACGATCACCGGAGTCTTGTTGTTGGGATTGAGCGCCAGGAATTCCGGCGTGAGCTGGTCCCCGGCGAGAATATCGATCGGCACCAATTCCCAATCGAGCCGCATTTCCTCCAGGGCGATGCCGATCTTTCGCGCGTTGGGCGTGGGTCCGCCATAAAGCTTGATCATCGTTCCTCTCCCTGCCCGTTTTCGGGGCGATTCCGTTCGCCTAAACGGTGGCGAGTGGCGGAGATATTGTCAACCTAACTGACGACTATGACGAGATCGGCGGCCCCCAATCGGGGTCCAGCGCCTCCGTCAGCTTGCGGACATTGGCCTTGCCGATGCGGCGTTCGAGTTCCTCGGTCAGCGTCGCCATCGCGCGCCGCGAATCCTCGCGGCGGCGCTCGCCCTTGTCGCTGATCCGGACGATCTTGGCGCGCTTGTCGTCAGGGTCCTGGTCGAGCGCGATCAACCCTTCGGCAACCATTTCGGCGATCGTGACGCCGGCCGATTGCCGCGTGACGCCGAGCGCGCGCGCGATCTCCGCGGGACGATCGATGCCCTGCCCGACGACGATCAGGATCATGGTCTGCGGCCGCGTGACCGCTGTCCAGCCGGCATCGCGCAGCAGCACCTGCAGTCCGTCGTCGAACCACGAGAACGCCTCGAACAGCGGGATCAGCAAGGTGGCGTGGCGCGGCATGAATTCTCCTCGGGCCAGCCAGCCTAACCTCGCTGTAAACGTAAGTCTAGTTGACAGATATTGTCAGTTTACCTTACCATAATACTAACGATGCACGCCCCGGGAGAGGTCAATGACGCACCTGAAGTTCGGCAGCTTTCTCGCTCCCTATCACCCGGCCAGGGAGAACCCGACGCTCGCCATCGAACGCGACATGCAGTTGGTCGAGCATCTCGATCGGCTGGGGTATGACGAGGCGTGGATCGGGGAGCACCATTCGGCGGGGTCCGAAATCACCTCTTCCCCCGAATTGTTCATCGCCGGCGTGGCCGACCGGACGCGCCACATCCGCTTTGGCACCGGGGTCAATTCGCTGAGCTACCACCATCCGCTGATCCTCGCCGATCGCATCGTCCAGCTCGATCACCAGACGCGCGGACGGATCATGTTCGGCGCCGGGCCGGGCCAGCTGCCTACCGACGCCTATATGATGGGGATCGAGCCGTCGAAGCAGCGCGGCATGATGACCGAAGCGCTGGAATGCCTGGTCGATTTGTTCGACGGCAAGACAGTCAATCGCACCACCGACTGGTTCACCTTGCGCGAGGCGCGCCTGCAGCTTCTGCCCTATCAGCGGCCGCGGATGGAAATGTCGGTCGCCTGCGCGGTCACGCCGTCCGGGCCGGTCACGGCGGGACGGCTGGGGCTCGGCATGTTGTCGCTCGCGGTATCGACGCCGATCGGCTTTTCGGCGCTGGGCGAGCATTGGGCAGTCTATGAACAGGCGGCGCGCGAGGCCGGCCGCAGCGTGTCCCGCGATAGCTGGCGCGTGGTGGTCAACATGCACCTGGCCGAGACGCGCGAGCAAGCGATGGCCGATCTCGAATGGGGAATCATGGACACCGTTGCCTATACGCGCGCGCTGCGCGGCATCACCCCGGGCGACGACAATGCCATCGCCAGGCTGCGCACCGGCGAGGATGCGGTGAAGCTGATGACGACCGAGGGGTACGGCATTTTCGGCGTGGCGATGGTTGGAACGCCGCAGGATGCGATCGAGCATATCGAGAAGCTGCAGGCGCAATCCGGCGGTTTCGGCACGCTGATGTTCCTGGCGCACAATTTCGCCGATTTCGACGCGACGCGCAAAAGCTACGAATTGTTCGCCCGCTATGTGATGCCGCATTTCTCCGGGTCGAACGCCAATCGCCATGCCTCGGTCGATTGGGCGCGCGACCGTGCCTCGGTGACGTATGGCGGCATGGTCGACGCGATGAAGCAGGCGATCGCCCAGCATTCGTGAAAGAAACGGCGCCGGCGGATCGAGGGACGGGCAGCCACCACTTGCAAACCCGTCATCCCGGCCTTGTGCCGGGATCCGCCGGGCGGCAGGCATCGCGGCTAGAGCTCGAGGGTCATGGCTGGCGGCATGGCAGACCCCGGAACAAGGCCGGGGTGGCGGTTGGGGTGTGGGCCAGCGCGGGAGCAGGTTCGAGTGACGCAGAGCTGGGGCGTCCCGTTCAAACGTTACCCGGCACCGCCCCGTGCATCCGTTCGCCGAACATGTTCGACCATTCCGCGGGACTAAGATTGGCGCGGCGTTGCATATATTTGTCGGGGATCGCCTTTTCGGCGGTGCGGCCGCGCTGGACGGCGGGGCGCTGGGCGATCGTGTTGAACCAGCGATAGGTGTTCGGGTAACTCGCCTGGATATCGATATCCATCACGTTGGAGGCCGAACGTCCCGGCCAAGCCGCGATATCCGCGATCGAGAATTCATCGCCGGCCAGATATTCCACCTCGCTCAGTCGGTTCTCCAGCACGTGCATCAGGCGATCGACCTCCCTGGTGTAGCGCTCGATCGCGTAGGGGATCTGTTCGGGGGCGTAGCGGACGAAATGCGCCGCCTGTCCGCCCATCGGCCCCAGCCCCGCGACTTGCCAGGTCACCCATTGCAGCGCGACCGAGCGCGCGCGCGGATCGGCGGGCAGCAGCCGACCGGTCTTCTCGGCCAGATATTGGAGGATCGCACCCGATTCGAACACGTTGTGCGGGCCGCCGCCGAACGGCGGGTCGTGATCGACGATCGCAGGCAGCCGATGGTTGGGGTTGATCCGCCCAAACTCCTCGGTCAGCTGATGCCCCTCGAAAATGTCGTAGTGGATCAGATTATAGGGCAGATCGAGCTCCTCGAGCGCGATGCTGATCTTCTGCCCATTGGGGGTCGCCACGAAATGAAGGTCGATCACCTGGATGTCTCCTGTTCGCGGCGCGCGGACGGCGGCCGCTACGATGCGATTCCCCGCACCAGCGTATGCCGGGCGGAACGAATATGGGCCGTCATCACCGCATTGGCCCAGGCGCTGTCGCGCGCCGCGATCGCGTTGACCAGTTCGCGATGCTGCGCCGCGCTGCGTTGAAGTTCGGCGCGCGTGTAGTTGCGGAAAGTGCTGAGCACGAGCGGCATTTCGGTCAGCGAACCGAGCAATTCGCGCAGCCTGGTATTGCCGCACGCGTCGAGCACGGCGTGGTGGAAGTCGCCATTGACCTCCGCGATCGCGCCATGGTCGATCTCGGGCGAGGTCGTGGCGACCGTCATCTGCTCGGCGAGTTCGCGCAGCGTCTCGATCTGCTCGTCGGTCGCCCGTTCGGCGGCGACCTGCGCGGCGAAGGCTTCCAGCAGCACGCGCAGTTCGTAGATCTGCTCGATCTCGGTCCGCGTCCAGCGCGCGACGAACGCGCCGCGATTGGGGATCAGGCTGATCAGGCCTTCGGCATCGAGCCGCCGCATCGCCTCACGCACCGGCGTGCGACTGAGCCCGTTCGCTTCCGCCAACTGCAGCGCGGTGAGGTGAGAACCCTGCGGGTAGATCCCGCTGATGATCCCCTCGCGGATCGCGCGATATGCGTTGTCGACAGCTTTGCTCATGCCTTCGGAACCCCCAACGTACGCCGCAGTCATGTGCGGGGCGCCCGTATTATCAGAGTCCCTCGGTGATAATCACGCGGTAATCCGCTGAACGCTGACGGATTTTCGCCGCGGCCTGATAGGCATCGCTTTCATACCAGGCCTTGGCCGCGGCCATATCCTCGAACTGCAGAATCACAACGCCGTCGGCGGCATCGCCCTCTCGGGTTTCACAGGGGTTGTAGAAGACGAGCGGCGTGAACTTATGGTCGCCCCGCGCCGCACGAGCAGCCGCGGAATATTCTTGCATGCCCGCCTCGTCGGTGATCCGATCGCGAATGAAGACGACATAAGCAGCCACAGACTCTCTCCCCGTTTTGTATGCAATCGTGCATAGAAGACGTCAGGCCTCCTGACAACCTCCATCATCGATTTCGTGCCTTCCGATAGCCGGGATAGCGAAGAATATCACGCATACATAGCGCGATATATCGCAATCATTTCCTCCGCGCTGGCCAATTGCGGGTTGTTCGCCGGCGATCCGGAGGCAATCGCCTGCTCCGCCATTTGCGCCAATTTCGACTCATATCGCGTCCAATCCACGCCCCAACTTGCCGGACTTGGGACCGCGAGATCGGCATTGAGCTCGTCCAGCTCATCGAGCAGAGCAGCGATCGCGGCGGCATCGTCGGACGTGTCGGTCAGCCCCATTGCGCGGGCGCAGCCGGCGTAGCGCGCCGCCGCCGCCCCGGCCGAGAAGCGCGTGACCGCCGGCAGCAGCATGGCGTTCGACAGCCCATGCGGCACGTGAAACAAGGCGCCGATCGGGCGGCTCATGCCGTGCACCAGCGCCACCGAAGCATTGGAGAACGCGAGGCCCGCCAGCGTCGCACCGGTCATCATCGCCTCGCGCGCGGCGCGATCACCGGGATCGCGATAGGCGCGGCGCAGATTGGGCGCGATCAGCGCGAGCGCGCGCAGCGCATAGGCGTCCGAAAACGGGTTGGCCTGGCGGCTGACATAGGCCTCGATCGCGTGAGTCAAAGCGTCGATCCCCGTGTCGGCGGTCAGCCGCGGCGGCATCGTCAGCGTCAGTTCGTAATCGACCAGCGCGGCGAGCGGCAGATAAGCCAAGCCGGCGCACAGGAATTTCTCCTCGCTCGCCTCGTCGGTGATCACGGTGAAGCGCGTGGCCTCGGATCCGGTGCCGGCAGTGGTCGGGATGGCGATGATCGGTAGGCCACCCGAATCCTGGACGCGCGGCACCGCATAATCGCGGGGACGACCGCCCAGCGGACCGAATACCGCAATCGCCTTGGCCGAATCGATCGGACTGCCGCCACCCAGCGCGACGACGCAATCATGGTCGCCGGCCAGCAGCGCGGCGACGCCCGCCTCGATCGATACCACCGTCGGTTCCGGCACCGTGTCGCAAAAGGCGCGCGTGGCGACCCCGGCCGCGGTCAGTGCATCCGCCAATCGATCGACCTGCCCGGCCCCCTGCAGAAACGCGTCCGAGACGATCAGCGGACGCGAGAGCCCGAGTCCGGTCAAGAGCCCGGCGAGTTCGGCCGAAACCCCCGCCCCGATCCGCAGGATGCGCGGGCTGCTGATGGTGCGGTTCATGGCGCGCTCTCCAAACGAGGTTTCGGCAGGATAGTATACAATCCTACTAGCAATCCAATCACAGTCGGGCCAATCATAGGCCGCGACAGCGCGTGATTCCATCGCAGAAGGGTACAGCCCTCGCCCGGATCGCTCGCGCCAACCAGAGGAGAAAGCCGTGGAGATTTCAGGCAAGCACGCATTGGTGACCGGCGGCGGCAGCGGGATCGGCCGCGCGACCGCGATCGCGCTGGCCGAACGCGGCGCGGCGCACGTCACCCTGTTGGACGTCAACGCCACGGGTCTCGACGAATCGGCCGATCTGGTCCGCCAGGCAGGCGCCACGGCCGCGGCCATCACTTGCGACGTGTCGGATTCGGCGGCACTGGCACAAGCCTTCGCCCAGGCCGCGACGGCGGCGCCGATCGACATCGTCTACAACAATGCCGGGGTGGTGTCGGGCGCGCATCTCTTTCCGACGGCGCCCTCGGCGCGAATCGAGCAGATGTTCGGCATCAACATCAACGGCGTCGTGATCGGCACGCAGCTGGCGGTCGAGCATATGGCCGGGCGCGGCGGCGTGGTCGTCAACACGGTGTCGACCGCGCACAACAACATCAATTTTCGCGACATTCTCTACAGCACGTCGAAGGCGGCGGTCGCCCAATTCACGCAGGCGGCGGCGCAAATCGAGGGGCCGACCGGCGTGCGCGTGTGCGGGGTCAGCCCGGGGCTGGTCGATACGCCGATCCTCGACACGACGGGCGGTGACAAGCGCGCCGACTGGATGGAGCCGATCCTGGCCAACAACCGCGCCCTGCCGCCGCGAGCGATCGCGGAGGGTGTGGTCAAGCAGATCGAGGACGATGGCTCGGCGGGCACCATCCTGGTGGTCGCGGAAGAATGGTTCGCCACCGAGACCGCCTGACGCGCAAGCAGCCTTGACCATTTTGCATACAAAGTCGTAAACCTGATTGACAATGATCGCTGCGGACGACCCGCTCGACCGAGAGGAGCTGGACAGGCATGACCGACGTATCGGGAAAGACCGCCTTCGTCACCGGCGGTGCCAGCGGGCTGGGCTTTGCGATGGCCAAGGCGTTGGCCGGCGCCGGCGCGCGGCTGGTGCTCGCTGACGTCAATCAAGCCGGCGTCGAGGCCGCGGCCGCGGCGTTGCGGGAAACCGGCGCCGAGGCGATCGGCGTCCAGCTCGACGTGACCGACGAAACCGCCTGGGCGCGCGCGAGCAAGGAAGCCAATGCGTTCGGCCCGGTGCGCATCCTGGTCAGCAATGCCGGGGTCGGCGGCGGCGCGGGCAAGTTCGAGGTCTACGACACCGACGTGTGGCGGTGGAATTACGCGGTCAACGCGCACGCCCATCTCTATGCCTGCCGCACCTTCCTCGGCGCGATGAAGGACGCCGGCGACGGCCATCTGCTGTTGACCTCATCGATGGTGGCGATCGTGCCGCCGCCGATCTCGGTCGCCTATATCAGTTCCAAATATGCCACGCTCGGCATCGCCATGGCGCTGCGCAACGAACTCGCCGAAACCGGCGTCGGCATTTCGGTACTGATGCCCGGCATGACCGCGACCAAGATCGTCGAGACGACGCGCAACCTGCGCCCCGGCGAAACGGAGACCGGCGCCGCGGAAACCTCCCAGCGGATGCAGGGCGTGCTGTCGACCGGCATGCCGCCCGAGAAGAGCGCGGCGATGGTGCTCGACGCGATCGCGCATGACCGCTTCTGGATCTTCACTCATCCCGAATGGAAGCACATGGCCGAGTTGGTCACCGCCGACATGCTCGCAGGCTTCGGCGTGTCAGCCGACCCCAACTACCGGGGTGACGATATCGACGGCCTGATCAAGGCCAATGGCGGGCGCATGTTCGGCGCCCAATTGCAGGAGGCCTGACCGATGGATTCCCTCGACGACATTCTGGCGCTCGCCAAACGCTTCTTCGACGCGATCGAGCAGGGCGACATCGCGACGATGCAAAACAGTTTCACGCCTGACGCGCCGATCTGGCACAATACCGATGAGCTCGAAGTCACGCCCGCGCAAACCGCCGCGACGCTGACCGGCATGGTCAAGCGCATCACCAACCGCAAATATGCCGAGCGGCGCATCCACGCCTTTCCGGGCGGCTTCGTCCAGCAACACGCGCTGACCGGCAATCGCACGCATGACGGCGGCGCGGTCCGCCTGCCCTGCTGCATCGTGTGCGAAGTGAAGCATGGCAAGATCACTCGCCTCGACGAATATTTCGACTCCGCGCACGTCGCCGAGTTCCGCAAATTCGCCGACGCCTGAAGGAGAGACGAATATGCCCGTATTGCGCCAGGTTCCGCGCTCGGAGGTCAAGGCCGAGGTCGTCGAACGTTATTATCAGCGCCTGTTCGGCGATCGCGATCCGGTCGCCGAGCCCGGTACCGCGACCGGCACGCCGGGCGATTGGTGGACGGTGTTCGCGTTGTCCCCCGATATCTTCCAGCACGCGGTCGACGGCTTCGCGGTCTATCGCAATCCGGCGCGGACGATCGACCCCGTGTTGCGCGAACTCGGCCAGACTCGCGCCGGCTGGGTCAAGGGCAGCCAGTTCGTCTTCTCGCAGCATTGCAAGTCGCTGCGCGGCCTGGGCGTGAGCGACGAGAAGATCGCCGCGATCCCCTATTGGACCGTCGCCAATTGCTTCAACGAGCAGGAGCGCACCGTGCTGGCCTATGCCGATTGCCTCGCCGGCGCGGCCGGTCGCGTGCCGCTCGAGGTGTTCGACAAGCTCAAGACCTTCTGGAACGACGAGCAGATTTTCGAATTCACCTACATCACCTGCCTCTACGACATGCATGCGGTGATCAACCGCGCGCTGCGCATGGAATATGACAATCGCGAGGATCCTATCGTCGAGGTCGCGGCGCCCGAAGGATTCAGCGCCAAGGACTTCCTCAGCGCGCCGCGCCCCGCGGGGAGCTGAACCGCTAGCGGGGCGTGCCAGGCAATTTCGGCCGCGCGCGCCCTTGCCGGCGACGGGATGGGCTCCCTAGCCCGCGCCCGTCCGACCACCCGTTGGGAGAATGATTTTGGCGCAGGAACAGGTATCGATCCACGGCAAGGACGGTGCGTTCAACACCCATGTGCTGACCCCCAGCGGGCAGGGATCGGGGCCATGGCCGGCGGCGATCTTCTACATGGATGGACTGGCGATCCGCCCGACCCTGATCGAGATGGCGCAGCAGCTGGCCGATGCCGGCTATGTCGTGCTGCTGCCCGATTTGTTCTACCGCTATGACCCCTACGGCACGTTCGTTCCTCGCGAGGTGTTCAAGGGCGATTTCCGCACGATCATCGGCCCGCTGATGGCGACGACCGACAATCTGAAGGCCGCCGACGACACCGCCGCGATGCTGAGCTATCTCGACACGCGCAGCGACGTCGCCGGCCCAAGGATCGGCACCGTCGGCTTCTGCATGGGCGGCGGCATGGCGATCACCGCTGCGGGCGCGTTCCCCGACCGTATCGCAGCGGCGGCGAGCTTCCATGGCGGCAATCTGGCGACTGATTTGCCGGTCAGCCCGCATTTGCTTGCACCCGGGATCAAGGGCGAGATTTATGTCGCCGCGGCGGACAAGGATCACAGTTATCCGCCAGAAATGGCCGCGCGGCTGGAAAAAGCGTTCGACGAGGCGGGCGTGAACTATGCCGCCGAAACCTATGAAGGGGCGGCGCATGGCTGGATGAAGCCAGACTTCCCCATCTACGACCAAGCCGCGGCCGAGCGCGGGTGGAAGGAACTGCTCGCGTTATTCGCGCGGAATTTGAAGTAAGGCGCTGGCTGCCCTCCCTCACGAAAAGAAATTACGGACCAGTACCCCTCTCCCGCTTGCGGGAGAGGGAGGGGCCCGCGAAGCGGGAGGGTGAGGGTCTTCTTTCTTCTTTTTGCCGCGTTGTCCGCTTGGAAGAAGAAAGAAGACCCTCACCCAACCCTCTCCCGCAGGCGGGAGAGGGCTAACCTACCCCGCGATCGCGCCCTTCCCAGAATTGCGCCCGCAACTCGCGCCGCAGGATCTTCCCAGACGCATTCCTCGGCAGAGTCTCGGCGAAATCGAAACTCTTGGGCACCTTGTACGCCGCGATCCGCTCGCGCGCCCACGCAGCGATCGCGCCGGGATCAGGCGTGCCCTCCGGCACGATGATCGCCTTGACCGCTTCGCCCCATTTGTCGTCGGGCACGCCGATCACCGCGACGTCGGCGACGCCGGGGCAGCCGAGGATCGCGTTCTCGACTTCGGCCGGATAGACATTCTCGCCGCCCGACACGATCATGTCCTTGATCCGGTCGTGGACGTAGAAATAGCCGCGCTCGCAGGTGAAACCCGCGTCGCCGGTGCGCAGCCAGCCGTCGCGCACGGTGTCGGCGGTGGCATCGGGGCGGCGCCAATAGCCCTGCATGACGATGTCGCCGCGGATCGCGATCTCGCCGATCTCATGCGGCGGCAGCACTTCGCCCGCCGGATTGAGGATCGCGACTTCGGTATCGGGCCATGGCTTGCCGCATGAGCGCAGCAACGCGCCCTCGGCATGCGCGCCCGGCGCGAGATAAGTGCCGCCGCCGGCCGACTCGGTCATGCCGTAGAATTGGACGAAGTCGCAGCCAAAGGTCGCCTGCGCGCGGCGCAGCACGTCCTCCGAGATCGGCGAGGCGCCGTAGGAAATGGTCCTGAGATGCGGGAAACCGGCCCCGGCGATGGCGGGCGAGTGCAGCATCATCTGAATGATCGCGGGCGCGAGAAAGGCATGGGCAACGCGTTCGGCCTGCATTGCGGCAATCGCCTGGTCGGGCACGAAGTCGCGCACGATCAGCAAGCGGCATCCCTGGGCGAGCCCGGCGAAGCTGACATTGGTGCCGGCGACATGGAACAGCGGCATGACGATCATCACCGTGTCGGCGATTTCGTAGGAGAAACCGTCGATCCGCTCCATCGCACGGAGGAACTGACGGTAATTGCGGTTGGTCAGCACCACGCCCTTGGGCTTGCCGGTGGTGCCGCTGGTGTAGAGCTGGAGCACGTCGTCCTCGACCGCAGGGTGCGGGAGCTGTGCGTCGCTCCCCTGCCCCGCCCAATCGGCATAAGTCTCGAACCCGTCGCGTGCACCGTCGAGCAGGATCAGGCGCGGAGGATCGGTCAGCTCGGCCGCCGCCTGCAGCGCGATGTCGGCGAACTCGCCGCCGACGAACAGCAGGCGCGGCGCCGCGTCGGACAGGATGAAGCCGATCTCGGCCGCCGCGAGCCGGCAATTGATCGGCACCAGGGCCGCGCGCACCGACACGCTGCCGAAGAACAGGTCGAACCAGGAGAGGTCGTTGCGGTTGAGCACCGCGACACGATCGCCGGGCGCGATACCGCTCGCGAGCAACGAGCGCGCGGTCGCCTGCGCGCCGGCGTGAAGGTCGCGAAAGCTGATCGTGCGGCCGTCCTGGACCAGAGCTGGCGCGTCGCCGAGCCGCGACGCCTGCACCACCGGGATATCGGCGAGGAACTCGATCGCCCCTGCATCAGCCATCATTCTCTCCACATCGATTATTGCATACAAATTAGTGCGCGTCGCGTTGACATGCCTTGGCTCTCGTAGTTTGTATAGCGCCAGAACAACGCCGGCAGCCTCATTTTTGCATACATCGTGAGGGACGCCGGCCTGCCGCCCGAAGCGGCGAAGGAGAGGATATGGAACTGAGCCAGACATTGCGGCGCGCGGCCTTGGTCAATGCCGACGGCGTGGCCGCGATCGACGGGCCGATCAGGCGGACGTGGCGCGAGATGGGCGATCGAGTCGCGCGGCTGGCGACCGGCCTGACCGGGCTCGGCGTCGGCGACGGCGCACGCGTCGCGATCCTGGCGGGGAACGGCATCGGCTATTGGGAAGCGCTCTACGCCATCCTCCGGATCGGCGCGGTCGCGGTACCGCTCAATACGCGGCTGACCGAGGAGGAACTGCGCTTCCAGCTCGACGACGCGGGCGCGATATTGCTGATGGTCGATGACGGCTTCGCCGACATGGCGCGCATGTTGCGCAGCGAAACGCTGACGACGATCATCGGCCTCGGCGGATCGACGGCGGGTGACGTGTCGGCCGATACGCTGATCGAGCGCAACGCGCCGATGACCGGCTTCGCGATGGGCAGCGATCGCCTCGCCGGCATCTATTATACCGGCGGGACGACCGGCCTGCCCAAGGGCGTGATGCTCAGCCACGGCAATCTGTGGGCGATGAGCTGCAACCTCGTCATGCATCTCAAGGTCGATCAGGAGTCGGTGATCCTGCATTCGGCGCCGATGTTCCACCTCGCCGATTTCGCGATCTTCGTGGCGACGATGGTGGCCGGCACGCACGTCTTCATCCCTCGCTTCGATGACGAGACCATGCTGCAGGCGATCGCGCAGCACAAGGTGACGCACAGCTTCACCGTGCCGTTGATGATCGACCGTATCGCACGCCATCCGCGGCTGGCCGAGTTCGATACGTCATCGCTCAAGGTGCTGGGCTATGGCGGCGCCCCGATGCCGCGCGGGACGTACGAACATGCCCGCGCGACCTTCCCCGAGATCGACTTCTGCCAGGGCTTCGGCATGACCGAGATGCCCGCGCATACTTTCCTCGACGCCGCCGCGCATCGCGAGGAGTCGAGCGCGAAGAAGCTTCGGTCGTGCGGCCAGGCTGCTTATTGCTACGAGATCCGCATCTGCGACGAGCATGGCAATCCCGTCCCACCCAATACGTTCGGCGAGATCGTCGGGCGCGGCGACAATGTCATGCAAGGCTATTGGAACCGGCCCGAGGAGACCGCGGCGGTGCTGCGCGACGGCTGGATGCACAGCGGTGACGCCGGCTATATGGACGAGGACGGCTATGTCTACATCACCGACCGCTTCAAGGACATGATCGTGTCGGGCGGCGAGAATGTCTATTCGATCGAGGTCGAGAATGTCGTGTCGCGCTATCCCGGCGTGCTCGAATGCGCGGTGATCGGCCTGCCCGACGAAAAATGGGGCGAGCGCGTCCACGCCGTGCTGGTGATGGCGCCCGACGCCGCGTTCGATCAGGCCGCGTTCGACCGTTACTGCCACGCCGATCTCGCCGGCTACAAATGCCCGCGCACCGCCGAAATGCAGCGCGATCCCCTGCCCCGCTCGGCCGCCGGCAAGGTGTTGAAGCGCGAGCTTCGCGCGGCGCGCACGTCCCCGGCGCCAGCCGCCGCCTGAGCTTCACGAAAAAAGGATAGCGAATGCACATCGAGACCGTCGCCGAAGGACTGCGTTTTCCCGAAGGCCCCATCGTCCTGTCGGACGGCAATGTGCTGGTGGTCGAGATCGAGCGCCAGACGCTGACCCGCGTCCGCCCCGACGGCACGACCGAGGTCGTCGCGGATCTCGGCGGCGGGCCCAACGGTGCGGCGATCGGCCCCGACGGCAAGGTCTATGTCTGCAACAATGGCGGATTTTCCTGGAATGATGTCAACGGCTTGCTGATCCCCGGCCATCAGGCAGCGGATTATGTGCGCGGATCGATCCAGCGCGTCGATATCGACACCGGCGCGGTCGAGACTTTGTACGATGCGTGCGACGGCGAGCCATTGCAGGGGCCGAACGACCTGGTGTTCGACCGCCATGGCGGCTTCTGGTTCACCGACCACGGCAAGTCGCGCCACGACGGCCGCAGCTGGGGCGCGATCTATTACGCCCGGACCGACGGTAGCCGCATCGAGCGCATCCGCGCCGAGCAACAAAGCCCCAACGGCATCGGCTTGTCGCCCGACCAGGACGTGGTCTATTTCGCCGATACCCAGACGCAGCGGCTCTGGGCGATCGACCTCGAGGGGCCGGGCGTGGCGAAAGCGCCACCCGCGCCATGGCTGCCGGGTCGGCTGATCGCGACCTTGCCGGATTTTCAGCTGCTCGACAGTTTGAAGGTCGAGGCGGACGGGCGGGTGTGCGTGGGGACGCTGGTCAATGGCGGGGTGACGATCTTCTCGCTCGACGGCAGCACCGAGCACGTCCCCTTCCCCGACATCGCGATCACCAATCTGGCGTTCGGCGGGGAGGATATGCGCGACGTGTGGCTGACGGCGTCGAGTACGGGGAAGCTGTACAAGGTGCGGTGGCCGCGGGCGGGGTTGGGGCTCAACTACAATCGATAAGAAGAGTATCGCTTCCTAGGCGTCCCATAATCGCACCATGATGGCTTGATCTTTGGGCGGTAAGTGGGCTGTTAGTTGACCGGCGGGGTTCTGCTGGAAGCGACCGAAGCGAAACCCTCTCTTGACCGGCGGATTCTGGGTTCGAGCCCAAGTGCCGATACGGCTGGCTGTGGACGGCCTGGCGGCTGCGTTCCATCCAACATGGCAGGGTGGACGCTGATCTCGATCAGGGGCAGACTGATCGCGCATGCATCACCGACCTGCCGACCCTGACAGTGGAGGTGGATAGAGGAGCCCGAAAAATGGCAAAAGTTACCGGACTTTCGGGCAACGAAATTTACTGCATGTCGCTCAAGAACTACGCGCCTGGCGAGCTTGTCGTCGGCAATAGCGTAAATTCCATGGGTTTTTTGCGCGGGATGGCGGCCGGCTTCAAGGGCATGGCGGGAGGCGAGATTACACAAGTCACGCAATCGATCGAGGAAGGCCGGCTCGCCGCGTTTGAGCGAATGAGTGCAGAGGCCAAGCGCGACGGCGCCGCAGGCGTAACGGGGGTAACTGGCGAGCTTAAGGATTTTGCTGGCAACACCGAGTTCCTCTTTGTCGGATCGAGCCTGCAAGAGCTCGACCAGGAGCGTTCGCTGCCCTTTTTTACCAGCGCCGGCAGCGCTCAAGAACTCTATTGCAACATCGACTCTGGTTACCAACCACTCGCACATGTCTTCGGCAACATTGCTTATATGACCGGTTTTGGCGGCGGCCTGACCGGCGCACTAAAAACGATGGTCCGCGGCGAGATCGCCGAATACAGCAATATCTTCAACCACACTCGCCATGCCGCCCTGGATCGCATCGTGGCCCAAGCCAAGTCGGCGGGCGCCAACTCTGTTGTGGGTATCCGCACGCAGATCATGTTCTGGCACGGCACTCACGAAATGCTGATGACCGGCACAGCAACCCACAATCCGGCGTTGCCGACCGAGTATCGCGACAGCCCGGTTACCAGCGATCTTACTGGCGAGGAACTGTGGGCGATGACGCAGCTTGGCTACGCGCCGGTGAAGCTGTTGATTTCGGCCTCTATCTATTCGCTGGGCGCGGTTGGTGGCCTCAAGACGGCGTTCAAGGCGTTCACTCGCGGCGAAATCAGCGATCTGACGACGTTGATCCACGACGCGCGCGAACTGGCGATCGGCCGATTGAAGAGTGAGGCTGATGCGCTGGGCGCCGCCGATGTTGTTGGCGTGAAGACCTATATCGCGGAGTTCGGCCACCTTGTGGAATTTCTGGCAATCGGCACCGCGGTGAAGAAGCTTCCCGGCCTTGCTGTGCAAACCGCGACCCTGCCTGTGCAGGCGATCATTGCCGACAAGGATACCTGGATCGACGGCACACTCGGAATGGTTCTCGACCGCGGCAACTGATTGTTGGTTTTCGCGGATTCAGACGGTTGGCGCGGCGTCAACGCCGCTTCGCACAGATCCCGGTGCTTTGGGACCATCTTTGTCGCTTGCCGACGGCAAGGGTGTGTATTATATTAGTAGCACACGATGTCGATAGAGGTTCAGATGTTTCGCAAAGCCGTTCTTGCCGCCGCACTTGCCTCAAGTTTCACCGCCACGCCCGTACTCGCAAAAGGCTGCATACGGGGTGCGATTGTTGGCGGCGTTGCCGGCCACTATGTCGGCCGCGGCCATGCGTTTGCCGGAGCTGCTGCCGGATGCCTTGTCGCGCGCCACCATTATGCTCAGAAGGCCAAGGCGCAACGGACGCCGCCGCGTCGCTGACGACAGCGAGCATGTTCGCAGATCAATGGACGCGCCATCAATCACGCCAGTCCGGCACCCGGCAGGATTGCCGTGATGAATGGGCGCCCGCGGGATCAGAACTAGCGGGATTGAGCGACCGGCAATGGGCGCGCCGCCGGCATCCCGCGCTAGCGAGATGCGGGTGTGATTGCGCTGTCTGCACCGCTAGTAGGTGGGCAAGGTAAGTTTAGGCATCCCGACGGAAGCATGGCCCGCAAACATTCAAAACGTGATCCCTATGGGGAACGGCATCGCGAAGAGGAGACTCCGGCGGAGGTGATCGTCTGCTGGCTCTGCGGCCGACCGACCGGCAAGACCATTGTCTGGCACCATCCCGTGCCCAAGAGCCGGGGCGGGCGCGATGTCGTGCCGATGCACCCCATTTGCCAGCAGACGCTGATCGCCAATTTCACCAATTCCGAACTGCAGCGTTTTGGAGAGGATGTGGAGATCCTTCTGGCCAACCCCAACGTGCGAAAGTTTGTCGATTGGGTTGCGAACAAGGCTCCGGATTTCACAGCGACCACGGCCAAGAAACAACGCTGATCAGACCGTCGTCGCGCCGATTTTCGCATAGCGAGCGCAATTACCGCGATGATTTACTGAATACACCGATCCACCCTCCGGCTGGTGCACGCGGCGGTTTCGAGAGGTTCCGTCAGCGCATCTGGTAAACCGTCACCGACTTACCTTTGCCGTTGCAATCCGCTGGGTGAGCTGAGAGAAAAAAATGAGGTTTAACCCGGGGGGCTAATGCGAATATCGGTGTGGGTGGCGGCGATCGCGTTCATTGGCTCGACCCAGGCGTCGTCAGCGCGGCCTCAATATTCCATTATGCCCGCCGTCATCGGCAACACCATCGCGAGCTTGTCGAACGGCGCCCCTAAAGCCTGTTTGGCGCTCGAGTGGAAAGCGAAGCCCGAGGCCGTCGCGCGTTTCGCGGCGGAAGCGGATCCAGCGATGAACGCCTATCTGGCTTTGGCGGCAAAGGGCCTTGACCCGACGCCCGCATACAAACGGAGATTTCCGGGACCCTGGCAATTGGATGGCGACATTCCGCCGGATCTGCACGTCATCAAGGACCCCTGGGCACCGAGGGTCGCGCGGCTCGAACGAACCGGGATGATTCTGGGACTCGATGAGGTGTTCGGCCACGCCGTTTGGCGCGCGTACGATGCCGCCGGCAATCTGCTTGGAACGTACGACGCCGACCTTATCCGCAAGACCAAGGGCTACGCGGTATCGCGGCTGGAATTATGGTCTCCCGGCCATGAAGCTCAGGTCAGGCCGGTGTTGCCGTTCTGCGATCAAGTCGGCGACCATGAGGCGTGGCTAGCGGATCGAAAAGCGGCCGCGGATAAAAAGGCGAAACGCCAGGCTGCCCGTGCCGCCGGTTCAAATTGAGTTCCCGGCGCCACATCCGGCTGCACGCAAGCCGACTGCGACTAATCAGCGGTGCAACCGCGATAGGAGGGACCCTCACATGATTGACGTGGACGCGCCGCCCGCCGGCGACGGCGAGACGGTGCTGTACGATTATCTCAAGCATCTCACCTCGCTCTGCCTGCTGTCGCTGGGCGGCGTGGCGGCGCTGGCCGACAAGGTGCACGGGCGATCGGCGATCTCGATCGTCGTCGCGCTGATCGTCATCGGGCTGGCGGCGGCCAGTTCGTTTCTGGCGACGGGCATGATCGTCGATGCGCGGCTCAGCGGCAAACCGCTCGGTCGCGGCATCGGCATCTATCGCCACGCCGCCCCGATCCTGTTGTCGATCGGGGTCGGCATGTTCGTCTATCTGTTCCTGGAGTCACGGCCGGCGTAACGGTCGACCGATCACCTGCGCGCCTCTACCGCGCCTTGTTCGGTCCCGCGAACCCGAACATCCACGCCGCGATCTTGCGCTGCTGGATCTCTTCCGCGCCTTCGGTGATGCGATAGCGGCGATGGTGGCGGTAGATGTGTTCGAACGGCTTGTGGCGCGAATAGCCGATGCCGCCATGGACCTGCATCGCGGTGTCCGCCGCTTCGCAGCACAAGCGGTTCGCCCAGTAATTGCACATGCTGACCTTGTCGGAGAGGCGTTTCTCGACCTCGACCTTGGGCATGCGATCCATTTCCCAGGCGGTCTTGCGGATCAACAGGCGCAGCATTTCAATCTGGGTGGCGAGTTCGACCAGCGGGAACTGGATGCCCTGGTTCGCCGCCAGCGGCTTGCCGAACGGCTTGCGCTCGCGGGCATAAGTGATGCTTTCGCGCACGCAATAATCGGCCGCGCCGAGCGATGACGCGGCCTGGCGGATGCGGTTTTCGTGGACGAAATGCTGCGCGAGGGCGAGCCCCTCGCCTTCCTTGCCGAAGATCGCGTCATTGCCGACCGCCACTTCGGTGAAGCTGACGCGCGGATGGTCGGTCGGCATGTTGAAGGTCCAGAGATACTCCTCAACCTTCACTCCCGGCGCGTCGGCGGGGACGAGGAAGCAGGTGATCCCCTTAGCGTCGCCATCCGCGCCGCTGGTCCGCGCGAACAGCATGACGTGGGTCGCGACATGCATGCCGGTCGTCCACATCTTCTCACCATGGATTCGCCAGCCGCCGCCGTCGCGCACGCCGCGCGTTTCCATGAAAGTGGCGTCGGAGCCGTGCTCGGGCTCGGTGAGGCCGAACGGCAAGCGCCGTGTGCCGTTCAGCATGCCGGGAATGAATTCGTCCTGCTGCGCCCGGGTTCCGAAATCGCGGAACATCAGCACCTGGGGAAAATTGGCGACGATCGAATGCTCGTTCTGCAGGTCGTTGTGCAGCCCCAGCCCCTTGGCGGCGAAATGTTCGCGGATCACCGCCATCCACAGGTTCGATCCGTCGCGCCCGCCATAAGCCTTGGGCAGCGCGAACCGCAAATGCCCCGCCTTGTCGGCGCGCCGTTTGGCCTCGCCGAGCAACTGCTCCCATTCCTCGCGCGGGAGGCCCTCATTGTCCCAGTCGGTCCGCGCCCATTCGCGGCGATGGTCGAAGAAGCGGATATTGTCGTCGGCCTGTTCGAGCGGCCGGATCTCCGCGTCGATGAAGGCGTCGAGTTCGGCGAGATAGGCGGTCAGATCAGTCGGCAGGTCGAAGTCCATGGAGCACCCTCTCGCTAAATTTAAACGATCGATTAGCTTTGTACGACCGGAACGGTCAATCTCCTTGACAGCGCACCGTGCTTTGCGCGAGCGAGCGAGCTGTGGACCCCGACAGCATCCTTACCGCCCTGACCGAGCTGGCCCCGCGGCTGGCGCCCGGCGCGACGCGGATCGACGGCTTGCGCCTGCTGACCGGCGGCGCCAGCATGCAGACTTGGTCGTTCGACGCGATCGGTGGCGCGGCCGCGGTGCCGCTCATTCTCCGCCATTGCCCGACGCCCGGCCGTCAGGTCGGCAAGCCGGAACTCGCGGTCGAAGCCGCGCTGATCGCGGCGGCCGGAACCAACGGCGTGCCGGTGCCCCGGGTCGCCTGGGTACCCGGCCCGGACGACCTGTTGCAGGACGCCATCGTCATGGCGCGACTGGAAGGCGAGACGCTCGGCCTGCGCATCGTCCGCGACGCCGCGTTCGCGCCTGCCCGTCATCTGTTGCCAGCGCAGTGCGGCGCGGCGCTGGCGGCCATCCATGCGCTGCCGGTCGCCGGCCTGCCGCCGCTCGACCGGCGCGGGCCGACCGAGACGCTGGCTTTCTATCGCGACGCCTGGGAACACGACTGGATGCCGCGCGCCGCGATCGAGGCGGCGTTTCGCTGGCTTGCCGATACCGTGCCCGATCCGGTCGAGCCGACATTGGTCCATGGCGATTTCCGCACCGGCAATCTGATGGTCGATCCCGACGCCGGTCTGGTCGGCGTGCTGGACTGGGAACTGGCGCATGTCGGCGACCCCGCGGAGGATCTGGGATGGCTGTGCGTCAACAGCTGGCGCTTCCGGCAGCCCGACAAGGAAGTCGGCGGGTTCGGCGACCTGGCGCCGTTGCTCGACGTTTATCAAGCCGCGGGCGCCGCGCCGATCGATGCCGCGCGCGTGCGATGGTGGCAGGCGATGGGATCGCTCAAATGGGGCGTGATCACCCGCGGCATGTTCGTCGCCGGTGGCGGCACGGTCGAGCGCGCGGTCATCGGGCGACGCCTGAGTGAGTGCGAGGCGGATTTGATCGCCCTGATGGAGGCGTCATGACGGCGGGACCGAGCGCGTCGGAAATCGTGGCCGCAGTAAAGCTCTGGCTGGAAGGCGGCGCCGACAATGCCCAGGGCTTCCACGGCAAGGTCGCGGCCAACGCGCTGGCGATCGCCCAGCGAGAATTGGACAATTGGCCCGCCGCCGAAGCGCGCGCGGTGGCGCGGCTCGAAGCGATCACTGGCCGCGCCGGGTCGTTCGACGATCTGGAAGCGCGACTATGCGCCATGCTGCGCGACGGCGAGGTCGCGGTAGCGGACGTCCGCGTCCGCGAGCATTTGCGCGCCACCGCCGCCGACAGGCTGGCGATCGACCAGCCCAGCTACCGGTCGCTGCTCGCATAAAACCATCGACGAGTCGCTCGTTTTCGCGTGTTCCGGGGCGCCATTTTCGGCAGTGTTTTTCCTAGATTGCATGCAAGGTGAGAAAAATCGGTGCATTATGGGTGAATGTATTTTTCTCGAAATGGGCAGCCAGGCTGTATTATGCCTGTAAATTATAGAGTGATATCAATATATTAATTGTACGTTATAATTTAAACGTACGGTTAAGATAAAATTCCTGACCCGTTGACAGCCGCCACGATTGAGCGCAGCTTGCACTCAAATAAAGAACGGGGAGGAATGCGTGATCAAGTCACGAATCTATCTATTCGCCGGCGTGGCATTGACGGCGCTTGCCGGCACCGCGCTGCCCGCCGCGGCGCAGACCGCCGCGCTGACTCCAGCCGCGACGCCCCAGGACCCGGTCGCGCCGAGCGGCTCGACGGCGCCGTCGGCCAGCGAAGACCAGAACCTGCCCGGCGACATCATCGTCACCGCCACCAAGCGCGCCGAAAACGTGCAGAAGGTGCCGATCTCGATGTCGGTCGTGACGGGCGAGCGGCTGGCCGAGTTCCAGGCGACCGACGTCAAGTCGATCCAGAATTCGGTCCCCAACGTCTTCGTCGAACAGACCGCGGGCAACGACGTCATCTATATCCGTGGCTTCGGCTCCCCGCCCTCCAACTTCTCGTTCGACCAGTCGGTCAGCCTCTATATGGACGGCATCTATGCCGGTAAGCTGCGCCAGGAGCAGGCACCGTTCTTCGATGTCGGCCGCGTCGAAGTGCTGCGTGGTCCACAGGGCGCCTTGTTCGGCAAGAACACCGCCGCGGGCGCGATCAGCATCATCTCGGCCGGACCGACCGACAAAATGTCGGCCGCGATCACCGGGGTCTATAATTTCGACCAGAAGGGTTACGACCTGAGCGGCTATGTCTCGGGTCCGGTCAGCGACACGTTCGGCGTGCGCGTGGCGGTCCGCCTGCAGGACCAGGACGGCTGGATCACCAACCTCTACAACGGCAAGAAAGAGCCCAACAAC
>DASVNU010000218.1:0-4480 GCA_036383655.1 Sphingomonas sp. | reverse complement strand
ACGCTGCAGTTGCTCAACGCTTCCTCGGCATCATCCCAGGCGGCGGTCCTGCGGGTGCAGGCCCAGGCGGCGCGGTTCAGCGATACCGTCGCCCTGTTCCAGGCGTGCGGCACCAATCCGACCATTTTAGCGGGAGAGCGGTCATGAGCGGACCGATGGGCGTGGTGTCGACGAAACTGCTGCTCGCCGCCAGCGCGCTGTTGCTGTCGGCGCGTGTCGACATGCACGACGTCTGGGCCACGCTGGATCCTTCGGCACCGGTCAGCCGGGTGACGCCCGACATCGCTCGGCGATTGAAGGCAATCGGTCCGGCGGAACAGCCGATTACGTTATCGCGCGGCCACGTAATAGGGCTAGATCATGAGGAAATGCGGCTCAGCCAGATCGTTATCGCCCCCGGCCAGAAGCCCGATTTGGTGATCGGTGCCGACGTCTTGCGCGAAATGGCATTGGAGCTGGATTTTCGAAACGGCCGGCTGCGCGTGATCGAACGCGGGACGCTGCCGCATCGGACCGAACGAATGACGCCAATCGCGGCACGCATCTCCGCCGACAATTGCCTCAGCGTGGCCGGCACCGCGCCCGATGGAACGATGCTCAACACAGCGCTCGGCGGTTCACCGATACGGCCGTCCGGCACACCCTCGCCGATCCAATTGGGTGCGGTGCACTTGACCGCGGCTCGGCTCGCCGAGCGTGGGCGGCGTTGCGCGGCGAACGATGTCGTGCTCGACTGGAGCGCGTTTGCCGGCACCGCCATCATCCTGGATCTGGGCAACGGCAAGATTTGGCTACCGGCCGCCTGATCGCGGCAATCCGACGAAGGGGAGGGGACATGACCGATCGGCAAAGTGCGTTGCTCAGTACGGAGGCGGCCTTGTTGCAGGAGCTTCGCGCCGAACGCGTGCAGGAACGCGCGGAAGGGCAAACGCAAAAGGATGTTCCGTTGACGCTCGGCCAGCGCGTCGCGGATGCGGTCGCGGCGGGAATGGGATCCTGGCGCTTCATCATCATCCAGAGCACCATCCTGTTGATCTGGGTCGCTCTCAACCTGGTCGCCTGGATGGATCATTGGGATCCCTATCCGTTCATCCTGCTCAACCTCGCGCTCTCGTTCCAGGCCGCGTACGCGGCACCCTTCATCATGATGAGCCAGAACCGTCAGGGCGATGTCGACCGTCGCAAGGCCGAGGAGGACTATCGCATCAACATCAAGGCGGAACTCGAGATCGAACTCCTGCATCACAAGATCGACGAACTGCGCGAGCGCGAAGTTCTCTCGCTCGTCGACTCGATCAAGACCTTGTCGAGACTGCTCGAGGAACGCGAAAAGCCTCACTCCTCGTAATACGGCTTTGCCCGCGAAGGCGCGGAACTACGCCGGAAACGGCCAATCTCGTGTGCCGGCGCGGGGAGAGCGACCGATTGCGGAGCTGGGGTCCGCAATAAATAACTCAAATAAAACGATAATATAGCAATATGCGACTCTAGCGCCACCCCGCGTCGCGGGCGGCTTTTTCCGCCGCCGCGTCAAGTGGTTCACCGGCCATCATATCCTGCGCGGCCGCCATCAGTTCGGGATCGATCGAGCCGGCTTGCGCATAGCCGCCGGCGCTCCTGGGCGCCGCGCCTTGCTGCGTTCGGCGCAGCGCCCAGCCGTTCGCATCGCGGCAGGCGATGCCATCGGCCGCCGCCGAGCCGAACACGCGGCAATATGCGCCCTTCCTGTCGCGGAAACTGACCGCGACCCTGACCGCGCCGTCGGCGGCACCTGCCTGCGTGTCGAGCGCACGGGCGAGCGGTCCGGCGGCATAAAGGCCGTCGCTGCGCGCGGCGACCGGCCCGTCGCGCGGTACGCCGACCCCGATCACCAGCCCGAGCACCAGGCATGCCGCCAGCGCCGACGCTTCGCGCCATCGCGTCAGGATCGGGCGCGGGGCGGGGAGAGGCAGCGGCACGACGTTGGATTGCAGCAGCGCCGCCAGCCGATCCGGCACGGGCTCGTCGGCGATCGGCGCGAAGCTGCCGGCGATCCGATCGCGCAGCGCGCGGTGGCGCTCGACCTCGGCAGCGAGCGCGGGGTCGGCGGCAATGGCACGCTCGACTCGTTTGGCGTCGAGCGGGCCGAGTTCGCCATCGGCATAGGCCATCAGCATGTCGGGCGGGATGTCCGATCCGGCCGTCATGCCGCTTCTCCCAGTTCGGCCATCAATGCCTGGCGGCCGCGCACCAGCCGCGAGGTGAGCGTGCCGATCGGAATGTCGAGCACGTCGGCGGCTTCCTTGTAAGCGAGGCCCTCGACCAGCACGAGCGCGACCGCCTCGCGCTGCTCGTCGGGCAAGCGGCGCATCGCGCGTTCCACGTCGTTGAGGACGACGCGCGCCTCGGCGCCACCCTCGGCGCCGACGGCGACGCCCGCTTCGGCGTCGATGAACGTCTCCGACGCCCGACGCCGTGCGCGGGTCGTATCGATCCAGGCGTTGCGCATGATACGGTACATCCAGCTATCCATCCTCGTGCCCGGTTGCCACGACGCGCGTGCCAGCAACGCCTTTTCGATCGCCGCCTGGCACAGATCGTCGGCATCGGCCGCATCGCGGGCGAGCGACCGCGCGAACCGCCGCAGCCGCGGCAGCAGCACCATCATCTCGTCCTCGAAGGCGGCCAAGCCAATTCCTTTCGTCATGGATGAAACGGATGGCCTTGCCCGTTTAATCCAGACATGAAGATTTTTGCCAATCGAAAGGGATTCCCCGTGCGTCGCCTGATCGCCCTTGCCGCCTTGCTGGTGCTGACGGGCGCGGCGCGCGCGCAACTGGTGCCGTCGCTGCCCGCGGTGTCGTTGCCGGTGCCGGGCCTGCCGGGGGTCGACCGGCTGACCGATGACGTATTGCGCGCGCCCGAGGCCGCCGCGCGCGTCCTGGACGATGCGCGCCGCGCGACGATCGACCGGCTGGTCCGCGACAATCCCGGCCGCATCGCGCTCGATCCGCAGGGCAATCCCGCGCGTGCGGGCGAAGTGGTGGTCGATTCACCCGACGCCGCGCTGATCGCCGCGGCGCAAGCGAAGGGCTATCGCGTGATCGAGCGCGACGACATTCTCGGCGTGGCGTTTGCGCGGCTGGCGGTGCCGTCGGGCAAGTCGCTCAAGGCCGCGATCGGTGAGATCCGCAAGCTCGGCGGATCGGTCAGCGCCGACCAGATCCACCTCGCCAGCGGCACGCTTGCGGGCACGCCGGCCTTGCCCGATCCCGGCAATGGCCCGTTGCTCGGCGTGATCGACGGCGGTGTGGCGGGAGCGGCGGCGAGCGCGGGGTTCGCCAGCGGCGCGCCGCGCGTCAACGATCATGGCACGGCGGTCGCCTCGCTGATCACCGGGGCGGGCGCGGTGCGTGGCGGGCTGCCCGGCGCGCGGATCGCCTCGGCCGACGTCTATGGCAGCGACCCGGCCGGCGGCAACGCGACCGCGATCGCCAGGGCGCTCGGCTGGATGGTCGAGCAGCGTGTGGCGGTGGTGACGATCAGTCTGGTCGGCCCGGCCAATCCGGTGCTTGGCCGCGTGGTCGCGGCAGCGCAGGCGCGCGGACTGGTGATCGTGGCGGCGGTCGGCAATAACGGCGCCGCCGCACCGCCGGGTTATCCCGCCTCCTATCCGGGAGTGATCGCGGTCACCGGAGTCGACGGCAAGGACCGTGTGCTGATCGAGGCGGCGCGCGCGACGCATCTCGATTATGCCGCGCCGGGGGCTGACATGCTCGCGGCGGGGATCGGCGGGCGAGCCTTCCGCGTGCGCGGGACCTCGTTCGCCGCGCCGCTGGTCGCCGCGGTGATCGCGCGTTTCTACACCGTGCCGGGCAATCCGCGCGCGGCGCTGGCGCGAGTAGATGCGATCGCCCGCGATCTCGGACCCAAGGGGCCGGACAAGCTTTATGGCCGCGGGCTCGTCTGCGGCGAATGCCGCACGGCGGTTCGCTGAGCCCGGAAAAAAATTTGCGGCTGCGGGATTAAACGCCGACCGGCGCCCGTTCTCCTGGCACGGACAAAGGAGAACGACGATGATCAAGGCTCTTTTCGGTGCGGCGACGCTGGCGATCGCGGTGGCGGCTTCGCCTGCCTCGGCACAATTGCTCGGTGGTGGTGGCGGACTCGGTGGAACGCTGGGCGGGACGCTCGGCGGGGCGGGCAGCGGATCGCTGGGCGGCATGCTCGGCAGCACGATCGACCGGGTGCCCCACACCGATACCGACAATACCGCCACCACGCGCAGCTCGGCGCGCGCCAGCAAGAAGGTCGATACGCGCAAGGGCAGCGCCAGCGCCTCGGGATCGGCCGACAATGCGAGCGCGCTCGATTCGGCGACGCGTATCGGCAACCAATCGCTGACCGGCGGCTCCGCCTCGGGCGGCGCGTCGGGCGGGCTCGATGCGCAGCTGGTCGGCACCGACGCGGTGCGCGACACCGCGCGCGGCACCGCCGACCG
>DASVNU010000217.1:0-1657 GCA_036383655.1 Sphingomonas sp. | reverse complement strand
CACGCGCGGTAACTTCGTCGAACTGCCCGAGGAAGTGACCCAGTCTGTCATCGCGATCAATGTGCTGGGCCAGGCCAATCTCGCCCGGCACTATGGCGCGGCCATGGCCAAGCGCGGGCGCGGCGGCATCATTCTGACGGGATCGTTGAGCGGCTACATGGGCTCGCCCTCGCTGGTCGCCTATACCGCCTCGAAGGCGTTCAGCCGCGTGTTCACCGAAGGGCTTTGGGCAGAGATGCAACCGCTCGGCGTCGACGTACTGCACCTCAACATCGGCTTCACCGCGACCCCGGCAATGGCGCGGCTCGGCATGGATCTGACCCATGCCCAGGCGCCCGAGGATGTCGCGCAGCAGGGGCTCGACAACATCGCCAACGGCCCGATCAAGATCGCCGGTGACGAAGCCAACGTCGAACGGGCGCGCCAGCGCTCGGTGGTAGATCGCCGGGGCGAAGCGATCCGGTCTTTCTCGACCCCGCCGCGCGAAGCTACGATGAAGAAATGAGCGCATTCGATCTCGCGGGAAAACTCGCAATCGTCACCGGCGGTGCCAGCGGCATCGGCGTCGGTATTTCCGAATTGCTGGCCGAAGCCGGAGCGACAGTGGTGATCGCCGATATCGACGCCGCACGCGCCGCTGCCCAGGCCGATGCGCTGAAGGGCGCCGGGCACAAGGCGATGTCGGTCGCGGTCAACCTTGCCGATGAGGCTTCGGTTGTCGCAGCCTGTGCCGAGATCGTCGCGCAGCATGGCACGCCCTGGGTGCTCGTGAACAATGCGGGTCTCCAGCACCGCGAGCTGTTGCTGGAGGGCAGCGTCGCGCATTGGGAGCGCAACAACGCGGTGAACGCGCGCGGGCCGTTCCTGATGATCCGCGAGATCGGCAAGGCGATGGTCGCGGCCGGGCAGGGCGGGCGTATCGTCAACGTCGCCAGTTCGGGGCTGATCGGCCAGATGGTCCATGGCCTTTCCGCCTATCTCGCTTCCAAGGGCGCGCTGGCAGCCTTGACTCAGGCGAGCGCGATGGAACTGGCCGAGCACGGCATCACGGTGAACACTGTCCTTCCCGGCGGCGTCGGTACGCCCGGCGCGATCGGTGCCGAGGGGCCTCCGCCCGTGGGGCCGGGCAACCGCCGCCCACCGCTGGGCATGTGCGAGCCGCGCGACATCGGCTCGGCCGTGCTCTATTTCGCGACGCCGATGGCGCGCTATGCGACCAACCAGACGATCTGCGTCGACGCGGGCTTTTCCATCACCTGACACGAAAAGGGGCCGCGCTTTCACGCGGCCCCTCGATTTTCCGGCGATGCCTTGTGCTTACTTCGGGGGCATGCGGATCGCGCCGTCGAGGCGGATCAGCTGGCCGTTGAAATAGGTATTGCGCGTCAGTTCCATCACCAGGCTGGCGAATTCCTCGGGCTTGCCGAGGCGCTTGGGGAAGGGGACCGCGGCGCCGAGGCCGTTGAACACCGCCTCGTTCATTTCCTTGACGCGCAGCATCGGCGGCGTCGCGAAAGTGCCCGGCAGGATCGCGTTGACGCGGATGCCGAGGTCCATCAGGTCGCGCGCCATCGGCAGGACCATGGCGTTGACCGCACCCTTGCCGCCGCCATAGGCGACCTGGCCGATCTGGCCGTCCTGCGAAGCTGCCGACGAG
>DASVNU010000216.1:0-8201 GCA_036383655.1 Sphingomonas sp. | reverse complement strand
CGCGACATTGATCGCCTGGCCCTTCTTGGGCTTGTTGTCGGTGTCGAGCGCGACGAAGCTCAGCCTGAGATCGTCCTGCTTCATCAGCCAGCCGTCGGTCTTGGCGCCCAATTGCACCGCCGAGGGGAAGATCGGGATGCGTTTCGACGCGGTCAGCACTTCGCCATTAGCGTCCTGATAATCCATCTCGACCAGCATGTCGGTCGCCTGGTCGACCTGCGGCACATCGACCGAGGTCCGCGTCGTGCCGTCTCCGCCAAGCGTCGCGGGCAAGGTCTGGGTCGGCGGCAGCGGCGCGCTTTCCTCCTCGCCATCGCCGTTGAGCGGCTTGGTCCCTTCCTTCACGTCGGTCCCGCCGAACGTATAGCCGTCATAGCCGTCGGGAGTCGCGGTGCGGCCGAAATAGCCGACGCGCATCTCGACCGGCAGGTTCGACGCGCCCCCGCCCGCCAGATAGCCGACGAACAGATCGAGCGGCAGCGACTTGGGCCGGATCGCGGCGTCCTTGGGCCCGGTCACCGTCGCGCGCATCGTTGGCAGCTTGTATTCGTCGACCTTGAACGACTGGTTGGTCGCGATCGTCTTGTCGCCGTCGATCACCGATATGTCGTAATCGCCCATCGGCGCGCCCTGCGGCGCGGTCCATTCGGTCTCGCCGATACCATTGGCGTCGATCGTCAGCGGCAGGTCGAAATTGGTGTCCGAGCCTCGATGCGACAGCCGCAGCGTCCCGCTGAAGCCCGGCGCAAGCGAAAAGCCGGTGCCATTGGGCTGGCGCAATATGTGCTTCATATGGATCGTTTCGCCCTGACGGACGAGCGCGCGGTCGAACACGGTGTGGAACACGTCGCCCGACGCCGAATAGCCGTAGGGCAGGTCGAAATCGTACGGTCGGATCCCCTCGCCCCAATCGGTCAGCGTGAAGCTGAAATCGTCGCCGGCGCGCGCCGACACCATCAGCGGATGCTGCTGATAGTCGTTCTGGCATCCGCCATAGGTCGCGGGCTGCGGCAATCCCGCCGGGATGAACACCGCACCCGATTTGTCGGTCGTGCCGTTGGCGAGCAATTGCCCGGTGCAACTATCGGTGACCGCCACCGCGGCATTGCCGACCGGCAGGCCGGTATCGAGATTGGTCACCCAGGCGAGGCTCTTCTCGCGCCCCCATTTGAAATGCACCGCCATGTTGGTGACCAGCGCGGCGGTGGCGACGTAGCGCGGCGCCTTGCGGCCGAGCAACGCCTGCCCGAGCACCGGGCTGGCCAGTTCGACGACATAGAATCCGGGCTTGGTCAGCGGGATGCCGACCACTTCGAAATCCTTGCCCTTGCCCGGGAGACCGATCTTCATCGACGCGCCGGCATCGGCGCCGGTCAGGATCGGGGTCGCGCCGGTATTCTGGATATGGCCGACGACCTCGTCGCCCTTCTTGATATCCTCGATCTTGGTCTCGTCGGCCGAATTCACCGTGCGCAGCCATTGGGCGATCTTGCCGTCCGACCCTTCGACCCGCAGCGTCTGGCCGCCGATATTGAGGTTCTGGCCCTGCAGCGCCGGCTCGACGTTGCGCACCGTGACCGGCAGCACGCCGCCTTCCTTGGCCTCGAGGATACCGAAGCCCGCGGCGAACTTGACCAGCGGCGGCGCCTGGTCGATGCGGATATCGAGCGGGAAACGCTCGGCATTGGTCAGCGGCCGCCCGCTTTCGTCCTTCACGTCCGCCGGGATCGAGACCTTGGCGGTGGTCGCATAGGGCATCGGCGCGGCGAACTTGATGTCGCTGATCGTCGCCGATTTCTGCTCGTCCTTGTCGAATACCGGCGCGATCACCGTGCCGTCGGCGGTGGTGATCTTCACCTGTTTGGCGAGCGACATCGGGATCGGCGCGGTGAAACGCAGATAGGCTTTCTCGACCGGGTTGCAGCCGGCCTGGGCATTGGTGCGGCTGCATTCGAAGCGCGCCGCGAACGGCTTGCGCACGGTGAAGTCGAAGCGCTGGTCAGTGCCCGCGGGCTTGCCGCTCGCGCTGGCGATCTTGCCCGACCAGACCAAAGACATGTCGTGCCCCGGCGGCAATGGCCGGCGGCAGCGCAAGGCGGTCACGCCTTCATAGGTCTTGGCGCGATCGGCCTCGCTCGCCGGGACCGTCGCGGGCAGGCCGCCGCTTTCCAGGAAGCTCTGCACCGCGTAATTATTGTCGGTGCCCATCTCGGCGATCAGTTTGCCCGCGGTGTCGGGAGGCAGCACGTCGACCGGGATCTTCTCGCCCAGCCCGGCGACCGAGCAATAGGCATTGGCGCCGACCGATTGCGGCGTCGCCGGCAGATTGGCGGCGATCAGGAAGACCTGACCCTCTTCGATCTCGTCGCTATTCTCGCCCGGCAGGATCGCCTTGGCCATCGGCCCGCCGGCATCGACCGTATAGGTGTTGCTGTCGTTGAGTGCATAGCCCGACACGCTCTTGGTCCCGGCCTTGACCTTGAACTCGCACTTGGTGCCGCCGGGCAGCGGATTGGCGAACTCCCACACGAACGTCTGCTGGTCGGCCCAGCGCCCCTGGCCGCCGACCGCGCAAGTGACGTCGAAGGGCGCCGGCGCGCGCGGATCGCCCAGCGCCACCATCGGCTGGCTGAACCGCGCGGTGAAGCGCTCGATCGACCCATTGCCGACCCCGGGCGTGGCGACGGTGATGTGCGGGGAATTGTCGCCGAATGCGAGCGCCGGTGAAAGCGCCAGCGCAAGGACCGCGAGACGGGCCGCGAGCTTCATACATCCCCCTTCTGTCGTGGCTTCATGTGAGCCGGCGGGAGGGTATCGAAGGTTAGGGGGAAGTCTAGTATGAAAGCGGCATCGCGGAAGACCGCCCTTGCCTCCAAAGTAGCGGATCCTCCGCGTGGGCGGGCGGCTTTTGGCCGGGTGATGCGCATTGATCGGACCCGGCTGGGCAACGCCAGGATAACCGCGCCTACCTCCAACGCCGGCGGCACGATCCCCATGATTGATCCGAGGAGCATGCCCCGATAGTAGGTCACGATGGCGAGCAGGGTTTCCGCCACATGCCCGCTACCGGGACGCGGCTGTCTTCTCGGTCCAAAGCATTTCAAGCGGGTGCCGGCCTGCGCAAGGATGCCGGACTGGAGATAGGCCATGAACAGCTTCACATATTGCGGCACCGAAACGCCCGCGCGCCGACAACCCGATTGTGCGGGTCATTCGCGCCGTCAGTTTCTGGCAAATGCCGGCTCCGGTGCGCTGATCGCGGGCTCGACCGGAATGTTCGCGGTCGCCGCCCCAGCGAATGCAGCGCAATATTCAGCGGGACGGCGCATCGCCAGGCTACAGCCATTCGACATGGCCGATGTGGCGCTGGAAGGAGGCCCCTTCCTGCACGCCCAGCGATTGACCGAGACCTACCTCCTCAAGCTGCAGCCCGACCGGATGCTGCACAATTTCCGCTTGAACGCCGGGCTGGAGCCCAAGGCCGCGGTCTACGGTGGCTGGGAATCCGAGCCCGAATGGGCGGACATCAATTGCCACGGGCACACGCTCGGCCACTATCTCTCGGCCTGCGCATTTGCCTATCGCTCGACCCGCGACACGCGCTTCAAGCAGCGGGTCGACTATATCGCGGGCGAGCTGGCCGCATGTCAGAAGGCAGCGGGCTCCGGCTTGGTCTGCGCCTTTCCCAAAGGGGCGGCATTACTCTCGGCGCATTTGCGCGGCGAACCGATCAACGGTGTCCCCTGGTACACGCTGCATAAAATCTATGCGGGTCTGCGCGATGCGGCGCTACTGGCCGATAGCGAGGTCTCCCGCGCCGTGCTGATGCGCCTGGCGGATTGGGGCGTGGTCGCCACCCGTCCGCTGACAGATGCTGAGTTCGAAGCCATGCTCGCCACCGAACATGGCGGCATGAACGAAATCTATGCCGATCTGTACTTCATGACCGGTACTCCCGAATATCTCACGGTTGCGCAGCGCTTTTCGCATAAGGCGATCATGGAACCCCTGGCTGCCGGGCGCGATTACCTGGACGGCCTGCATGCCAACACGCAAGTGCCCAAAATCGTCGGTTTCCAGCGCGTCTACGAGGCGACCGAGGATGCCAAATACCGCGACGCCGCCGCCTTTTTCTGGAAGACCGTGGCGCGTACGCGCTCGTTCGCGACCGGCGGACATGGCGACGGCGAGCACTTTTTCGCGATGGCGAACTTCGGCGAGCACGTCTTCTCCGCCAAGGGATCCGAAACGTGCTGCCAGTATAACATGCTGAAGCTGACCCGGGCGTTGTTTCTCCACGACCCACGTGCGGAATATGCCGACTATTACGAGCGCACCCTCTACAACGGCATATTGGCTTCCCAGGATCCGGATTCGGGAATGGCCACCTACTTCCAGGGCGCGCGGCCCGGCTACATGAAGCTCTATCACACGCCCGAGAATTCCTTTTGGTGCTGCACCGGCACGGGCATGGAGAATCACGTCAAATATCGGGACTCGATCTATTTCCACGACGATCGAACGCTTTACGTGAACCTCTTCCTGCCGTCGTCGGTCAGGTGGAAAGAGAAAGATGCGGTGTTGACGCAGGTCACCGCCTTTCCCGAGGCGCCGACGACCACGCTGCGCTGGAAACTGCCGAAGCCGACCGAATTGACGTTGAAGCTGCGCCACCCGGGTTGGAGCCGGACGGCGTCCGTATTGGTCAATGGTGTCGAGACTGCGCACTCGGCCATGCCAGCCAGTTACATAGAGTTGACGCGCATCTGGAAGAGCGGCGATCAAATCGAGCTACGGCTGATCATGGAGACGTCCACCGAGAGCGCGCCCGCGGCTCCCGACATCGTCGCGCTGACCTATGGCCCGCTCGTGCTCGCGGGCGCATTGGGACGGGAAGGACTGGCGCCGGGCGCGGACATTGTCGTCAGCGAGCGTAAATACGGCAGCTACAACGCCACGCCGTTCGCGGCCCCCTCGCTTTCGCGGGCACTGATCAAAGACGTTCGCGCCGGCGCCAAGCCGCTCGAGTTTACGGTCGCCTCGTCGGATGGCGCGCCGGTGCGGTTGATTCCCTATTATCGCATCGCGCACGAACGCTATGCGACCTATTGGGCGATCGGCCCCGGTGTGGCCTGAACTAGGAATAGGAAATTGCGGTGAATTTACGGTGCCACGCGCATAAATTCCTAAACTCGACTTAGGCCTTGTTGCACCCGGCACCGCAATAGTGCCGGATCGCCGTCATCGACCGGAGGCATCCAGGATGAGCGAAGCAACTTCGCGTGGATGTGAGATCAGCGAAACATGGCTCGATCGAAGCTCGACGGTTCGGGCCTTCATGCGCGACGCCATATAACGCTGGAGGTCGGGGTTGATGGTCCGGTCTTGCGTCGACACGGCGTAGAAACTGGGTTTGGTGCGCCACGCCGCCTGGGTGGTTCGACCGGCGAGAAGCGCCTTCCGAAACGGCTGCTGAACCGCGAACAGCACGCGCGCCTTGCCGGGAGGCACGTCGCCGGCAAAATCCCGCAGAAAGGCTTCCTCGCTTAGGCGGCCCTCGTCACCGTCATAGACGATCCCCGCCGACGCTGGTGGCGCGGGGAACCGCGCGGCAAGTGCGGCATAGTCCTCCCCGGCATCGGGCGCTCGCGCGGCCACATAGACCAGCGCAGAGACATTGGGATGGACGCCGGCCTCGGTCACGATCATGCCTGAAAAGGAGTGGCCCGCCAGCACCGTCGGCCCGTCCTGCCGATCCAGCTCCTTGCGGCAAGCCGCAACGGCGTCCTCCAGCGTCGTCAGCGGGTTCTGCACGGAGGTCACGTGCAACCCCCGCGCCTGGAGGAGGGGAATGACGTTCGACCAGCTCGATCCGTCGGCGAACAATCCGTGGACGAGGACAACATTGGTCGGCCGCGGCGGTGTCCGCACGGCCTGGGCCATTGCAGTCGGCACGGTGAGAGCAGCGGCCGCACCTGTCAGAAATGACGCGGCGAAGGTCCTGCGATCCATGTCCATATTGGCCTCTCCGGTTCAAAAACTGCCCTTGATCGTCTGCTGGCCGAGATCCCGGCCCGCTACGTTTTCATCGGGCAATTGTCGCCGGCGGCAGGGGGACGGTCGTTGGACCAAACATCCTCCTGCATGCCGGCGCGGCACAATAGGTGTTCTTGCACCCGTCACCGTCGTTCTCGCCATCAAAAATTCTAGCTGATCGTCGGAGGGAGCCCCGGTCAAAGCAACCGTCGCCGACAATCCCAATATTACCGCGGCATCAATACGCCGCCGACACCGTCAGGAACCACTGCCGCGGCGCGATCGGATAGGCCGAATAGCTGTTGGTCGGCGATCCGATCGACAGCGTCGACACGCCCTTGCGGTCGGTCAAATTGGTGACGTTGAGCGACACTTCCACCTTGCGCAGCGGCAGGACGCCGTCCGGCACCTTCGCGGCGAGGCGCAGCGAGGTCAGGAAATAGGACGGCACGCTGGCGTCGTTGGTGAAGGTGGCGAAGCGGCGGCCGACGAAATCGCCGATCACCTGCAACTCGAACGGGCCGCCGGCCAGGGTCGCGACGGTCTTGTTCATCCATTTGGGCGTGCCGGGCAGCTGCTTGCCGCAGGTCGGCACGATGCCGGCATTCTCGGGATGCGCGGCAGGGTTCGGCCCACCGACGAGATAACCGCCGAGACAGGTATCGGTGGCGGCGCCGATGCCGGTCGCGGTCGACCTGTAATCGCTCTGATATTTGGAGAGGTTGTACGAGGTCGCGTTGTACAGCGAGAAGGCGCGGCCGACGCGGAAGGTGAAGGCGGCATCGACGCCGTCGGTATGGACGTCGCCGACATTGACCAGGATCGAGGTGCCGCCGGTGATGCCGCTGCCGGCGATGCCGCCGGGGTTGGTCGAGATCGCCAGCAGGCGGTTGTTGAACACGACGTGATAATAATTGACCTGGGCGTTGAACCCGATGCCATTGGCGAAGCTGCGGTTGGTGCGCAGGCCGCCTTCATAGGTCCAGCTGCTCTCGAGCTTGCCCTGGTCGGCGAAGGCGTTGAACGCCGCCTGGCTGCCGGTGAACCAGGGACCGCCGCCGCCGGCCAGATAGGCCGAATATTGGCGCAAATTCTTCTGGACGTTGAAATAGACCTGCTCGTGGCCGTTGAAATCATAACTCGCGCCGGCCGCGGGCAGGAACCAATTGTAGGTGTCGATCTTGCCCTGGGGCAGACCGCCGGCGAGGCCCGAGAGCGAGCCGGCCTTGGGCTGCACCGGGAACCAGCCCTTGGCCCATTGCGCGCTGGTCTTGAAGCCGGCGTTGACCAGCAGCTTGCTGGTCACTTGCCAGCTATCCTGCAGATGAAGCTGCAGCTCGTTGATCCGTGCCTCGCCCTGATATTGGGTGAACAACGGGGATGCGGCGTCGAGCGGGCGGATGTACGGTGTGCTGGTGGCGGGATTGTTGACATCGACCGCATACCAGCGACGCCATTGCGTCGTGCTGTTGCGCTCGAACCAGCCGCCGAATTCGATCTTGTGGTTGCCGAGGTCGAGGTTGAGCGCGGAAATGATGCCGCCGCGGTCGATGCGATATTCGGTGGTGCGGGTGATCAGCCCCGACCCGCCGGTCGCCGCGACCAGAGCGGCGCCGGCCGCCGCTGCCTGGGCGTCGGTCATTGCGCTGCACGCCGCGGGGCGGACGCCATTGCCATTGCCGCCGAACTGGCATTTGTTCGCAACCGCGTTCGCGTAATTGGGATCGAGATAGGGCTGCGCGGTGGTGATCGACTGGCCGAGCGGGCCGGCGACGACGCCCGCGCCGTCATTGTGATGGAAATAGCCCGTGGTCGACCAGGTGACACGGTCCGACAGATGCGCGTCGTAGCGCATGTAGAGCAGATAGTCGGTGCGCTGCGCGTCCGAATAATAATTGCGGTAATTGCTGCCCTGCGCCGCGGGCGAATTGCCCATCGCGTTCAGGTACGACGTTCGGTAGGTGGCGAAATCGGGATAGAAGAACGGCTTGGTATAGGGCGTGTAGAGCTGAACCGGCGTTGCCGGCGCGCCGCCGACGGACGGCTTGAAGAACGTCGTCGCGTCCTCGTTCGGCTGCGTCATGTCGTTATAGTCGAAATAGAGCGTCAGCTTGCCGGCCTTGCCGTCGTTGACGAACTTGCCGTTCGCCTGCCAGCCGCCCTGG
>DASVNU010000215.1:0-2100 GCA_036383655.1 Sphingomonas sp. | reverse complement strand
CCTGAGCCGCTCGTCCGGCAGCGCCTGAGCGTTGCCGGTGAGGGTTGCCTGGGCTGTCGCGCGGGGTGGCGACCAGGGCGGAGTTGGGATGGCGGGACGGAAGCGTGCGGGGTCGGGAGTGCCGGCGCCCGAGGCCCCTGTTCCAGCCGCGTCAGCCGGCAAACCTTCGACGGTCGGGCCGCCCAAGAGCGGCAAATGCCGGCGGACAGCGATCGAGATCAGCGACGCGATGCGCGCGGATGTGCGGCGCTTCGCCGAGATCGGGACTCCCTATACGATCATCGCGCGGATCATGGGAATGAGCGTCGCGACGTTGAAACGGCGATGCCGCGCCGAGCTCGACGCGGGGGTCGAAGTGGCCAATGCACGGATCGCGCTGACCTTGTTCGAGACCGCGATGAACGGAAACACCACGGCGATGCTGTGGTGGGAAAAAACGCGCTCGGGCCGGCGCGAGGGGTCGGCGCCCGATCCGCTTGGGATCGGCACGCGCACCGCCGATGCGATCACATCCGATATGTCGGCGCGCGAGGCGGCGGAACGTTATCGGGAAGAATTGGGGTGACGGCGATTGCCGCGCGGGCCTCTCCGGTCTGGCCGCCGGATTATGTCGCCGAGCTGATCGCGCGGCAGCGTCGGCTGCGCAGGTTGAAGGCGGATGCCGGGCTGCGCGCCGGGTTGAACGGACGCTATCGCGAGGATCCGGCCGGGTGGATCGCGCATTGGGCGGTGACCTACGACCCGCGCAAAGCGGCGAGCGATGCGCCGACAGTGATGCCGTTCGTGCCCTTTCCCCGCCAGGTCGAAATGATCGCGTTTCTGCGTGCCTGCGTCGATGGGCAGCAGAGCGGGTTGATCGAAAAGGCGCGTGACATGGGCGCGACGTGGCTGGGCTGTGCCTTTTCGGTGTGGCTGTGGCTGTATTGGCCGGGCGCCGCGATCGGCTGGGGCAGCCGCAAGGAGCAGCTGGTCGACAAGATCGGCGATCCCGACAGCATTTTCGAGAAGATGCGGATCATCATTCGGCACTTGCCCAGGCTGATGCTGCCCGCCGGGTTCGATCCGCGCGACGACATGCCGAGCATGAAGATCGTCAATCGCGCGACTGGCGCCACGATCACCGGAGAATCGGGTGACAATATCGGGCGCGGCGGGCGCAAGCTGATCTATTTCAAGGACGAAAGCGCGCATTACGAACGACCCGAGAAGATCGAGGCGGCGCTGTCCGATACCACCAATGTCCAGATCGATATGAGCTCGGTCAACGGGCCGGGCAACGTGTTCCATCGCCGGCGCGAAAGCGGGGTGGAGTGGGCGCCGGGCGCAGCGCTCGCGACCGATCGGGTCAATGTGTTCGTGATGGACTGGCGCGACCATCCCGCAAAGGACGCGGCCTGGTACGCGCAGCGGCGCGCCAAGGCGGCGGCGGACGGATTGCTCCATGTCTTCGCGCAGGAAGTGGATCGCAATTACACCGCCGCGGTCGAGGGGATCATTATCCCCGGCGACTGGGTGGCGAGCGCGATCGACGCGCATCTGGTGCTGGGGTTCGACGATGCGGGCGCGTGGCGCGCGGGGCTCGATCCGGCGGATGAGGGCGGCGACCGGCATGCGCTGGCGATCGCCAAGGGATCGATCGTGCAGTCGGTCGACGATTGGGGCGAAGGCGATGTCGGCAAGGCGACGCGGCTGGCGGTCGACCGGCTGCGCGGACGGACGGTGGCGCTGCAATATGACAGCATCGGCGTCGGCGCGGGCGTGAAGGCGGAGGCCAACCGATTGCGCGATGAGGTGGACGCGGATGGGCGAGCGTTGCTGCCCGCCGGGATCACGTTCCGACCGTGGAATGCCGGGGCCTCTCCGTTCCGGCCGCGCGAGCACGTCGTGCCGGGGGATGGCGAGACGCCGGTCAACGGCGATTTCTACGCCAATCTGAAGGCACAGGCCTGGTGGCAATTGCGGCTGCGGTTCGAGCGCACCCACAAGGCGGTGACGGCCGGTGAGGTCTACGACCCCGCTGACCTGATCAGCCTGCCGCGTGAGATGCCGGGGCTGGCATCGTTGCGGAAGGAATTGAGCCAGCCGACGCGCGCGGTGAAC
>DASVNU010000214.1:0-12924 GCA_036383655.1 Sphingomonas sp. | reverse complement strand
CGCGACGAGGTCGGGGATGAACTTGCGATACAGGTAGGACCAGCTCGGTTCGCCGTGCATCAGCAGGATCGGCGCCGCATCGCGCGGGCCTTCGTCGACATAATGGATCCGCAGGTCGCTGCCGTCGGCATCGGTGACCGTCAGGTAATGCGGCGCGAAGGGATAATCGACCAGATCGGCGAAACGCTCGTCGGGCGTTCTCAGCACTTCCATCCTCGTCCTCCCCGGCGGTCGATTTATTGGCATTATTCGTGCCATAATCTCCGCGAGGGGTCAACGCGGCGCGATCGGCCGATCGCTGACGAAGCGCACGCCGATATGGTCGGTGCCGAGATCGCGTTCCTCGAATTGCCGCGCGGCGGGGCGATAGCGCGCGCAATAATTCGCCGCGCACAGATAGGACCCGCCCTTGATCACGCCGCTGTCGTGCTTTCCCGCGGCGGTATCGCTGGTCCATTCCCAGACGTTGCCGATCATGTCGTACAGCCCATAAGCATTGGGCTTGAAGCATCCTACCGGCGCGCGTCCGCGATAGCCGTCGAGGCCGAGGTCGCGAACCGGGAATACACCCTGATAATAATTGGCCTGCGGCACACCCTCCGCATCGACCGGTTCGGGCAGCGCCTTGCCCCCGGCCAGCGCGGCATATTCCCATTCGGCCTCGGTCGGCAGCCGCTTGCCTGCCCAGCGCGCATAGGCCTGGGCATCGGCGTAAGCGATCTGGACCACCGGCTCGCGATCGCGCCCGGCGATCGACTCCTTGGGTCCGGAAGGGTGGCGCCATTGCGCGCCGACCGCCCAACGCCACCAACGCGGATCCTTGTCGTCGGGAGTCGCGAACACCGCCGAGCCCGGCACGCGCATCTCGGGCGGCGCGCCGGCAAGCGGCGGCGGATCACGCTCGGCAAGCGTACGATAGCCGGTCGCCGCGACGAAACGAGCGAACTCTGCATTGGTCAGTTCATGGCTGTCGATCCAGAAGGTCTTGACCGCGACCCGGCGCGGCGGCCCTTCCTCGGGATCGCGCGGATCGGCGCCCATGATGAAATTGCCGCCGGCGATCTTCACCATCGGCGCGCGATCGAGATTGGCGCAGGATCGCGACGGTTGGCGATCGGCATTGGCCGTTTTCTCACTCGATCGCGAACAGCCAGCAACCAGCGCGCAGGCGGCAAGCGCCAGGACGGCCGCCAGGCAAGATCGTTCGGGCGCGCGCCGCGTCATCCCCTTGCGACGTGCCCCGTGCATTGGTGATCCTGCAGTTCCTCCCCCGACCCGTCGAAGCCGGCCGCCGGATCGGTTCGCCCCGCGAGCAGGACGAAGCCGGGTCCATCGCTGAACGTCGCGCCGGCGAGCACCAACGTCCAGGCGCCCATCTCGGCGGGCGGCACCTTCAGCCGCGCAAGCTCGACGAATGGGTCAGTCGGGACACGGTCGTCACCATCCAGGCGGAGCGCGTAATAGGGATGTCCGACGAGCGTGAGCGGCGCCGACCATGTCCGCCGGATATGCGCGAGCCGGCCGTGCAGCGCATCGCGGACATCGATGCGCAAGCAATCGACATGGAGGTGGAGCAGATCCTGCGACCGCCCGTAGATCGAATTGACCGCGATCCCGACATCGTCGCGCGTCAGCGTCGTGCCGAGCCGCTGATCGACCAGCCGGCGGACGCGCCAGGCGGGATCGAAATAATTGGTCGCGCCCGATGCGAGCAGTTGCGCATCCTCGATCCCGGTGATCAACCGCGTCGGCATGACGAGATACTGGCTGGCCCCGACGCGATCCTTGAGCACGACATAACCCTTGTCGACGCCGCCGCCGATCGACACCTCGGTGCAGGGGTCAGGCCTGGCATTGGCTTGCTGGTCCGGGACGCACTTGCCGTTGACGATTCGCCACAGCACCTGGCCATTGGGATGGATTGGCGGCGGCGGCAGGATCGGCGCGGGCGGCACGACGATCGCCGACCGCGGCGCGTTCATCGGCGTGGCGCATCCCGCCAGCAATATGCAGCCGGCGATCGCCAGAACCGCGCTAAGGATCCTCGATCGCGTCATCTACCCCCCTTCGCTCTCGAGCGCACCGGCATTCCTATCGCGGACGCGCTGGCCCGGCCAGTGGGTCGCCTCCGGTTGCGCCGATCAGCGTCGCGCGCGCAGCAGCGCCCAGGTCGCGCCCGAGGCGATCAGCGCGATCACCATCGCCTCGATCGTTCCGTTCGCCCCGCCAGTGAGCGGCAGACCGCCGGTGTTCATCCCGAAAAAGCCGGTGACCAGCGTCGCGGGCAGCAACAATGCGCTCATCACCGACAGGAAATAGAGGTTGTCGTTGGTCTTCTGCGCGGCCTGGAGGTCGAATTCGTCGCGCAGCACGCGCATCTGGCCCTGCACCGCCAGGATATCGGCGTCGATCGCATCGGCGCGCTGGGCGAAGCGCTCGATCACCGGCTCCATCGCCTCGGGCAAGTCGCGGTCGTCCTCCAGCCGGTGGAGGACCGCGCGCATCCCCGCGACCATGCGGTGCAGCCGCGCCGACCGGCGGCGGATCACCAGCAATTCGCGGCCGGCATCGGCCGGGTTGTCGTTGAGGAACTCGTCCTCCGCCGCCTGGACTTCGACGGTGAGCTGGCGGGCGAGGTCGGCGAAGGTGCCGGTCATGCTGCCGAGTACGAGGTCGAGCGCCTCGGCCGGGTCGGGCGTGGCCGCGACGCGAGCGACGCGTTGCCGCAAGACGTCGGCCGATCGCACCGGGCGATAGCGGCCGGTGACGATCAGCCCGGGCGCGATCGCGACATGGAGCGAGCCGACCTGGTTGAGATCGTCATGATCGAAATCGCGTTCGAAATCCTGCAGCACCAGCCCGACCACCTTACCGTCGATCACCGCGCGTGGATGATTCTCGCGGCTCAACAGCAGTTCGTGCACCTCGGGCGGGAAACGATTTTCGCGCTCGAGCCAGGCATGGGTGCGGCCGTCCGCCAGGTTGAGGTGGAGCCAGCGAAAACCGTCGCCGTCCAGGCCGGCGAAATCGTGGGTGAGCGACAGGCATTCCTCTCCCGAACAGCCCCAGATCAGCCCGGGCTGCCACAGCAACGCCTCGAACGAGACGGTGGGCGGGAAACCGGACGGGTCGGTCGTCGCGTCGGTGGCCATGCTGTTACGGTCCCGCTGATGCGGCCGTTCTCTTAGCGCGGCCGACGGCCCGGCGACACCGGCAATGTCGATCGCCCCGGGGGCATCGCAGGCGATATGCTGGCGCCGCTACGGGGTTGCGCCGACGCGGCATCGCGCGCATCGTCTGGCCGCATGAGCGAGTGGGTTCGCGCCATCGAAGGCGGGTCTCTGGTCGATCGCGCGGTCCGTTGCGTGCGCGACCATATCCGCGACAACGACCTGAAGGTCGGCGATACGTTGCCCGGAGAGGGCGCGTTCGCCGAGCAATTGGGGGTCAGCCGGGCGGTGATGCGCGAGGCCTTCTCGACCCTGGCCGCGTTGCACCAGATCGATGTCGGCAATGGCCGCAAGGCGCGCGTCGCGGCGATCGACGGATCGGTCCTGTCGACCTCGCTCGACCATGCGGTGGCGACCGCGCAGGTCACCGTCACCGAAATCTGGGACGTCCGCCGCACGCTCGAATTGCGTACCGCCGCGCTCGCCGCGCTCAGGCGGAGCGACGCCGAAGCGCGCGCGATCCTCGACCATGCCGAAGCGATGGCGGCGCATGGCGACGATCTGGAGGAGCTGACCCGCCACGACATCGCGTTCCATCAGGCGATCGCCAGGGCGAGCGGCAACGTGCTGTTCTACACCATCATCCGGTCGTTCGAGCCGCTGATGACCGTCGCGGCGCCTATTGCGTGGCACGCCCGCACCACCGCCGACCAGCGCGCGATGATGCTCGAACAGCATCACCGGCTGGCCGAGGCGATCGCCAACCGCGACACCGCCGCCGCGGTGGCCGAAATGAACACGCATTTCGATACCTCGATCGCCGACCTGTTTGCGCGTAGTTCCGCCGCGATCTAGGACGCATTGCCCCACAATTCGGAGTCGCACGCGATGATCTCCAGCTTGTTCGCCGTCCTGTTGCTGCAAGCGGCGCCCGCCGCCGCGCCCGTCTGCACCGCTACCGTTGCGCCGCCGGCGGGACTCGAAGCATGGAGCGTGGCGCCGGGCATGACCGCCGATGCGATCGCGCCGGGCAAGAATATCGCGCTGACGCTGGACCCGATCGACAAAGTGACCTTTCCGCTGGCGCCCGGGCGCAAGCCCGTCCCGGGCACGTTCGGTGGCATCTATCACGTCACCGTCGCGGCCGCCGGCACCTATCGCGTGGCATTGCAGAACGGCGCGTGGATCGATCTGGTGCGCGACGGCAAGTCGTTGACTTCGGTCGCGCATATGGAAGGAGCACCCTGTTCGGGCATCCGCAAGATCGTTGATTTCGCGTTGCAGCCGGGCACCTATACGCTGCAATTGTCGGGCGCCAAGGCCGCGCAAATGCGCATCCTGATCGCGACAAAATAGGTTGTTGCGGGTTCGCAACTGATAAAATTTGCGACAATCCGGTGTTTGACAGGCATCGCACAGGAAACCACTAGCCGCTCATGCCTTTCCTACCCAATCGACTGGCGGCGCGCTCCGCCCTTGCCGTTGCGACGTTGAGCCTGCTCGCACTGGCTGGGTGCGGCGCGCGCGACAACGCCGCCACGGGCGGCCGCCGCGGCCAGCAGGGCACCCCCGAAGTCGGCTATATCGTCATCCAGCAGGCCAGCGTGCCGATGGTCACCGAACTCGCCGCGCGCACCAATGCGTACCAGACCTCGGAAGTCCGGCCGCAGGTATCGGGCATCATCCGCAAGCGATTCTTCACCGAAGGATCGTTCGTCAAGAAGGGCCAGCCGCTCTATCAGATCGACCCCAGCCTCTATCGCGCGGCGACCAACCAGGCCGCCGCCAATCTGGCAAGCGCCCAGGCGAGCGCAGAGGCGGCCAAGGTCAAGGCCGACCGCTATGCCCCGCTGGCCAAGGAGCAAGCGGTCGCGGCCCAGGATTATACCGACGCCGCCGCGGCGTCGCGTCAGGCCAGGGCCGCGGTCGAGCAGAACCGAGCCGCGCTCGACACCGCCAAGATCAATCTGAAATTCACGACCGTCCCCGCGCCGATCAGCGGCAAGATCGGCCGATCTTTGTTCACCGAAGGCGCGCTGGTCGCCAACAACCAGACCGACCCGCTGGCGGTGATCTCGATGCTCGACCCGATCTATGTCGACGTCCAGCAAAGCTCGGCCGATCTGCTGCGCCTGCGCCGCGCGCTGTCGGGCGGCGGCGCGGTGCCGATGACCGCCGAGGTCCATCTGAAGCTGGAGGACGGCAGCGACTATGGCTATGCCGGCACCGTCGAATTCTCCGAAGTCACGGTCGATCCAGCGACCGGCACGGTGACGTTGCGCGCACGCTTCCCCAATCCGCAAGGGCTGTTGCTGCCGGGCATGTTCGTCCGCGCCGATTTCGCACAGGCGAGCGACCCCAATGCGTTCCTGATCCCGCAGACCGCGGTGATCCGCGACCCCCAGGGCAATGCCCAAGTCTATGTGTTGAGCGCCGACAGCAAGGCGATCGCGCGCACCGTCACCACGTCGCGCACGGTCGGCACCAATTGGGTGGTGACCGGCGGCCTGAAGCAAGGCGACAAGGTGATCACCGAAGGGATCGGCAAACTGAAGCCCAACCAGCCGGTCAAGGCGGTACCCGCCGGGTCACCGCAGAAGATCGGGGCGCCGCAGGGAAATAAGCGCACCGGCAAGGGCGGCTGAGCCCATGTCGCGCATCTTCATCGACCGGCCGATCTTTGCCTGGGTCATCGCGATCATCATCATGCTGGTCGGCCTGGGCAGCATCTTCACGCTGCCGGTCGAACAATTCCCCGACGTCGCGCCGCCGCAGGTCAATATCCGCGCGACCTATCCGGGCGCGTCGGCGGTCACGCTGGAAAACAGCGTCACCCAGGTGATCGAGCAGCAGCTGACGGGGATCGACGGGCTGCTCTATTTCAGCTCGAATTCGTCGTCGCGCGGCCAGGTGACGATCAGCGCGACCTTCCAGAAGGGAACCAACCCCGACATCGCGCAGGTCCAGGTCCAGAACAAGGTGCAGCAGGCGCTGAGCCGCTTGCCCCAGCAGGTCCAGCAACAGGGCCTGACGGTGACCAAGTCGAACCCCGACTTCCTGCTGATCGCGGCGATCTACGACACCACCGACAAGAAGACCAATATCGACGTCTCCGACTATCTGGTGTCCAACCTGCAGGACACGATCGGACGCATTCCCGGCGTCGGCGACACCAGCGTGTTCGGCGCGCAATATGGCATGCGCATCTGGCTCAACCCCGACAAGCTGCAGAGCTATGCGCTGGTGCCCGCCGACATCACCACGGCGATCACCGCGCAGAATGCCGAGGTCGCGGCGGGCGAAGTCGGCGCGGTGCCGAGCGGCCCCGACCAGATGCTCGACGCGACGGTGACCGCGCAATCGCGCCTGTCAACGCCCGCGCAATTCGCCAACATCGTCGTCAAGACGCAACCCGACGGATCGACCGTGCGGCTCGCCGACGTCGCACGGATCGAACTGGGCGCCGAAAGCTACGCCTCGATCAGCCGCGTCAACGGCCATCCCGGCGCGGGCGTCGCGGTCAGCCTGGCGCCAGGCGCCGACGCGCTGACCACCGCCGAGCTGGTCAAGAAGGAGTTCGAGACCCAGGCGAAAAACTTCCCGCCCGGCTTCGCTTATGATTTCCCGAACGATTCAACTACCTTCATCAAACTGTCGATCAACGACGTGGTGAAGACGTTGTTCGAGGCGATCGTGCTGGTCGTCATCGTCATGTTCGTGTTCCTGCAGAGCTGGCGCGCGACCCTGATCCCGACGATCGCGGTCCCGGTCGTGCTGCTCGGCACGTTCGGTGTGTTCGCCGTCGCCGGCTTTTCGATCAACACGCTGACCCTGTTCGGGCTGGTGCTGGCGATCGGCCTGCTGGTCGACGACGCCATCGTCGTGGTCGAGAATGTCGAGCGCGTGATGGAAGAGAATCCGGGGATGTCCCCGCGTGACGCCACGATCCAATCGATGGGCGAGATCCAGATCGCGCTGGTCGCGATCGCCCTGGTGCTGTCGGCGGTGTTCCTGCCGATGGCGTTCTTCGGCGGGTCGACCGGCGTCATCTATCGCCAATTCTCGCTGACGATCGTGTCGGCGATGGTGCTGTCGGTGGTCGTCGCGCTGATCCTGACGCCGGCGCTGACCACGACCTTGCTCAAGCGCAAGGAAGAGGAGCGCCACGACAGCTGGGTCTATCGCCACACCGAAAAGGCGCGCACCTGGTTCAACACTAATTTCGAGCGGATGGTGAATTGGTACACCGCCCGCGTGGCCAGGGTGGTCGATCGCAAGTGGCTGTTCCTGGCGATCTATGCTTGCGTCCTGTCGATCCTGGCGATCCTGTTCCTCAGGCTGCCGACCGGCTTCCTGCCGACCGAAGATCAGGGCTTCGCACAGATCCAGTTCAACCTGCCCGCCGGCGCCACGATCAACCGCACCCAGGCCGCGCAAAAGCAGATCGAGGATTACTTCCTCAAGACCGAAGGCAAGAACACCGACGCGATGCTGACCGTCGCGGGGTCCGGCGGCGGTGGCGGCGGCGGGCAGAATGCCGGCCGCGGCTTCGTCGCGCTCAAGGACTGGAGCGAACGCAAGGGCAGCGAGAACGGCGCCGACGCGATCACCACGCGCGCGACCAAGGCGCTGGGTGCCTTACGCGACGTCGAATTCTACGCGACCGTGCCGGCCGCGGTGCGCGGGCTGGGCCAGTCGTCGGGGTTCACGGTCGAGCTCGAAAACACCGGCGGACTGACCCGCGACCAGTTCAGGGACGCGCGCGACCAGTTGCTGGCGGCCGCCCGTGCCGACCCGACGCTCGCCGCGGTGCGTCCGAGCGACCTGCCCGACCAGCCGACGCTGAAGGTCGATACCGATCCCCAGAAGCTGTCGGTGCTGGGGCTGACCCAGGCCAGCGTCAACTCGACCTTGTCGACCGCCTGGGGCGGCAGCTATGTCAACGACTTCAACGACCGTGGCCGCGTCAAGCGGGTCTATGTCCAGGGTGACGCGCCGTACCGCTCGGCCCCCGAGGACATGGCGAAATGGTATGTCCGCGGATCGGGCGGCCAGATGGTCCCGTTCTCGTCGTTCGCGACGATTTCCTGGTCGAACGCGCCGACCTCGCTCAGCCGCTTCAACGGCATTTCCTCGTACGAGATCTCGGGCCAGTCGGCGCCGGGCAAGAGCTCGGGCGACGCGATGAAGCGGATCGAGGCGATGGCCGCCAAGATTCCCGGCACCTCGATCGAATGGAGCGGCGCGTCGTATCAGGAGCGCCTGTCCTCGGGCCAGGCGCCGATCCTCTACGGCCTGTCGCTGCTGGTCGTGTTCCTGTGCCTCGCCGCGCTCTACGAGAGCTGGACGATCCCGATCGCGGTGCTGCTGATCATTCCGCTCGGCCTGGTCGGATCGGTGTTCGCGGTGACGCTGCGCGGGCTGCAGAACGACGTCTATCTGCAGATCGGCCTGCTGACCACGATGGGGCTGGCGGCCAAGAACGCGATCCTGATGATCGAGTTCGCCGAACAGGCGGAGAAATCGGGCAAGCGCGTGATCGACGCCGCGCTCGAAGCCGCGCGCATCCGTCTCCGCCCGATTCTGATGACCAGCTTCGCGTTCATCTTCGGCGTGCTGCCGCTGGCGATCGCGACCGGGGCCGGCGCCAACAGCCGCGTCGCGATCGGTACCGCGGTGATCGGCGGCATGCTGACCGCGACGATCCTGGCGGTGTTCTACATCCCGCTGTTCTTCGTCCTCGTTCGCCGCACGACGCGCGACGCGCTCAAGCACCTCCACCACGAGCATCCGGCCCCGCCCCCGGCCGAACCGGAGGCACTGGCATGATCCGCAAGTTGACCGCGGTGACGATGATGGCGAGCCTGACCGCCTGCTCGCTCGCGCCCAAATATGCCCGCCCCGAAGCGCCGGTGCCGCAGAGCTGGCCGGTCGGCGACGCTTATCTGCGCAGCAGCGAAGCGGCGCTGCCGACGGTGCGTTATCAGGACATCTTCCGCGATCCGCGGCTGCAAGCACTGATCACGCAGGCACTGGCCAATAATCGCGACCTGCGCGTTGCCGCCGCCAACATCGTTGCGGCGCGCGGCCAGTTCCGCATCCAGCGCGCCGAATTGCTGCCCGAGGTCGATGCCAATGCCGGCGCGACCTTCCGCGGCGGCCAGGGGGCGACCGGCGCGAAATCGAGCTTCGACGCCAATATCGGCATCAACGCGTTCGAGGTCGACCTGTTCGGGCGCATCCGGTCGGAAAGCGACCGCGCGCTCAACAGCTATTTCGCGACCGAAGCGGCGGCGCGCGCGACGCGGCTGACGATGATCGGCGACATCGCCGACGGCTGGCTGACCTATGCGTCGGACAAGAGCCTGCTCAAGATCGCGCAGGACACCGCGACCAGCGCGCAAAAAAGCGTCGAGCTTACCCAAAAGCGCCTCAATGGCGGGATCGCGCCGCGCACCGATCTGCGCCAGGCGCAATTGACGCTCGACACCGCCAAGGCTGATGTCGCGCAGCAGACCACCGCGCTGGCGCAGGACATCAACGCGCTGCAATTGCTGGTTGGGGCACCGATCGATCCGGCCACTTTGCCCGATTCGATCGACGAGGCCGGCGCAACGCTGGCGGAACTCCCGGCGGGGCTCGATTCGTCGATCCTGCTGCGACGCCCCGATGTGGTCCAGGCCGAATATCAGCTCCGCGCCGCCAATGCCGAGATCGGCGCGGCGCGCGCGGCATTGTTCCCCAAGATCTCGCTGACGGGCCTGGTCGGCTTCGTCAGCAACGCGCTGGGCGCGCTGTTCGCGGGCGGCGCCTTCAACTGGCAGGCAGGGGGTGCGGCGGCCTATCCGATCTTCCGCGCGGGTGCGGGCAAGGCCAATGTCGACGTCACCAAGGCGCAGCGCGACGCCGCGGTCGCGACTTATGAAAAGACCATCCAGACCGCGTTCCGCGAAGTTGCCGACGCGCTGGCGCGGCGCGGCACGATCACCGATCAGTTGACCGCGACGCGCGACCAGCTCGACGCCGCGGCGGACAATTACAAACTGTCCGACATGCGCTACCGCGGCGGGATCGATTCCTATCTCGACAGCCTGGTCGCGCAGCGGTCGCTCTATTCGTCGCAGCGGACGCAGATCAACACCCAGCTGATCCGCGCGAGCAACCTGGTCACGCTCTACCGCGCCTTGGGTGGCGATTCATTGGTCGAGGCCACCAAGGCCGGACCGAAAGCACCGGGGAACTGAGGTTTACGAAGCGCTGGCCGGCGCATCACCCTTCGCCTTGCGCGCGGCGATGATTTGCGCCCAGGGATTTGGGACAGGGTCGCTGATCCGCACCAGCGTGTTCTGGTCGCGATGCGCGAACGGCTTGTCCTGCCCGCGCACGGCCAGGGTCGTGTCGGTGACATAGCTCCACGATCCGTCGGCGTTGAACGTGATCGTGATGCGATAATGGTCGGTGCGGAAGGCATATTCGAGGAACGCGGTCGAGCAGATGCCATATTGCGTCTGGCCGCGATCGGCATCGACGACGATCGTGTCGGCATCGGCGGTGGCATGCCCGGCGGCGAGCGCGACCTGGCCGCGCGGGATCGCCAGCGTCTGGAGCACCAGTCCGGTGGCGGGCTCCCACAGCCAATAGCCGACCTGGTCGTGAAAGGTGATGTCCTCTTCGACCGTGGTGATGTGGATGTGATAACGCAGGCCGTAGAAGAGCTGCGGGCCATTGGCTTGCGGATCGATCGGCTGGAAATCGATCCGCTCGATGAACTCGCGCCGTTCGGGGCCGTCGGCCTTGGGATTGAGGTCGACTCCGTGGCGCCCTTCCCAGCCCCCCGCCAGCCGCCGCAACGGCCCAAGATTGGCCAAGGTGTCGGGATCGACATCGGTCGGCTCGGTGAAGATGTCAGCGGGGAAGGGAGTCATCGCGGTTCCTTTCGAACCGCACCGATACCAACGATGCGCGACGAAGGGGAAGGGCAAGTTCGCGCACCTGCACCTCCCCCTTGCCTGCGCCATCGACCGGGTCCAGCGTGTGTTACTTGGTAGCACAGCGTTCCCTCCGCTCAAGCCTGAGCGATCGGCGCGCGGCATAAGGGTTCGGGACAAAAGAAGCGGGGACGATGGGCATGGATAGACGCGAATTCATTTCGGCCGCCGCCGCGCTGGGCGCGACCGCCTTATGGGCAACCCGCTCGCCCGCCGCCTCGCGCCTCGCCTGGCGCGAAGACCGCAGTCTCTATCCGCAAGGCGTCGCCTCGGGCGATCCCGACGAGCGGAGCGTCATCCTGTGGACCAGGCGCCCGTTTACCGAAAAGACTCGTGCCGATCTGGCCGTCGAGGTGTCGCTCGACCCCGATTTCAAGAAGGTGGTGGCGATGGCGCGGGCGCCCGTGCTGGCGGAATCCGACTGGACGTGCCGCGCGCTGGTTGGGGGGCTCAAGCCCGCCACGGTCTATTGGTACCGCTTCACCGATGAGGCCGGGCACGGCAGCCGTATCGGCCGCACGATCACCGCCCCGCGCGCGAACGACCCGCGCACGGTGCGCTTCGCGTTCGTCTCGTGCCAGAGCGTCAATGAGGGCGCCCAGAACGCCTTTCGCCGGATGATCTGGGAGGACGAGCGTGCCGCCGCCGACCACAAGCTCGGCTTCGTGCTCCATCTCGGCGACTTCATCTACGAGGTCGTCGAATATCCCGACGAAGTGCCGCATCGTTATTCGCGCACCGTCTACGACCTCGGCCGCATCCCGGACGCGCGTAAAGTATCCAATTTCCACGTGCCGACCAATCTCGCCGGCTATCGCCATGTCTATCGCGCGCATATCGACGATCCCGACATCCAGGACGCGCGGGCGCATTTTCCCTTCGTGTGCATCGGCGACAATCACGAATTCTCCTGGCAGGGCTGGCAGAGCTTCATCAAATATGGCGGCAAGGTCGAACCGGCGCAGCCGCTGCGCGTCGCCGCCAACCAGGCGTGGTGGGAATATATCCCGTCGCGGGTGCACAAGGCATCGGGCGCCGGGCTCGATCAGTTCGGGCCGCCCGCGGTGGCGAAGGCGCCGATCGACACGTTCGACGATCACGGCTTCGGCACCGAGCCCAATAACCGCGTCGCGGTCGGCAGCATGACCACCTATCGCGCGCTGCGCTACGGCCGGCACGTCGACCTCATACTGACCGACTTCCACAGCTACAAAGCGGCGGACCCGACCGACCGGCCCGAAGCGGCGGCGCTCGACTCGGGAGAATATCCGGTCATCCCACAAGAATGGATGGAGATCGTCGACGGCGGGAAGGACTATGCCGGCGGCAAGCCGCCCGCGACCATCGCGATCGGCGACAAGAGCATCGCCAATTTTCGCAAGGATGAGCCCGCATACACCGTGCTTGGCCGCGAGCAAAAAGCGTGGCTCAAGGACCGGCTGACCCGGTCGAGCGCGACCTGGAAGATCTGGGGCGCGACCAACGGCACGCTCGACATGCGGACCGACCCGCAGAACCTGCCCGCAGGATTGATCAAGGCGCCATGGCCGGGCAAGGGCTTCGGGACCTTTGGTGGTGCCGATTTCAGCGGCGCGTTCGCCGAGCGCGCGGAAATCTACGACACCGTCCGCGACCACAAGGTGTCGGGGTTCGTCACCGTCTCGGGCGACCGCCACAGCTTCTGGGCCGGCTATGCCGCGCCAGCCTTACCGCCGGCCGGGTTTGCGCCGGTCGGGCTGAGCTTCATTACGGGGTCGATTTCCGCG
>DASVNU010000213.1:0-8458 GCA_036383655.1 Sphingomonas sp. | reverse complement strand
TGCCCAAGCATCTCGACGAGAAGGTCGCCGAACTGCACCTCGAAAAGCTCGGCGTGAAGCTGACCAAGCTCAGCCAGAAGCAGGCCGATTACATCGGCGTGCCGGTCGAAGGGCCGTACAAACCCGATCACTATCGCTACTAAGGCAGCGTCGATGCAAAGCTCGCTCACGGCGCCGCCTCGCGCTGCCGATCCCGCGGAGACCGTGCGCGAGCGCATCGTCGATCTCGCGCGCGAAGCTTCGTATGAAGTCTCCGCGCGCGACGACAAGGGAATCGACGCGGCGATAGCCCGGCTGGCGCCCGGCACGCGCGTGTCGGTGACCTGGTTGCCGGCCGACGACGACGACAATCGCGTCACCGCCTCGCGAAAGTTGCGCGACGCCGGGTTCGAGCCGGTCCCGCACATCGCCGCGCGGATGGTGACAAGCGAAGACCATCTCCAGCGGCTGCTCGGCCGGCTGTGCGACGACGCCGGCGTCACGCAGTTGCTGGTGATCAGTGGCGATGTGAATCAGGCGAGCGGCCCGTTCGACGACAGCGCCGCGCTGATCGCCAGTCCCGCGTTCAGGCAAACGGCGTTGCGGAGTATCTGGCTCGGCGGTTATCCCGAGGGGCATCCCAAGGTCGATGATACGAGGCTCAATGCGACTCTCGATGCCAAGGTCGAAATAATCCGACGCCTTGGGATGACACCGGGCGTGATCACCCAATTCTGTTTCGACGCCGACCCGATCCTGCGCTGGATGATCGCTTTCCGCCGGCGCAATGCCGACGTGCCGGTGCGCATCGGTCTCGCCGGCCCCGCCGGCATCCGCACGCTGCTGCGCTTCGCCGCGATCTGCGGCGTGGGGGCGTCGGCCAAGGCACTGATCACACGCGGATCGTCGATTGCGAGGCTGCTCAGCGAAACCGCGCCCGATCCGATCATCCGCGACCTCGCCGAAACATCGGCTTATCGCGAGCTTCAGCCGATGGGCTTTCATCTGTTTCCCTTCGGCGGCCTCGACCGAACAGCGCAGTGGATGGGATCGGTCGCCGCCGGCGAATTCCAGTTGCGCGGTTCAGCATCGGGTTTCCAGGTGACCGAATGACCGTGAATAGTTCCTACCTTCTCACCCTCTCGTGCCTCGATCGCCCCGGCATCGTCGCGGCGATCTCGAGCTACCTCGCCCAATGCGGCGGGAATATCCTCGAGGCGCAGCAATTCGACGATGCCGAGACGGGGCGCTTCTTCATGCGCGTCGAATTCGCGCTCAGCGGCTCGACCCGCTATGAGCAGGTCCATCGCGAGTTCGGGCCGCTCGCACGCAAGTTCGAGATAGAGTGGCGAATGCGGCCCCGCGCCGAACGCCGCCGCACGCTGATCCTGGTCTCGAAATTCGACCATTGTTTGGTAGACCTGCTCTATCGCCGACGTACGGGCGATCTCGAGATGGATATCGTCGGAATCGTCTCGAACCATCCGCGCGAGGCATTGGCGACGCCGCTGATCGAGGATTTGCGGTTCCACTATATGCCGGTCGACGCAGCCACCAAGGCGGTGCAGGAAGCGCAGATCAAGGCTCTGATCGAGCAGACCGGCGCCGAGCTGATCGTGCTCGCCCGCTACATGCAAATATTGTCGAACGACATGGCCGCCTATCTGTCAGGCCGGTGTATCAATATACATCACAGCTTCCTGCCCGGTTTCAAGGGCGCCAAGCCCTATCACCAGGCCTATGCCCGCGGCGTCAAGATGATCGGCGCAACCGCGCATTACGTCACCTCGGACCTCGATGAAGGCCCGATCATCGCCCAGGATGTCGAGCCAATCACCCACGGCGACCGCCCCGACGCGCTGGTGGCAAAGGGCCGCGACATCGAGCGACGGGTGCTGGCGCAGGCGGTCAAGCTCCACCTGGAAGACCGCGTGCTGCTCAATGGTGCCAAGACGGTGGTGTTTCGGAATTAGAGCGCGACGACGCGAGCGATCGCGCCGTTCGCCCGCTATCCGAGGTCGGCGACGCGGCTATTCCCCTGCCTGAATCTTGGCCCAATCCTCGTTGGCACGGTGAATCAGATAAGCGTGGATCGCTTCGGCGTCGGACTTGGAAACCAAGTCGGCGAAGCTCGCCATGCCCTTTTCCCGGCGCTTGCCGCCAAGGACGATATCGAGGAAATCGTCATGCGTGGTCGGGCTCATCCGGCGAAGATCCTTGACCCCGCCGCGCGCCTGTTCGCCGTGGCAAGCCGAGCATTGCTGAGCATAGACCAACTCGCCGCGGGCGATCGTCTCGACGCTGGCATTGGTCTCGGCGGGTCGAACGAGCTCGGGGCCGCCGCCTTCGGTCGCGGGCAGTTGCACGGTGCCGCCAAGCTTGAACACCAGCAGCCGCGGCGAGGGCGACAGGGGGAAGCCGAGCGATTTGGCACTGGTGGAATGGGCCAGCCCCCCGCCCCAGCCGGCGTTGACGGCGATATATTGGACGCCGTTGATCATGTAGCTGATCGGCGCCGCGATCGGAACTTGCTGAACCGGCATTTCCCAGACCTTCTCGCCGGTATCGGCGCGGTAGGCCGCGAATGTCCCGCCGACGGTGCCCTGGAACACGAGGTTGCCGCCCGTGGCGAGCAGGCCGCCGCTGCCGCGCACCGGATAGGGCACACGCCAGCGCTCCTTCTGCGCGACCGGATCCCAGGCGGTCAGCCACGTCTTGTTGTTGGCGGCGGCGTAGTCGTTGGCGGCCTTGCGGTTGAGCTCATAGCCGGTGGTGGCGATACCAAGCTGGCTCATATTACCCGGCGTCGGCTTGAAATTCGGGTTGAGCGCATACGCCATGTACATCTCGGTAACCGGAAAATAGGCCAGTCCGGTGCGCGGGCTGAATGCCATCGGATTCCAGTTATGCCCGCCGCCCGCGCCGGGGGTGATGATCACCGGCGTCACGCCGTAATGCGCTTCGGGATTCACATTTGGGCGGCCGGTGGCCATATCGATACCGCTGGCCCAGCTCATCGCCACATAGGGCCGGCCGGAGATCAGCTTGCCGGTGGCGCGATCGAGCACGTAGAAAAAGCCGTTCTTGGGCGCCTGCATCAACACCTTGCGGAGCTTGCCGTCGATGGTGAGGTCGGCGAGGATCATCGACTGGGTGGCGGTGAAGTCCCATTCGTCGCCCGGCGTGGTCTGGTAATGCCAGACATAGTCGCCGGTCTTGGCGTTGAGCGCGACGATCGATGACAGGAACAGATTATCGCCGCCGCCCGGGCTGCGGTAGGCCTGCGCCCAGGGGCCGCCATTACCGACACCGATATAGATTAGGTCCAGGTCGGGATCGTAGACGATCGAATCCCAGACGGTGCCGCCGCCGCCGCGTTTCCACCATTCGCCCTTCCAGGTCTTGGCCGCCATTTCGAGCGCCGGGTTTGCCTGCGGTTTCGAGGGATCGCCGGGAACGGTGTAGAAGCGCCAGAGCAGCTTGCCGGTGTTGACGTCATACGCGGTGACATAGCCGCGCGCGGCGCCCTCGGCGCCGGCATTGCCGATCAGCACCTTTCCGTTGAACACGCGCGGCGCCCCGGTGATCGTGTAAGGCCACACCGGATCGAAGGTGTTGACGCTCCACTTGGGCTTGCCGGTCTTCGAATCCAGCGCGATCAGACGGCCGTCGAGCGTGGCGATGAGGATCTTGCCTTGCCACGCCGCAAGACCGCGAGAGACGATGTCGCAGCAGGCCAGCCGACCCTTGTCGCGATCGACCTTGGGATCGTAGCGCCACAATTCCCGTCCGGTAGCCGCGTCGTAAGCGACGGTGACGTTCCAGGGCTCGATATTGTAAAGTATTCCGCCGATCATCAGCGGCGATGCCTCTACCCCGCGATCGACCTTGAGATCGGCGTACCAAGCGAGCCCAAGCGTGCCGACATTGGCGTCGGTGATCTGCTTGAGCGGGCTGAAGCGCTGCTCGTCATAGGTTCGGCCGGGGCCCATCCACTCGCCGGGCGTCCTGTCGGCTTCGGCCATGCGCTTTTGATCGACATTGGCGGCATTCTGGGCCTGGCTGATCCGCGTTGCGCCAAATGCCAAGCTGGCCATGAGCGCGATCCGCAACCATTTACTCGCCATGCCCTACTCCTGATTGTCCGGACGCTCGATGCCGTCCTGTTTATAAGCCTGTATGATATCTAAGTCGCCGCAACGGAAGAAGGGATTTCGCCGCTGACCAATCGGCGATGCAAGCGCAGCAGGTCGCGGCGATTGGCGACCCCGAGCTTGCCATAGGCGCGGCGGCGATAGGTAACGACGGTGCCATGCGAAAGGTGCGTGCGCACGGCGATCTCGTCCTGGGTTTCGCCGAGAATCATCGCGGCCGAAATCTCGGCCTCGCGGATGCTGAGGCCGCAACGTAATCCCATCAGCGACTGGACCAGCGCCGTCTCGTCAAACATCGACGTAGCAGCGTGCTGATGGCGCTCGACCGCGGCCATCAGCAGCGCGGCATAGGTTTCGAGCCGGAGAATGTCATCGGTTGCGAACGGCGCATGGGCGGCGGTGAGATAGCCGTTGGCGACGAGGGTCGATGCGCCGGGCAAGACGATCGACAGCCGCTCGGCGACCCCGGCGCGATCGTAGCAGGCTGCGCGCCAGGCGGGATCGGCGATGTCGCTGGCGCGCTTGCGAACGACCACCGGCCCGGCCCGCGCCGAGCGGGCAAGCCGGGTGATCTGGTGGTCCGAACGCCAGTAATTGCGGGCATAATCGAGCGACGCCCGCATCGGGAAATCGGCCGCTGGTGGCGTGCCCTCGGCGAACAGCAATTCGACGGGCCGACCGCGGTCGCAGCGGAAAACCGAGCACAGCTCCACGCGCGCGAGCGCGTGCATCGCAGCCAGGAACCTGCTGGGAAAAGTGGTGCCGCCGATTGCGCCGACCAGCTCGGCCAGCGCGCCGGCAATCGCCTGCTCGCTGGCCGATGTCGCGGTCATTGCGCGAGCAGACCCTTGCGCCGGCTCCAGTCGATTACCGCATGAATGCACTGGGCGAGCAGTTCGGGCTGGCCGAGATAATAATGCGTCGCTCCCTTGAGTTGGAGATATTCCTTGTCAGGCGTCGCCAGCGCCGCGAAAATCGCCGGATTATGCGTCGCGGGCACAGCTTCGTCGGCGGTATTCTCGATCAAGAGCACCGGCGAATCGTGAATTTTAGCGGCGTTGAGCGGGCCCCTGGCGTTGGATTCGTCGTAGCTCCACTGGCTGAGCCACGAGCGCAGCGTGGTATAGCGCGCCAGGCCGACGGGCCCGACATTCACCGCGATCGGATCGCCCATATAGCTCCAACCGACACGGCGATCCGAGGGATCGACCGCCGGATCGAACCAGCGGACGTCGCACATCGTGCGGTGAACGACGAACGCACGCTCCTGCTCGGCGGTGCCCTTGGCCTTGAGCGTCTTGAGCATGTCCTGCGCCCAGGCGGTGATCTTGCGGTTGCGCGCCCGTTGCGCCTCGCGGAAGCGCGCGACGAAATCGGCGCTATAGGGCGGCTGGTTGGGGCAATCCGGCGAATAGATATCGAGCTCAGGATCGCGGTTGTCGGGATCGAGCTCGTCGATCACCGAGGGGTCGAGCCATTCGGTCAGTGTCTCCGCGCGCGACAGATGGGCGGCGATGAAGATTACCCCGTCAGCCGGTTGAAGCCCCGCATTGACCAGATCGACGGGGTCGCCGGCCGGGGTGTGGGTGATCGTCGGAGTCTCGGCCTGCGCCTGATAGAAGAGCGACAGCGAACCGCCGCCAGACCAGCCGAGCAGGACGACCTTCTCATATCCAAGGTCGCGGCGGGCATAGGCGATCCACTTGCCGAGATCGACAGCGACCTTTTCCTGGATCAGCGCCGCGTCGTTGCGCGGATAGCGGCTGGCAGCGCATAGCACGTCGAGGCCCGCATCGGCGAGCGACACCGGCATGGGCAACAAATGCAGCACCGAGGTCGGGTGCATGAAAATATAGACCGTGCGCGCCGTCGAGGTCGGGCTGCGCATCAACTGGCCTTCAAGGTTCACATGCCCCGAATTGCCGGCAAAACCATAGGTCTCGTTGAACTTCGGATTGTCCGGGAACGACAGGATCAGCGGCTGACGCGTCCATTCGGTCTTTTCGCTCGTCATGTCAGGCAGTCGCCGCTTCGGGTTCGGTCAGCGACACCTTGGTGGCATCGTAGCGGAACAGCCATTCGTAGCGCTCGACGACCTTATCGGCGGCCCATTGCTCGTCGATATAGGCCTGGCCGTTGCGCGGATCGGCGAGGGCCGGATTGTGGAAGCGCTCGGTATTGGCATAGGCGCCCATCACCGCGCGAGTGGTGCGCGGGATGCGGGCTTGCTGGTAACGGTCGAGCGCTTCGTCGATAGCGTCGAATTCCTCCAGGGCGCGAGCGAGGATGCAAGCGTCCTCGAGCGCCATGACCGCGCCTTGCGCCAGGAACGGCAGCGACGGGTGGCAGGCGTCGCCGAGCAGGGCGACGCGGCCATTGACCCATTGCTGCATCGGCGGACGCGCGATCAACGCCCATTTGAACGGCTGCGGAATCGCCGAGATATAGGCGTGTACATCCGCGTGCCAGCCGGGATAATCGTCATGATATTCCTGGTTGGTGCCGGCACTCGACCAGCTCTCGGTAGTCCAGTCCTGGCGCTCGATGACGCTGGTGAAGTTCATCAGTTCGCCGCGGCGGATCGGATAATGGATAACGTGCCCACCCGGCCCGACCCAGTTGGTACCGACCGGCCGGGTCAGCCGCGCGGGCAGCAATTCGACGGGAATCACCCCGCGCCAGGCAACGATGCCGGTGAACTTTGCCGGACCCGCGCCGAACAGCAGCTCGCGAGTCTTCGAGTGGACGCCATCGGCGCCGATGACGATGTCGAACGTCGCCGAAGGCTTGTTCTCGAACGACAATGTCACCTTGTTGGCGTTCTGCTCGACCCCGCAGACGCGATGATCGAGTCGGATCGAACCCGGCGATGCCTGCTCGACAGCCTTGACCAGAATTTGGTGGAGATCGTTGCGGTGAACGGTGACGTAGGGAAAGCCGTATCGTGCAGAGGATTCAACGCCGAGGTCGAACAGCTTCCAGGTATCGCCGGTGTTCCACAGACGGATTTCCTTGCCCTCGGGCTCGAAGCAGATCTCGAGCAACTCCTTCTCGAGCCCCAGCAGGCACAGCACGCGAACCCCATTGGGACTGATCTGCAGCCCTGCCCCGACTTCAGCCAGCACGCTGGCCTGTTCGAACACGGTAACGTCGAACCCCTTGCGCAGCAGCGCCAGCCCGGCGGTCAACCCGCCAATGCCCCCGCCGATGATTCCGATTCCCGGATTATTCTTCAAAATTACCCCTCCACCTCAGTGGCTTAATTATAACGAACGGCATTCGTCACGAACGCACAGCGCAAATGTTTAGAGTGCGATCGCCACGGACTTGACCTCGGTATAGGCATCGACGCCCTCGCGGCCGTTCTCACGGCCCCAGCCCGATTGCTTGAAGCCGCCAAACGGCAATGCAGGGTCGAGCCCGCCGCCATTGACGCGGACGGTGCCGGCCTTGAGCTTGCGCGCCAGTTTGTGCGCGGCGGACAGATCATTGGTCCACACCACCGCGCCCAAGCCATAATCACTGGCATTGGCATCGGCGGCGATGCGATCGAGATCCTGGTCGGCGAACGACATCGCGCACAACACCGGGCCGAAAATCTCCTCTCGGCGCACTGCCATCTCGGCCCGGGTGCCGGTGAGGACCGCCGGCGCGACGAAATAGCCTTCGCTGTCGACCTCACGACCACCGGCATGCAAGGTGGCACCGTCGGAGACGCCGCTCCTGACATAGCCGCGGACGCGGTCGCGCTGGATTTGCGAGATCAGCGGGCCCATGGTCGTATCGGCATCGAGCCCCGAACCGAGCGTCATCGCTTCGGCGAGCTTGCCAACGCCCTCGACGACCTGGTCGAAATGGCGCTCATGGACGAACAGCCGCGAGCCGGCGTTACAGACCTGGCCGGCGTTGGTGAAGATCGCGCGCGCGGCGCCTTCGATGGCCTTGAGCGGATCAGCATCGGGCAGCACGATCACCGGGGTCTTGCCGCCAAGCTCGAGCGTGACGCGCTTGAAATTGCCGGCGGCGGCGCGAAGGATCAGCCGGCCGACTTCGGTCGAGCCGGTGAAGGAGACCTTGTCGACGCCGGGATGCGCGGTCAGTGCCGCGCCGACGGGCTCGCCGAAACCGGTCAACAGATTGAACACCCCGGCGGGGAAGCCGATTTCCTCGACCAGATGCGCGAGGCGCAACGCGGTCAGCGAGGTTTCCTCCGCGGGCTTGAGGATCACGGCGCAACCAGCGGCAAGCGCGGGGCCGATCTTGGCGCAGGCCATTGCGAGCGGCGCGTTCCACGGGACGATCTGGGCGACTACGCCGACCGGTTC
>DASVNU010000212.1:0-4009 GCA_036383655.1 Sphingomonas sp. | reverse complement strand
GGTGGGCAGGCGGCGTTCGTTGACGCCGGTCAGATCGACCGACCACAGATCCGCGACGCCGCTTCCGCCCTGGGACGAGCGGAAGAACATGATGACGCGGCCGTTGGGCGCCCAGCTCGGCGCCTCGTCCTGCCAGCCGTCGGTCAGTATCTTCTCGCCGCCGCCCGAGGGCGACATGATACCGACATGGAAGCCGCCGCCGATCTTGGTGAAGGCGATCAAGTCGCCGCGCGGGCTCCATGCCGGGGTCGCGTACTTGCCCGAGCCGAAGCTGATCCGCTGCTGCGACGATCCGTCGGCGTTCATCACATAGAGCTGCTGCGAGCCCGAGCGATCGCTTTCGAACACGATCTTGCTGCCGTCGGGCGACCAGCTGCCGCCGGTATCGATTCCGGGCGCGCTGGTCAGGCGCTGCGACGCGCCGCCATCGGCCGCGATCTTGTAGAGGTCGGTATTGCCCGCCTGCGACATCGAATAGAGGATCCAGCGGCCGTCGGGCGAGAAGCGCGGCGCCAGCGCGAGGCTGACATTGTCGACCAGCCGGTGTTGCTTGCCCGAAGCGATGTCGAGCACATAGATGGTCGGCTTCTTGTCGAGATACGACAGATAGGCGACGCGGCGCTGGTCGGGGGACAATTGCGGAGTCAGCACGATCGTCTGGCCATTGGTCAGGAAACGGCCATTGAAGCCGTCCTGGTCCATCACCGCCAGCCGCTTGATGCGCTTGCCCTTGGGCCCGGTCTCCGAGACATAGACGACGCGGCTGTCGAAATAGGGTCCCTCACCGGTCAGCCTTGTATAAACCATGTCGGCGCATTTATGCGCGGCGCGGCGCCATTCGTTGACGCTGAGCACATAGCCCTGACGCGCGAGTTCGCGTTGCGCCGCGGTGTCGTACAGGTAACAGCCGACCGTCACGGTGCCGTTGCCATTGGCGCGGATATAGCCCTGGACCAGAGCGGTCGCGCCACGCGAGGTCCAGCCGCCGAAATCGGGCGCGGTCGCCTGCGCGAACGGCACCGGCATCAGCTGGCCGCTCGGGAGTGGCTTGAACAGCCCCGAATTCTTGAGGTCGGCGGTGATGACGTCGGACAATTGCCTGCCGAGCTGATCGGTCGACCCCGCCGCGGTCGATACCGCTTCGGGCGTCGGCAACACGGGGATGGCGATCCCCATCGGTGCCGAGATGCCGCCTTCGACATCGACCACCAGCCCGCCGGACTGGCCGGACGCGGGAGTAGCGCCGGGGGCGGGCGCCGGGGTCGGTGCCGGCGCGGGCGGCGTCGTCTGGGCATTGGCGGCGGGCGCCAGCGCCATCATCAGCGCGATCAGCGGAAGGCCTTTGGTCATCATCTCTCTCTCAACCCGGAAGCTTGTAGCGGAGCGAGAAGTCGCTCCAACCATTGGGAACGTCGTACAATTCGGGCGGCAGGCCGCGCAGCGGCTGGCAGCCCATGAAGGTCGCGATCGCACGATCGTCGACCTGGCTCAGATAACGGCGATTGTCGTCGTCGACGCCGTCGTGCCCAGCGACCACAGGCCGCGACGCCAGGGTGCCGTCGCGGTTGATCTTGAGCCGGATCGTCACGCGAATGCGCTCGGCGCCGGGACCGGGATTGACCTGGCGGTTGGCGCAGGGCTGGACCTGCTGCTTGATCTTGGCGCCGATATCCATCGCCGCCTGCTGGCTCATCGTCGCCGATTTGGGCGCGGCGCCGGTCGCCGGGCTCGGCTTGTTGGTCGCGCCCTTGAAATAATCCGAGCCGAAATTGAGCCCTCGCGCCTTGGGCTTGATCGCATTTTCGGTGCTGCCCGTACCCCTGCCCGGCTTGACCGCGGGCTTGGCCGGCGCCGCGACGGCGGGTTTGGGCAGAGCCTTGGGAGCAGCCTTGGGCGCCGGCGGGGCCGGCTTCTTGGGCTCGGGCTTGACGACTGGTGCGGGCTTGGGCGGCGGTGCGGCTTCGGGCTGCGGCTTGGGCGGCGCGGGGTCGGCCTTTTCCTCGGCCGGCGCGGGCGGCGCCGAATCCTCGGGCTTGCCGATATCGGGCGCCTTGCTCTCGGCGGGGTCGATGGTCGTGTTGGGCGCGCCTGCCTTCAGCCCGACATCGTCGGCGATCGTCACGTCCATCGGCGCGACCGGCGGCGGCGGGGGCGATGGCGGCAGCAGCGACAGGATCGTGAACAGCACGACATGCGCGAGCAGCGACAGGCCGATCGCGATCCACAGCCTGTCACTGCGCTCCCGCGGGATGGGGCGCAGGATCGGAGAGACGGCGATGCCGCTCACCGGCGCTCCTTGGCGTTGGACACGAGCGCGACGCGGTTGAGGCCCGCGCGATTGAGCTCGCCCATCACTTCCATCACCCGGCCGTAATCGAGCGCCTTGTCGGCGCGCAGGAAGACCTGGGGTGGTTTGTCGCCTTGGCGGCGCTCGCTCGCGATCACCGACAGGCGATCGGGCAATTCCTCGATCGTCACCGCATCGTCGCCGATATGGATGGCGCCGTCGCGATCGACCGCGATGTCGACCGGCTTCTGGTCCTGATCGAGCGCCTTCGCCCGGCTGTCGGGCAAATTGACCGGCACGCCAGCGGTCATCAGCGGCGCGGTGACCATGAAGATGATCAGCAGCACCAGCATGACGTCGACCAGCGGCGTGACGTTGATGTCCGCCATCGGCGCACGCCGTCCCTTGGCGCGAGCGGAGGGGAGGTTCATCGCCACGCTATCGCCCCTGCCGCCTGCGGGAGGGGAATGGACGCATCACCCTCACCTTTTCGCCTCCAGCTGGCGGCTGAGCGTGGTGTGGAAGCCATCGGCGAAGCGAATCAGGCGTGCCTCGATCTTGTTCACGCCGTGGCTGAAGCGATTGTAGGCGATCACCGCGGGGATCGCGGCGAACAGGCCGATCGCGGTGGCGAACAGCGCTTCGGCGATACCCGGCGCGACCACCGCCAGGCTGGTGTTCTGCGCCGCGGCGATGCCGGTGAAGCTCGACATGATGCCCCAGACGGTACCGAACAGCCCGACGAACGGCGCCACCGATCCGACCGTCGCCAATATATTCAACCGGTCGGCGAGCTTGTCCGCCTCCCCGGCTACGGCCGAGCCCATCGCGGTGGCGAGCCGTTCGCGGATGCCGTCGCGATCGACCACCCCGCCGGCGGTCGAGCGGCGCCATTCGGAGACGCCGGCCGCGAATACGCGTGCCACCGGCAATTCGTCGTCGCCATGCAGCTTGTAGAAAGCATCGATATCCTCCGCCTTCCAGAAATCGCGCTCGAACTTGTCGATCTTGCGCCGCGTCGAGCCGACCTTGGTCGCGAAGCCGATGATGATCGCCCAGGTCCAGATGCTGGCGAGCAGCAGCCCAGCCATGACGATCTGGACGACGATATCGGCATGCAGCAGCAGCGCGAGCGGTGAGGTCGATCCGGGGGAAAGGTCCAAACTCCAATGCATTACGTCTTCATTCCCCTTGCTCTTCGGGTTTATGGACCAACCGCGCATACGCCGCCGTCCAGGCCGCCGGCTGGCGTTTCGGCCGGCCGTCGGACGCGACCAGGGCCGCCACTACAGTCGCTTCGGCCAGTAATTCCGGCCCGCGCATGACTCTCTGATGAATATGCACCGCCGCCGCACGAACCTTTGTCAGCAGCGACACAACCGTCAGCGCATCGTCGAGTTTCGCGGGGCGGCGAAATTTGATCGCCATTTCGGACACCGCATAGGCGCCCTCCCCGGCTTCCATCGCCGCACGCTGGTCGATCCCGACCAGCCGCAGCATGTCCGACCGCGCGCGTTCCATGTAGCGCAGATAATTGGCGTGATAGACCACGCCCGACAGGTCGGTATCCTCGAAATAGACGCGCACCGGGAATCGGTGTTCGCATCCGTCGAAGCGTCCTTCGACCGGCTGGTCGATACCGATTGCCGTCATGGCAGCACGCTCTACCGGACCGGACCGCCGAGGCAAACCCCGTTGGTCCCACATTTCGTCCCTTGCGTC
>DASVNU010000211.1:0-7719 GCA_036383655.1 Sphingomonas sp. | reverse complement strand
CGTGCCTTGTGTGCCGAGTACAGCTCGATCATCGTGCGCGTCGAAAAGCGCCGCGGCGACGAATTGTACATCAACGACGGTGCCTATGGCGCGCTGTTCGACGCCGCGCATATCGCCTGGCGGTTCCCGGTCACGCTGCTGCGCGAGCCCGACAGCCACGCCAGGGACATGGGGTACAGCTTCTACGGCCCGACCTGCGACGATCTCGATCATATGCGCGGGCCGTTCATGCTACCGGCGGACGTGCGCGCGGGCGATTATCTCGAGATCGGGATGCTCGGCGCCTATGGCTCGGCGATGCGGACCGCGTTCAACGGCTTCGGGTCGGACGAGACGGTGACCGTCGACGACGAGCCGATGGCGTCGCTCTATCTGAGCGAGGACCGCGAGGTCGCGTCGAACGTCGTAAAGCTGTAACGGCTTAAAGCTAACTGCCTTCCTCTCCCCTCCCGCTTGCGGGAGGGGTCGGGGGAGGGCTTGTTATGGAGAGCGCCGTCCCTCGGACACGCCCTCCCCTAACCCCTCCCGCAGGCGGGAGGGGAATTTGACGGGTTTCCGCGTCCCCATAACGACGGCGGCATGAGAAAACGGGAACAGACCCATGACCGACACCCTGACCAAGACCGCGGCCGCCAACGCGCCGATCAACGACAACCGCAAGGCGGAATTGCTGTCGACGACGGTCAAGCATATCGACATCACATCGTTCGACGCGCGCCCGATCGTCGACGCGATGGCCGACATGAGCTTCACCAGCCGCGACCTCGGCCGCGCGACCAAGATCTATAATCAGATGCTGGCCGACAAGGACTGCACCGTCGTCCTGGTGATCGCCGGTTCGACCTCGGCCGGCGGTTGCATGGACCTCTATGCCGAGTTGATCCGCAACAAGATGGTCGACGTGGTCGTCGCGACCGGCGCCTCGATCGTCGACATGGATTTCTTCGAAGGTCTTGGCCACAAGCACTATCAAGCGCTTGAAATTCCTGATGATGATACGCTGCGTTCGCTTTACATCGACCGCATCTACGACACCTATATCGACGAGGAGCAGCTCCAGGATTGCGACCATACGATCCTGCAGATCGCCAACAGCCTGGAGGCCAAGCCCTATTCGAGCCGCGCGTTCATCCGCGAGATGGGCAAGTATCTCGCCGAGCACGGCAAAAAGGACAACAGCCTGGTCAAGCTCGCCTACGAGCATGACGTGCCTATCTTCTGCCCGGCGTTCGTCGACTCGTCGGCCGGCTTTGGTCTCGTCAAGCATCAGGTCGATCGCGCCAAAGCCGGCAAGCCGTACATGGTGCTCGACGCGATCGCCGATTTCCGGGAGCTGACCGAGATCAAGATCCAGGCGGGGACCACCGGCCTGCTGATGATCGGCGGCGGCGTGCCGAAGAACTTCGTCCAGGACACCGTCGTCTGCGCCGAGATCCTCGGTCACGAGGATGTCGAGGTGCACAAATACGCGGTGCAGATCACCGTCGCCGACGTGCGCGACGGCGCCTGCTCCTCCTCGACGCTGCAGGAAGCGGCGAGCTGGGGCAAGGTCAACACCGGTATCGAGCAGATGGTGTTCGCCGAAGCCGGCTCGGTGATGCCGTTGCTGGCCAGCGATGCCTATCATCGCGGCCTGTGGAAGGATCGTCCGGAACGCCGTTGGGCGAAGCTGTTCGCCTGAGCGGCACGCGGATAGCGCCGCTATCCGCGAGACCGCGACAGGTCGGCCGGCGCGGGCTTCAGCCCGCGTCCGACGTCACGAAATTCACTCTCGTGACGGCCTTTCGAAGATGCGAACCACTCGTGCGCCGCTTTCTCCTTCTCCCCTTGTGGGAGAAGGAAGGGCCCCGCTCGCGTAGCGAGTGGGAAGGATGAGGGGAAGTGTTGCTCCACGTCCCCCTCACCCTTCCGCCGACTACGTCGGCTCCCTCCCTCTCCCACAAGGGGAGAGGGAATTTTGCTCCCTCCTCGATCGATCAGCCCTGCGCTGCGCGCGCTTGGCGGACGAACTGATTGAGTTGTTGGAAGGTCTCGTCGAACCGGCCTTCGCGCTCCGCATTGCGAAGAACGGCCACGCGCTGGACCAGTATCTCCGACGGAGTGGGCTGCTGGGCGAATAACGCCATCACTTCCTCGGCGAACTCGTCGAGCGGTTGATAGCCTTCATGCGATTCCTGGCCGGGGGTCAGCCCGGTCTGCACCGCGGGCGGCGCCAGTTCGACCACTTCGACCTTGCCGGCCAGCGCATCGCGCATCGCGACGGTATAGGAATGGATCGCGGCCTTGGTCGCGTTGTAGGTCGGCGTCGCGACCAGCGGCACGAACGCCAGCCCCGATGTCACGTTGACGATCGCCGCGTCGGGCCGCGCGACGAGATGATCGATCAACGCGTTGGTCAGGCGGATCGGACCCAGCAGATTGGTGGTAATCGTCGCCTCGGCGTCGGCGAGATCGCGCGATCGGTCGAGCGGCTCAAACCGCATGATCCCGGCATTGTTGATCAGCACGTTGAGCGCGGGGAAAGCGGCGAGCACGCGCGCGGCGAAGTCCGCGACGCCCTCCGCGCTTTCGACGTCGAGCGTCATCGTATGGATTCCGGGCCGGCCCGCCGCCGCAGCGTCGAGCGCGTCCTGGCGACGGCCCGCAACAATCACGGTGTTGCCCGCGTCGTGGAACCGGTGCGCCAGCGCTTCGCCGATACCCGATCCGCCGCCGGTGATGAGAATGGTGTTGCCGCTGCTTTTCATCGGATAGCTCCTGTCTGGGGTTGATGCGCGCGATGTACGCCGATACTCTCCATATGAAAGAAGGCACCGCAAAGATTTATACTTACCCAAAAGAGAGTGACGCAATGAACGCCCCCACCCCGCATCATCTGCCTTGGCCGACCGACGTCGATCCGCGCGTCGAGGCGTTGGTGACCGAGGTGATCGGCCGCGTCGCCGACAAATGGACGATGCTGATTCTCGACGTGCTCGCCGAACAGGGCGAGTTGCGCTTCACCCAGGTCGGCCGCGAAGTGCCGGGCATCAGCCAGAAGATGCTGACCCAGACGCTCCGCCAGATGGAGCGCGACGGCTTGGTGGTGCGCACCGTCCATGCGGTGATCCCGCCGCGCGTCGACTACCGCCTGACCGATCTCGGCCTGACTCTGGGTGAGGCATTCTGCGGCGTGTGGATCTGGGCGAAGGACAATCTCGAGCGGATCGAAACGGCGCGTGCCTCGTTCGATTCCAGACGGCCGGGCTGAACCCCGCGCAATCCGTTGCAATCGCGAACCGATTGATGCAGCCTTCCCGGACACAAGTCTGGGGAGGCTTTTTCATGCCCGGCGAAATCCTGAAGCCGGTGGTCGTGCTGATCGCCTGGACGCTGGTGATGTTCGCCTGGATGATAGCGGTGCGCCTGCCGGCGATGAAAGCCGCCGGGATCGACATCACCAAACTGACGGGCGGCAAGGGTAGTGATGCCGATGGAATACTACCCGCCAAGGCACAATGGAAGGCGCACAATTACAATCACTTGTTCGAACAACCGACGGGCTTCTACGCGGTTTGTCTGGTGATCGCCTTCACCGGCACCGGCGACGGGGTTAATGCCTGGATCGCCTGGGCCTATGTCGCGCTGCGTATCGCGCACAGCCTGTGGCAGGCAACGATCAACAAGGTCTCGATCCGCTTCACGATCTTCATCCTGGCGACCCTGTGCCTCGCCGCGCTGACGCTGCACGCGGCAATGGCCGTGTTCGGCTGGCATCATGGCTGAGAAATTCGAGCGCCATCGTCAGCCCTGGCGACAGGACGAGATCCAGAAACTCCATACGCTGGCCAAGAAAGGCATGGCGCTGAAGGCGATCGCCAAGGCGCTGACGCGGAGTGAGGAATCGGTGAAACAGCGCGCGAAGGAAGACGGGCTGGCGATCGCCAGGTTGCGGTGATGGGTTTTTCTCCCCTCCGGCTTGCGGGAGGGGTCGGGGGAGGACCTGATATGGAGGGGCCGCCCTTTGCGACACGCCCTCCCCTAACCTCTCCCGCAAGCGGGAGGGGAATTTATGTCACCCAAACAGCCGCGCAAGACTCCGGTCCAGCGTCACCAGCTGCCACAAGGTCCGGCCATGCTCGGCACGGCCAGCCTTGTGCTCGGCCGCAATCCGGTCGATCGCCCGGCCGTCGAACCATTGCAGTAACCTCGGCGAGCGCGACAACACCGCCGCCTCATCGGCCAGCGCGCCGCGGAACCAGGCGCTGATCGGGGTGACGAACCCCATCTTGGGCCGATAGAGGATGTCGTCGGGCAGATAGCGTTCCATCGCCTTCTTCATCAGCCACTTGCCCTGCCCGCGCCTGAGTCGCATCGACACCGGCAAGGTCGCGGCGAATTCCATCAATTTATAGTCGAGCAACGGCTCGCGCGCTTCCAGGCTGACCGCCATGCTGGTGCGGTCGACCTTGGTCAGGATGTCACCGGTCAGCCAATGCTGGATGTCGGCATATTGCGCGCGGTCGAGCGCGTCGCGCGCCGGCGCGTTACGCATCGCCGCGATGTAGCGGTTCTCCGCGCGATGCCCGCCGAGTTGGCGCCATGCCGCCGCGGTGAACAGTTTCTCGCGCAACGCCGGCGTGGTGACGCCGACCGAGCGCGCATAGGCAGTCGCGCCGTCCTCGGCCAGTGCGAGCAAGGTCGTCCTGGCGCGCAGCGGGCGCGGTGCCCAGTCGGCCTTGGGATAGAGCCGTCCCAGCGTCCCGAACACGTTCGCCGACATCTCGCGCGGCAACAGCGATCGAACGCGTTCCTCCGCCGCCTGGAACTTGTAGCGGCGATAGCCGGCGAACGCCTCGTCGGCGCCATCGCCCGACAGCGCCACGGTCACTTGCTCGCGCGCCAGTTCACAGACGCGAAAAGTGGCGAGCGCAGAAGCATCGGCGAACGGCTCGTCGAACGCGCTGGTCAGCCGGTCGATCAGCGCAAAATCGTCCGCGGCGACCACGCGCTCGCGATGGTCGGTATGATAGCGCCCAGCGATCGCGTCGGCATAAGCGCGCTCGTCATGCCCGGCCTCGTGAAAGCCGATCGTGCAGGTCTTGACCGCGCCTTTCGACACTTCGGCCATCAGCGCGACCACCGCCGAGCTGTCGACCCCGCCCGACAGGAACGCACCGAGCGGCACGTCGGACACCATGCGCAGCTTCACCGCGCGGCGCATCCGATCGACCAGTTCGGCCTCGAGGTCCTTGAGCGATCCGCTCGCGCGGCTGGTGAAATCGAGATCCCACCAGCGCCGCGGCATCGGCACCGGTCGCCCGCGTTCGAGCAGCAGATAGTGCGCGGCAGGCAGTTTCTTCACGCCGGCCACGACGCACGCATCGTCGGGGACATAGCCCAGCCCCATGAAATCCTCGATCGCGGCGAGGTCGGGCGCGCGGCGGAGCAGCGGATGCGCGAGCAGGCCCTTGAGTTCGGACGCGAACGCCACCGAGCCGTCGGACAGCTCGACATAATGGAGCGGCTTCACCCCCAATCGGTCGCGCGCCAGGAACAGGCATTGCCGCCCCGCATCGTGCAGCGCGAAGGCGAACATGCCGTTGAGGCGATCGAGCATCGCCGGCCCCCATTGCCGCCAGCCATGCAGCAGCACTTCGGTATCGCCACTGGTGACGAATTTCGCGCCCATCGCCTGGAGTTCTGCGCGGACCTCGGCGAAATTGTAGATCTCGCCGTTATAGGTGACGGTCAGGTCGCCGTCGTGCATCGGCTGCGGGCTGCCCGCGACGTCGATGATCGCCAGCCGGCGATGCGACAGGCCGACGCCCGACGCCGTCCACACGCCAGCGCCATCGGGACCGCGATGCGCCTGGACATCGGCCATCGCCAATACGCGCGCGCGATCGACCGGCTTGGGAGTTCCGGGATGATAGACCCCGGCGATGCCGCACATATTATTGAATGCCCCCCATGTCCTTGCTCGTCACCCCAGCGAAAGCTGGGGTCTCGGGCGATGTCGCCCTGCCGCTTGAGATCCCAGCTTTCGCTGGGATGACGGTAACTGTCACCGAGCCATTCCCGCCGAACGATCCGCTAACACATCGAGCGGTCCCAACGCCGCGAGGAACTTCGCCATTGCCGCGCGCGGGTCGTGGCCGGGCAGCGTTTCGGCCGAAACGTGGATCGCGACGGCGCGTTGCGGCCCGCCGAGCAGTTTGGCCCTGAGCGTTTCGAGCTTCACGATTTTGGGATCGGCGGTGAGGACATTGCCGATCCGGTACCACGTCGCGACCTGGCGCTCTACCGGTCCCGGCGCCGTAATCCGCATGACGCTGCCGCCGTCGAGATCGTCGAGGTCCGCGATGCGCACCCAGCGGTCGTCCTGCTGCATGATGCCGATACCGAAGCCGACCATCTCCTTGCCCTGATGCTGGCTGCCATAGACCGCGATCGCCAGATCGACGGCATTGCCCGCACCATCGACATAGCGGCCGAACAATTGATGATCGGCGCCGGGATAGGTCGGCGCCCAGAGCGCGCGGGTACTGATCGGCGCGCGGGTCCAGCCGGGCACCGCCGGGAGATCGATCTGCTGCGGCAACGCTTGAGCGCGACCGGCGATCGCCGTCGACCATCCGGAGAACGCCGCCGCGACCGCGAGCACCAGCAGCGCGGCAACGACCGCGTCGAGCGGCCAGCGGACCGGGCCCTGCAACCGCGCCGGATCGAAGGCCGGCGCGTCGGGCGCGCGGTCGAACCATTTCCAGCCGATCGCCAGCACCGCCGCCATCACCAGCCCGAAGAACACCCAGCCGAACACGATGTGATCATAGCCCGTCGCCTGTTCGACGCTGGTCAGCACCGCGGCATAGATCGTCCCGAACGCGCGAACGCCATTGGCCAGCACCGGCACGATGATCGCCATGGTCATGAAGGCGATCCGCCGCGGCCAGGTGCGGTAGCAGAGATAGGCCACCAGCACGCCGTACGCGATCATCGCGATCACGAACTTCGAGCCCGAACACGCCTCCGCCACTTCGAAATATTTGTCGCCGGCAGTGATCAGCACGCCGTCGACCGTCGCCGCGACGCCGACCAGGTGGAGCAGATGCATGGTGATCCACACGGTGATCGTCTGAAGTGGCGGTTCGAGGAATTCGCCGAACGGCACCAGGAACAGCGCATAGGCGATAGGGAAGAGCAGCCCGCGCGTGACATTGGGACCCAGGATCGTGACTGCCGCGCCTTGCAGCATCATCACGACGCCGAGATGCCGCGCGAACGAGACGCCCCCGGCATCGCCGAGCAGCCAACCGAATCCCCCGGCCGCGACCAGCGCAAGCCCGAGCGCCCAAGCCTGGGGAGTCAGTTCCGTCAGCTCGCCGCGCCGGATCCACACCAGCCAGCCGACCACCGGCGTGATGAACAGGCAATGCCCGAAGGTGGTGTTGGTCCAATAGAGCTCGGCCAGCGCCGCGACGTCATGGCGGAACATCAGCAAGATCACCGCCATCGCCGCGGCGAGCGCGACCAGCGGGCGGCGCCAGGCCAAGGCGACCTCGAAACCTGGATGGCGGGCGGAAGCGGAAATGCTGGTCATGCCGCCGCCTTTCCGGTCGTCTTTGGCGGCAACTTCTTCTTGCCCCAGCCGATCAATGCGTCGAGCGGTGCAAGCCGCGCGCTCCAGCCATAGCGCGCCTGGACCTGCGCGCGCGCCTTGCGGCCCATCGCGGCCGC
>DASVNU010000210.1:0-12555 GCA_036383655.1 Sphingomonas sp. | reverse complement strand
TGCCCAAGCATCTCGACGAGAAGGTCGCCGAACTGCACCTCGAAAAGCTCGGCGTGAAGCTGACCAAGCTCAGCCAGAAGCAGGCCGATTACATCGGCGTGCCGGTCGAAGGGCCGTACAAACCCGATCACTATCGCTACTGATCGCAATTCATCGCCAGAACAGGGTCGCTCCGAGCCATTCGGAGCGGCCCTTTTTTGTTGCTCTCGGCGCGTTGCAATAAAGCAACACGGGCTGAGAAAGGCGTGACGCATGTATTGCCATTGCACCGGTGCGGTGCCTTTATTGACCTATTGTCTGGAGGGACGACTGAAAACCACAGAGCCGTGGGGACGGCTCGCAGGGCAAGAAAAGGGGCCTTAGATGAATCCTCGGCGTACGCGCATGATGATGCGCATCGTTCTGTCGACCTCGGCGATCGGCGCGGCGCTCGCCGCGACTGGAGCAGACGCACAAACTGCACCAGATAATGCGGCATCGGTCGCGCCGGCGGTCACACCCGCCCCTCAGACAAGCAATTCGGCGGACGATGAGATCGTCATCACCGGTTCGCGCATCGCTAGGCGCCGCGGCGATGAAACCGCGTCGCCATTGCAGACCATCACGTCGCAGGACCTGGACGCGCGTGGTTATCAGACCGTCGCTCAGGCGCTGAACGAGCTGCCGTCGTTCGGCGTGCCCGGGGCCTCGCCGGTCGGCTTCAACCAGTCGAGCTTCGGCGCGGGCCAGAGCTTCGTCGATTTCCTCGGCCTAGGTTCGCAGCGTACGTTGACGCTCGTCAATGGCCGCCGCTTCGTCAGTGGCAATACGTCGTCGATTTTCGGCCCAACCGGATCGGGCGGCAACCAGGTCGACCTCAACGTCATTCCGACCAAGTTGATAGACCGCGTCGAGACGGTGGCCGCGATCGGTGCGCCGATTTACGGCTCCGACGCCATCGCCGGCACGATCAACATCATCCTCAAGAAGGATTATGAAGGCCTCGACGTCGATGCGCAGTCGGGCGTCTCGGCGCGTGGCGACGCGCCGGATTACCGGCTCCGCTTCCTCGCGGGCAAGAACTTCGCGGGCGGTCGGGGCAATATCACCATCGCTGGCGAATATGACGAATCGAAGGGATTGTTCTTTGACGATCGTCGCCAGACGTCGAGCGACAATCGTTTCGCGCCCTCGACCACAGGCAGCGGTCCGCAGCCGATTTATGCGGACAATCGTCTTCCATCCGTTTCCCCCTACGGCATCCCACTGGTCGGTGGCGCCAATGTTGGCCTCGACCTAACCCTGACGCCGCAACAGTCGAACCTTTTCCTGGGTGATCCCACGCTCAACTTCGGCGTCAACAACGCCGCTGGCGTCCAACTGAAATTCGATCAGAACGGCAATCTGACGCCGATCAACTATGGCAAGACGATCGGCCCGAACGATTCATTCAGTGTTTTCACGAGTGGCGGCAACGGCTTCAGCCTGCGCGACGTCGAGAACCTGCTGACCGATATCAAGCGCTACAGCGCCAACGCCGAACTGTCGTACAACCTGACCGACGATGTGCACCTGTTCGGGGAGGCGTGGTACAGCGTCAGCCAGGGGCGGAACCTTGCCAACCAGCCTGTCTATAATTCCGGCCTGTTCGGCGCGGCAGGGTCGCGTGACGGCAACCTGATTGTCTCGATCAACAACCCGTTCCTCAGCCCCCAGGCACGGGCGACGATTCTGCAAGAGATCACCAATAACCCATTGAGTGATCAGAATAACCCGTTCGGTGATCCGTCCCTGGTCGGGATCAACCAGGACTATTTCTATCTTGGGCGGGCAAATGTCGATCTTTCGTCGGGCGTATCGACCGGTAAATCAGAGATCATGCGCTTCGTGGGCGGTCTCGACGGCAAGGTCCACGTACTCCCAGCCGGCGATTGGCATTTCGAAGCTTATTTCAACTACGGTCGCGCGCACGTTACCACCCGCAATCCCGAACTGAACGAGCAAAACTTCCTGAACGCGATCAACGCGGTTTCGGTCAACGGCCAGATCGTCTGCGCTCCGGGCTACACCAACTCGCCGATCGCGACGTTGAGTTCGACCTGCGCGCCGATCAATCCGTTTGGCGCGCAAATCTCCCAGGCCGCCAAGGATTATATCACCACGATCGCGACGCCCGACAACGTCAACAACCAATATGATGGCGTTATTTCCATCGCGGGCCCGCTGTTCAAATTGCCGGGCGGCGATTTCGCTTTTGCGTTGGGTTACGAGCACCGCGCCGAAGACTCCAGCTTCAACCCGGGGGCATTCTACTTTGGTAGTGGCACTGGCGACTCGTCGCAGCGTGGCAGCTATGGCCGTTCGGTGCCAATCGATCCGGTATTTGGTAAGTACCACACCAACGAAATCTTTGGCGAGTTGAACGCCGATCTGATTTCAGACAAGAATAACGTCCCGTTCGTTCGCGAACTGTCGATCCAGACGGCCGGACGCTACATCTGGAACTCGCAGAGCGGGGGCGACCCAACTTATACGATCCAGGGCCGGTACGCACCGATCAAGGACATCACGTTCCGCGCCGCGTTCACTCGTGCCGTGCGGTCGCCTTCGATTACCGAAGCATTTAACCCGACCTCCAGCGCGTTCGGTTTCGCGACCGACGTCTGCGACAAAAACCTGCGCAACTCGGGGCCCGCGCCGGCGACGCGCGCGGCAAACTGCGCGACTGCCGGAGTGCCCGCTGGTTTCTCGTCGCTGTCGAATGATCGTTCGTTCCAAACATTTACGTTTGGTAACGCGGATCTGAAGAACGAGAAGTCGAACAACTTCACCGCGGGTGTGGTCCTGACGCCGCGGTTTATCCCGGGGTTCAGCGCAACGGTCGATTATGTCGATATTACGCTGAAGAATGCGATCAGCCAGTTCTCTAACTCGCAGGTCGTCGCGGCATGTTATGATGCAACGAACTTTCCGAACAATCAGTTCTGCAATTTGATCACGCGAGACTTCTCCGGAACACCCGCCTCTAACAACAATTATGCGCAGTTGAGCGATGTCGGAACGACTTACTTCAATTCAGCGCAGCTTAACTATAAGGGCATTCTCGCAGAGATTTCATATCGCACGCGCAGTGATTTTCTCGGCAAGGGCAGTCACATCGGGTTGGATATCAACTACCAGTATCTCGACAATCTCTCGACGATCGTGACGGCAGGCTCGGCGCCGGTGCATACCAGCAACTCGGTGGGCTATTCGCAGAACAAGGGCGTCGCGACTATCCGTTACGACAATGGCGGATTCTTCGGACAGGTCCAGGTCAACTATATCGGAAAGGCGCGGATCGATCCGGACACGGCGCTGAATTTCTATTCGGTCCCGTATGTGAATGCATTCACCTACGTGAACCTGTCGTTGCGGTACGACGTCGGCAAGCATTTCTCGATCAACGCGGACGTCGACAATGTGTTCGACGCCAAGGCGCCGTATCCGTATCCGGCGTCGGGCGGCACGACGACCTATTTCCAGGGCATCCTGGGGACCTATATGCGCATCGGCGCTGCCGTGCATTTCTAGGCGTGCGAACCTGAGTTTTTCGGGGCCGGCGAGCGATCGCCGGCCCCTTTTTTCAGCTCGTATACAGATTGCACGTCATCCGCGTCGCGCCCGTCCCCGGGTAGATCTGGGCGAAGTCCCGTTTGTCGCGAACGATGAACGACGCGACATAGTGAATGCGCGCCGGGCTGGTCAGCCATGAGCCGAATAGCGGCTTGGTCAGGTAATTGATCTCGACGAACATCACGCCCGAGTTGTCCGGGGCGTTCACCGGCGCGCTGGCATCGCCCATACCGGTCGTCGTGGTCCCGGCATTGGCCTGGGTCGCGGTCGTGCCGGCGGTCGTGGTGGTCGTGCCGTAGCTCGAATCGTAACCGGTGCCGCTCTTGCTGCCCAGGCATCGCTGCCAATGGATGCGCTGGACGGCGCCGTTTGTATCATAGTTCTGCTGGACGTTTTCCAGGCTGGACAGGATGATACGGCCGTTGGTTGTCAGGTTGATGCCCTTGCCCTGATAGCGCACGGCGGCGAAGATGTCGTTGACGTCGACCTCGCGCAGTTGTTGCGGGTTAAGCGTGGAGCCGACACGCGACGCATTGTCCGCCAGCGCCAGCGCGATCTGGCTGATGCGCAGGTTGATGAGCGCCAGGTTGGCGGTCTCGAGGCCATAGCAGCAAACGCCGAGGACCAGTGGCATGGCAAACGCGAATTCGAGCATCGCGACGCCGCTGCGATCGCGCTTCAGGAGGCGGTACAGGCGGCGCGCGGTTGCGCGGGGACGGGCAAGGATCATGTGCACACCGTGACGTTGGCGGTGGTAGCCTGGGTCGCGTAGGGTTGGTTCTTGAGCAAGGTGGTGGCGCTCACCGTCTGCGTTTGCGGCCAGCCGAGCAGGCCGGCGACCGGGAACAGGCGGGGATAGGTGGCGGTCATCGTATAGACCGTCACCGCGCTGGCGCCGCCCTGTCCGGCGATGCCGGGATCCTGGTCCCACGTCCCGTTGCCATTTTCGTCGGTGAAGCACTCGCCGGGATCGCGGACGCCGTTGCCGTTGGCGTCGGTGAACGGTTCGGGCGCCACCTCGGAGAAGCTGTCATAGCTCTTGCGCGTCGAAGTGAAAGTCGCGCCAGGCGCGATCTTCTTGACCATCGTCTGCACCTTGGCGTCGATCGTCGAGGTGTTGGCCGCGCCGCCCTCGATCCCCGAATCACGCGCCGCTTTCTGCAACTCGCCGTCCAGGATCGACTGGGTGTAAACCTGATAGAGCATGTCGCCAAAGCCCATCAGCATCACCAGCATGACCGGAGTCACCAGGGCGAATTCGATCAGCGCGGCACCGCGCTGATCGTGCCTGAGCGCGCGGATGAAGGACGGACGCATCAGTGCGTCAACCGGAGCATGGCGAGGTGCTCGGCTATGCTGGCGAACGCGGTGGACAAGCCGGTGCCGCTCGTCGTGGCGAGCGCTTGTGTGGAGGTTGACGCGCAACTCTGCATCTGGCTCGACGCGGTCGGCTGGATCGAAACCGTCCAGACGTCGATGTTCCTTGCCTTTGCCGCGGAGCAGGCCGCCAGGAAGCGCGCGTTGTGATAATTGGTGATGTTGGCATAATCGCCGCCGGTCACGCGCTTGTCGAAATATTCGACGCCGTACATGCTGTAGGTGTCGGTAGTCGGCGCCATGAAGCCGTCGGTCAGCAGAACGATGACGCGGTTGGGCGCCGTCCGTCCCGGCCAGGCGGTGGTGTCGCCCTGGAACAGGCCGGTCGGCGAAATCAGCCGCAGTCCCCAGATCATGCCGGTATCGTGATAGGTGCCGCCGATCGGCTTGAAGTCGGTCGCGTAGAGGTAATTGTAGACGTCGCTACGCTGCCACGTCGTCAGGCGCCGGACCGGCTTGCCGCACGACAGATAACCCCTTTTGATCATCGATGCGTTGCCGTAATTCGGGTCGTTGTTGTTGTCGTCACCGGTGCTGGTGGCGTTGCCGGTGCTGTTATAGTTGTTGCGGCCATATTCGACGTCGGCCCATTGCGGCGCCCAACGCGTGGCGTCGCTGTTCGGCACGAAGTCGGGGTCGATATCCTTGGGCAGGCTGGCCGTATTGAAAACCGTCTTGCCGGCCGAGGTCGGATCGATCCGCTCCTCCAGACAGCCCGGCCATTTGGTGGTCTGGTTGTTCGTCTTGGTCGGATCGGTAACCGTGTTGCCCGCCACATATTGGCTGACATCGACCGCATAACGCGAATAGCTCCACTGCGGGCCCGATGCGTTCGTCATCTTGCGCGATTGATAATAATAGGTTGTCGCCGCCCCGTTGCCGCCGAGCACGTAAGTCGGATCGATCGACATCACGGCCTTTCCGGCATTGACCGCCGAGGTGTAGGTGACGAAGCCGTAGCGGACATGGGTAGAGGGATCGGCATTCGCGGCGAACGTATCGTAGAAGCTCAGCACTGCCTGGCGCAGTGCTTCGATGCGCGAATTGCTTTTTTCCGGCACCGAATAGCCGGTCGATCCCGAATAGCCGGCGGTGGAATAGGTCGTGTCGGTCGGCCGCGTATACGTACTGTTGCCGGCCGAGCCGACATAGCTGTTGCAGGTAGGGTCGCTGTCGCTCGGCGCGCAGGCCATCGACCCGGTCGTGTCGAGCACGAACAGCACGTCGGTATCCGCCACGTCATATCGCGCCGTGCAGGTGACCGAGATCGTGGTGTCCGGCGCGGCGAACATCTTCATCACGGTCATCGGCACGACCGCGCTCGCGGTGGCGGAAACCTGGTTGCTGCTGGTCTTGGTCGGGGTGAAGACGACCGTATTGGTCTTCATCCAACCCGACGCGAAATTGTTGTTGAAGAAGGTCGTCGCCTGGGCGGCCGCGTTGCTGTCGAGCGTCGTGCTCGACGACGACACCATGAACTTGCGGCCGGCGAGTACGCCGGCGTCGCAAGCCTGTTGCAGGCGGACCTTGACGACGTAGAGTCGCGCCATGTCCACGCCGGAACCAGCCAAGGCGGCCATCGGGATCAGCGCGATCGCCATCATGGCGAGCGTGTTGCCGCGCACGTCGCCGCGCAGCCGTCCCAGGAAGGTGCGCGCTTCCCCCCGCTTTGCGCCTAATGGTCCGAACATCTGCCCCGATCCGCCCGATAAGGTCCCACGAACATGCCCCATGCACTTGGAAGGGCTAACCGCCTCTCAATCGGTGTGGTTAACGTTACGGTGAGGATGCTTTCCGATCCCTGGCGCGATCTGGCGTTCAGCTACGCGTCCGACCGCGTGCGCAGTGCGCTCAACGCGCTGTTCGCGCTCGATGCCGCGCTCGGGGACGTGCTGCGCACCACGCGCGAGCCGATGGTCGGGCAGATGCGACTGGCCTGGTGGCGCGAAGCGCTGCAACGGCTCGATGCCGCGCCGCCACCGGGCGAGCCGGTGCTCCAGGCGTTAGCCGCAGCCGTGCTTCCGCTCGGCGTGACCGGGGCGGCACTCGGCGACATGGTGAATGGCTGGGAACCGTTGCTGGGAGATTTGGGCCCCGCGGCGATCGACGATCACGCTCGCTTTCGCGGGCGCGCGTTGTTCGAAGCGGCGGCGCGCGTCACCGCGGCGGCGCCGAGTGATCCGACGACCGAGGCCGGGGAGGGGTGGGCCCTGGCCGACCTGACCGCAAACCTCAGCGACGCGGATCGCGCCGGAGGAATACGCGAACGGGCGATAGCGGCATTTGCGCGCATCGACGGGACGCGATGGAGCAAGCAGGGTCGCGCGCTCGGCGCGTTGGCGCTGGTCGCGCGTCGCGGACTCGACGGGCCCGTGCCGGCGACCTTCGTCTTCAGGCTGGGCCGTTTCCGGCTCACCGGCCGATAGCTCCATGATGGAGGGATCGGGTTTTCTCCGATGCCAACGCACGCTAGCTTGAACCTTCAAAGGAGGAACGGGCGATGTGGCGATATCTTGCGGGGGCAGCGGCGGGAATACTGCTGGTGGTGGCGGGCATGACGTTGCAGGCGATGCGATCGCCGCCCGCAACGACGCTTGCCGCCATGCCGGCGGCCGCGGCTGACACCGCGACACCGAACGAGCAGGCGACCAGCCCCGCAGTGCCCGAGGCGCTGCCGGCGACGCGCGAGCAGAAGCGGTTCGATCGCTACGACAAGGATCGCAACGGGTCGATCACGCGCGACGAATATCTGATGGCGCGGCACAAGGCATTCGCCAAACTGGATGTCGACGGTAATGGTACCCTGTCATTCGACGAATGGGCGGTGAAAGCCGAAAAGAAGTTTGCCCTGGCCGACAAGGACAAGTCCGGCGCGATGAACGCCGCCGAATTCGCGACCACGGCGGTCAAACGCAAGACCAGGCCGCGCCCCAATTGCGCGCCGCAACGGCCGGCGCCGCCAGCAGCGGCCGCGGACGACGGCAAGGAAGAGGATTCCTAGGCCGCGATCCACTCCGTAAGCGCGGCACGTGCACGATCGGTATACATCTTCTTGCGGTCGGCTTTCTTCGTGCGTCCGACGATCGGCGGAAACAGGCCGAAATTGACGTTCATCGGCTGGTAGGTCTCGGCTTCGGCGGCGCCGGTGATGTGGTTGAGCAGCGCGCCCAGCGCGGTTTCGACCGGGGGTGACGCCATGACGTCACCCCGCAATTCGGCTACCGCGAAACGACCCGCGAGCAACCCGATCGCCGCGCTTTCGACATAGCCTTCGCAACCGGTGATCTGGCCGGCGAAGCGGATATTGGGTCGCGCCTTCAGCCGCAACGTCGGGTCGAGCAGCTCGGGTGAGCGGATGAAGGTGTTGCGGTGCAACCCGCCCAGCCGCGCAAACTCGGCGTTTTCGAGGCCGGGAATGGTGCGGAACAACCGCACCTGTTCGGCGTGTTTCAGCTTGGTCTGGAAACCGACGATGTTCCACAGCGTCCCGCTGGCATTGTCCTGGCGTAGCTGGACCACGGCATAGGGCCAGCGTCCGGTGCGCGGATCGTCGAGCCCGACTCCCTTCATCGGTCCGAAGCGCAAGGTCTCGGGGCCGCGCTCGGCCATCACTTCGATCGGCATGCAGCCCTCGAAATAGGGTGTGTCCTTTTCCCATTCGCGGAATTCGGTCTTCTCGCCATCGACCAGCGCCTGGACGAAGGCGTGATATTGATCCTTGTCCATCGGACAGTTGATGTAATCCTTGCCGTCGCCCTTGTTCCAGCGCGACTGGAACCAGGCGGTCTCCATATCGATGCTGTCGCGATGCACGATCGGCGCGATCGCATCGAAAAAGGCGAGCGCGTCGCTGCCGGTCGCCGCGCCGATGCTGGTCGCGAGTCCGGGGGCGGTGAGGGGGCCCGTCGCGATGATCGCGAGGCCGTCGTTGGGCAAGGTATCGACACGCTCGCGGACGATCGTGATGTTGGGATGCGCCGCCAGCCGCGCGGTGACGCCGGCGGAGAAACCGTCGCGATCGACCGCCAGCGCCGATCCCGCCGGCACCTTGTGACGGTCACCTTCGCTCATGATGATCGAACCGAGAGCGCGCATCTCGGCATGGAGCAGGCCGACCGCGTTGTTCTCGGCATCGTCCGAGCGAAAGCTGTTCGAGCACACGAGTTCGGCCAGGCTGTCGGTCTGATGCGCCGGCGTCATCTCGCCGCTGCCGCGCATTTCGGACAGTTTCACGCGCACGCCTGCTTCGGCGAGTTGCCACGCCGCCTCGGATCCGGCGAGGCCGCCACCGATGATATGGATGTCATGGGTCATGACGCCGGGCGATAGCCGCGCCGGCGCCGGATGACAAAGCATGCTTGCCGCCGCCGCGCGGTGGGGCCATCACTGAATGATGACCGCGACTTCGCTAACGCCTCGAGCGACCTGGCTGCTGATCCTGGCATTGCTGGCCGGTGCCAGCTTCTGGTTCGTCGGTCAGCATACGATCCCCCGATTGCCCTGGATCGCCTGGAAAGGCGCTGCGGTCGGCCTGTTGACGATCTGGGCCGCGCTCAATGCGCACGGCCGCGACGGCTGGCTGATCACCGCGGTATTGGCATTGGGAACGCTGGGCGACGTGCTGCTCGAGCTGAGCCAAGTTTGGGGAGCGGTGGCTTTCCTGGCCGGACATCTCACCGCGGCGATCCTCTATCTACTCCATCGCCGCACCAAGCCGAGCCCAAGTCAGATCGCTTTGTCCCTCGCGCTGTTGATCGGCGTTCCGCTCATCGCTTTCCTTCTGCCGACCGATCGCGCCGCCGCGCCGGGAATCGCGGTCTATGCGACCGCGCTCGCGGTGATGGCGGCGAGCGCATGGCTGAGCCGGTTTCCCCGCTATCGCGTCGGTCTGGGCGCGGTGCTGTTCGTTGCGTCCGACTTGCTGATCTTCGCCAAGATGGGCCCGCTGTCGGGCTCGCCGATCCCGATCGTCTTGATCTGGCCGCTCTATGTCGGCGGCCAGGCGCTGATCGCCTGGGGAGCCGTTACCACCTTGCTGCGTTGGAAAGACGATGAAGATCTTCACCATCGGCTATGAAGGCACAACGATGGAGGCCTTCCTGGCGACGCTCAAGGCGGCGGGGGTCGATCAGGTGATCGACGTCCGCGCCTTGCCGCTCTCGCGTCGCCCCGGCTTTTCCAAGAACACACTGGCGGCGACGCTGGCCGATAACGGCATCAACTATATCCATCTGAAGGCACTCGGCACGCCCAAGCCCGGCCGGGAGGCGGCGAAAAAGGGCGATTGGCGGACGATGGAGCATGTCTATGCCGGGCAGCTCCACTTACCTGAGGCCCAGGCTCAGGCCGCCCGGCTCCGCGACCTCGCCGCCGAGCGGGCGTCGGCCGTCCTGTGCTTCGAGCACGACCCCAAACATTGCCACCGGACGATGCTGTTGCGCGAAGAAGGGGCCGGCTTCGAGGTGATCGACCTGCTGCCGTGAAGCTCCCTCACCCTTCCGCGGCTGCGCCGCTCCCTCCCTCTCCCACAAGGGGAGAGGGAATAGCCGACACAGGCGCAATGATGCCGAGTCCGCGATCAGCCGGCGACGGGCAGCTTCACCGTCCCGTCGTCATCGCGATCGAGCGGGCCATAAGCGATTACCGTGTCGAGCGGCATGGCACCGTAAATATGGGGAAACAACGCGCCGCCGCGCGATTCCTCCCAGCGTAGCGTTTCCTCCAGCGCCGCGAGGTCGACCGCCGCGACCCACAGGTCGGACTGGCCGGCGAAATGCTTGTCGACCGTCTCGGTCAACTGATCGCGGGTCGACAAGTGGATATAGCCATCGGCGAGGTCGATCGGCGCGCCCACGAAGCGATCGGCTTCGAAATCGCGCATCTGATCGGCGGTCAGCACCTTATAGGCGGTGTCGGGCCGGGCGCTCACGCCTCGGCCTCACCACCCTCGGTTTCGCCTCCATCGGTCTCGCCACCGTCGGTAACGCCTTCGACAGGGTTGGCGTCGCCGCCTTCCACCGGCGCTTCGGCGCCTTCCTCTTCCTCGTCGCTTTCGCCGATCTTCGCGGCCGAGACGACATGCTCGTTGTCGGCAACGTTGAACAGCCGCACGCCGGCCGACCCGCGGCCGATCACGCGCAGGCTGTCGAGGCCCAGGCGGATCAATTTGGCCTGGTCGGTCACCAGCATCAGCTGGTCGGCCTTGGTCGCCGCGAAGCTGGCGACGACGAGGCCGTTGCGCGCGATATTGTCGATATTGGTGATGCCCTGGCCGCCGCGCCCGGTGCGGCGATATTCATAGGCCGATGACAATTTGCCATAGCCATTGGCGCAGACGGTCAGGATGAATTGTTCGCGTTCGCCGAGATAGGCGAAGCGCTCGTCGTCCATCTCGCGCGGCTTGCGCGTGCCCTCGGTATCCTCGCCCTTCCAGGCGGCGTGACGGAGATAATCCTCGCGCTCCTCCTGGTCCTGGACGCCGACGCGGTGGAGGATCGACAGCGAGATCACTTCGTCGCGATCCGCCAGCCGCATGCCGCGCACGCCGGTCGACGCACGGCTCTGGAATTCGCGGACGTCATCGCCGGCGAAACGGATCGCCTTGCCCTGGCGTGTGGCGAGCAGCACGTCGTCGCTCTCGTCGAGCAACGCGACGCCGATCAGCCGATCGTCCTCATCCTCGCCTTCGAACTTCATCGCGATCTTGCCGTTCGACGGCACGTTGGTGAACGCATCCATCGAATTGCGGCGCACCGAACCCTTGGCGGTCGCGAACATGACGTGGAGCTTGCCCCATTCATTCTCGTCCTCGGGCAACGGCAGCACGGTAGAGACCGTCTCGCCCTCGGCCAGCGGCAGCAGGTTGATCATCGGCCGCCCGCGTGTGTTCGCGCCGCCTTCGGGCAGGCGCCACACCTTCATCCGATAGACACGGCCGAGCGTGGAGAAGAACAACACCGGGGTATGGGTCGAGGTGACGAACAGTTCGGTGACCGCATCCTCGTCCTTGGTCGCCATGCCGGCGCGGCCCTTGCCGCCGCGGGCCTGCGCGCGGAACGTGTCGAGCGGCGTGCGCTTGATATAGCCCTGCATGGTCACGGTCACGACCATGTCCTCGCGCTCGATCAGATCCTCGTCCTCGATGCCGTCGGCCGCCGCCGCGATTTCGGTGCGGCGCGGCGTGGCGAATTCGGCGCGCACCGCGGCCAGTTCCTCGCGCATCACTTCATAGAGGCGCGCGCGATTGGCCAGGATCTCGAGCAGTTCGGCGATCGAGGCGGCGAGTTCCTTGAGCTCGTCGCCAATCTCGTCCCGGCCGAGCGCGGTCAGGCGGTGGAGGCGCAAGTCGAGGATAGCGCGAACCTGGAGGTCCGACAGGCGGTAGGTGTCGCCGGTGACCTCGACATCGGTCGCTTCGACCAGTCGGATATAGCCGGCGATTTCGGCGATCGGCCAGTCGCGCATCAACAGCGCATGGCGTGCCGCGGTCGGGCTCGACGACCCACGGATGATGCGGACGACTTCGTCGAGATTGGTGACCGCGATGACCAGGCCGAGCAACAGATGCGCGCGGTCGCGCGCCTT